>CAZKWE010000093.1:0-49555 GCA_964556545.1 uncultured Campylobacteraceae bacterium | reverse complement strand
GCTTCGTATAAGCTTTTTTTCCAAGAAACTTTCTCTTTATCCAAAAGAGATAAGATATAGAAAGATGAAAAGAAGACTTGGCAGTTGTTCAAGCAGCAATGTGCTTACTTTCAATACTCTTTTATCCAAACTTTCCCATACTGAGATAGATTATGTGATTGTTCATGAGCTATCTCATATAAAATATAAAAATCATTCCAAAAAATTTTGGGAAGAAGTTGCAAGAATTTTTCCAAATTACAAAAAAATAAGAAGCGGTATCAGTCTTTAGAGCTATCTTTCAAGCCTTTTTTTTGTTGCCATCTCTCTCTTAATTTGTTTAGTGTTGCTGATTGTGTGCCTACAACTTTTGTATGTTCCATATCGTGACCGGTCGGCACCTCAAGATACTGAGACTTTTTAAATGCAAGAATTTGAGAAGGATATATGCTTCTGTGGCCAGTTATAAGATATGCAATGATACCTGATATTGCAGCATAGTGGGCTGATTGAATACCAAAAAGCTCCAATGCCATAATAGCGGCAGCTATAGGAGTGTTTGCCGCGCCGGCTATAATGCTTACAAGTCCGATTGCCGCAAAAAACTGTATATTGCCGTTTAGAAGATGACCTATGGCATTTCCGCTTGTAGAGCCTATAAAAAACAAAGGTGTTATAACTCCTCCGCTTCCTCCGAAACCAAGACTAAGACCTGTAAATATAATCTTTAACAAAAAATCATACCAGTGTACTCCTCCGCCTGTGGGGTTATTGATGCTGTTGCCGATTTGTTGCATTCCGAGACCAAGATATTGATCGCCAAAAAGCAGAGCTAAACCTATAAGAAACATACCACCTATAAAAGTTTTTTTTGCATATCCCATAACCAAATCTTTTTTTACCCAGTTGCTTATGGCATGTATGACGGTTATAGTAAGATCAGAAATCAAACCAAAGAGTATTCCTGCAACTACAACTTTTAAAAAAAGCAATTCATTTAACCCGTAATTAGGATAAAAATCAAAATTGAATGATATATAGGGTGTCCCCATGGTTTGAGATACAAGATATGCTGCAAAACCCGCTATGAAAGAGGGTAAAAGTACACTATAAAGAATAGAGCCTACTATCAAAACTTCTACTCCGAAAACTGCTCCGGCAATGGGAGTGCCGAATACTGCTGCAAAACCTGCACTAATACCGCAAATAACGATAGCTTTTCTATCTTCATCGCTAAATTTCAAAAATGTAGCAAAAACTGAAGCTACTCCGGCACCTATTTGGGCACTCGGTCCCTCTTTACCTACTGAACCTCCGGCGGCTATAGTTATAATGGTGGCTAAAACTTTGACGGGAATTACAGCAACATCTATTTTTCCATTTTTTTCATGGATTGCCTGTATAACTTTTTCTGTCCCGTGTCCTTCGGCATCAGGAGCAAATTTTTTAACTAAATAAACAGAAGATAAAAGAGCAAAAGGGAGTAAAAAATAGTAGTGAAAAGGCAAAACACCCTGTTTGTGTATAAAATATTCTATAATTTTTAAAAAGATTGAAACGCCTGCACCTACTACAAGTCCGATAACAGTTGACAAAAACAGCCATTTAGCAACACTTGCAAAAAGAGCAGTCTCTTCCGTAATTCTACTTTTAACCATAAATATACTTTTTAAAAAATTTATAAAATTTTACTCTTTTTTGGTTTAAATAAAGTTTTACTGAAGCTATTTTGAAAGAAATTAAGATAATTATCAGAAAAATGAGGTGGTGGCCAGAGACGGAATCGAACCGCCGACACGGTGATTTTCAGTCACCTGCTCTACCGACTGAGCTATCTGGCCAAATTTTATGGAAATGAAATTATAACCAAAAGTTTTAAAAAATAACTTAAAATAGTTATAAAAGTTAAAATATTTTTATATTTTTTTACCAATTCTTTAAGAGCCAAGAGAAAAGATTATTGAAACTACTTATTATAAAATAAAATTTTTACAAAATTTATAGTATAATCGGGCAGATTATATAAGGAGATTCTTATATAAACATTCATAGTAAATATACAAGATAATTTTATTCAAGATTTTTTAACTATTGTTGAGTATCATAAAGGAAAAATACATATACAAAAAGATAAGAATTTAGAGTATGATCCATAAAATAGATATAACAAACCATAGTACCGAACAGGTAAATCTGTCGGTGAAATCAGTCGTTACAAAAGGTAATCATTAAATGAAACAATCATGATTGTTTCTCTCGCCGACAGGCATAGTTGTCAAGTGAACTCTAAAATTTTTTCTTACTGTTATGTTAAGCAGTTTAAAAAAAGATATGTTGCTCATAAAAGAAATTATAAAAGGAAATAGTAAAATGAAAACAATCGGATTAATCGGTGGTATGAGTTGGGAGTCAACTTTATCGTATTACAAAATTATAAATGAATACACAAATAAATTATTAGGAAATCAAAATAATGCAAAATCGATTATTTATACGGTAAATTTTGAAGAGATAGAGGAGTTACAACATAAAGGCAAATGGAATGAAGCTGGAGAGATTTTGCAAAAAGCTAGTTTATCATTACAAAATGCCGGTGCAGATTTTATTATAATATGTACAAATACTATGCATAAATTATTACCACAAATTCAACAAAATATCAATATACCTTTTTTGCATATTGCAAAAGCAACAGCAAATGAAATCAAGAAAAATAATATTAAAAAAATTGGACTGTTGGGAACGAAATTTACAATGCAAGAAGATTTTTATAAACAAATTCTTATTGATGAAAATATCAATGTAGTAATTCCCAATGATAAAGATATGGAGACAATACATAAAATAATTTACAATGAGTTATGTTTAGGCTCAATAAAAGATAATTCAAAAAATATATTTATAGATATTATAAACAAGATGGATGATATTGAAGGTATTGTTTTGGGTTGTACGGAAATCGGACTTTTAATAAATCAAAATGATTTTAATAACATTAAAGTTTTTGATACGACGGAAATTCATGCAAAACAAGCTGTTAAATATTCATTGGAGAATTAAAGATAATAAAACACGGGAGTTGATAGTTATTTGTAGGTCTTGTATGCTCATTTGATCATTATAGAAAATCTTTTGTTTAAGGATTATTAAAATTTTGTGAAATTTTATTGAAAATATTTTTATATATTTTTTACCAATTCTTTAAAAAGATTTCCCCTGTCTTTGTATGATGGATATTCATCAAGGCTTGAAGCCGCCGGAGAGAGCAGGGCGATACTTTGAATGTTATGTTTTTTGTCAATTTGGTTTATAGCTTCATTTAAAGTTGTACATTTTGTTACATTTTTTTCTATTTTATTTGACAAGTTTAGTATTTTGTCTTTATTGCTGCCGGTAGCATATATGTAGATATCCAAATTTTTTAAAACTTCAAATAACGGACTTAAATCGGCTCCTTTGTCGTCACCTCCAAGTATCAAATGTATGGTTTTGTTTTGGTATCTTTTAACGGCATTTATAGTTGCATGTATATTTGTTCCCTTAGAATCATTAACCCAGAGTCTGCCTTTTTCATCTGTGAACTCTTCAATTCTGTGAGGATCAATACAAAAAGAATTTATCTTTTCATAGGGAATTTCGTCAAAAAGTATTTTATATACTCCAAGTGCCATAACGGCATCAAGTAAAAACGGATCAGTAAAATTGATCTTTTTTGTATCCATGTCAAAATACTCAGCCAATTTGTCCGTATTTTCATATGTTATTTTGAAACCTTTTGTGTTGGTGGCTTTGTATTCTTTTGGTATTATTGCCACTTCACCTTCTTTGAGATATTTTAATGGTTTTAGTTTGGCTTTTGTGTACTCTTTGTAACTTCCATGCCAGCTTATATGGTCTTCGCTTATGGGTAAAAGTATATAGATATTTGGTTTTGCCGTATTTGTATAGTGGAGGGTAAAAGAGCTTGTTTCAAGTATATATATACCACTTTTTTTTTGAAGTTCTGCCAGAGGAGTTCCTACATTGCCTCCGATAATTCCGCCTTTATCTTTTAGCAAATGCCCGATCATCTTTGTGGTAGTTGTTTTTCCATTGGTCCCGCTTATCCATATGGAAAATTGTTGGTTTTTGCTCTTTTGAAAGAAGAAATCATAATCGCTCATCAAATGTTTTGCTTTTTTTATCATAGGATTACATGGAGGTATCCCGGGACTTGGTATCTCCAGTTCACTTTTATCAGGATCAAACATAGAAGAAGGGTATATGGTATGAGTATCTTTTGTGATTATTTTTTCAATATTGTCATCAAAAATTTTACACTCTTTTATCCTGTCTGCTATAGCTTTGGTGGTTTTTCCGTATCCAAAGAGTGATATATCCATCAATTGTCCCTTTTACTATCTTATTTTTATAGTTATAAGAGCTATGATATTGGCTATCAAAGCTATAATCCAAAACCTTACTATGATTTTACTTTCTGCCCAGCCGTGTATCTCAAAGTGGTGATGCAAAGGAGCCATATGAAATATTCTCTTTTTTCTTGTTTTGAAACTCCCGACTTGCAGTATTACCGAAAGAGTCTCAAGTACAAATATAAACCCGATAATGATAAGAAGTATTTCATTTTTGGAAATAATAGCCATATATCCCATAAAAGCACCGATACTAAGACTTCCGCTATCACCCATAAATATTTCTGCCGGATGACAGTTGTACCATAAAAATCCTATGAGTGAGCCAACAAAAGCTGCGGCTATGATAGATACTTCTCCGACTCCGCTGACTTTTGGGAGCAGGAAGTGAGAACTAAGTATCGCATTACCGCTTATATATACAAATACTCCAAGACTTAAAAAGCTAAATACCGATGGTACGGTAGCAAGTCCGTCCAAACCGTCAGTTAAATTAACCGCATTGCTTGCGGAGACAATAACAAGCATCCAAAATGCTATGGCAAACCAGCTAAGATTTAAAAGCGGATGTTTGTAAAAAGGTATATATAGATTATGATCGATACTGCTAAAATAATACAATAAAACTGATACAATAAATGAAAAGACAATTTGCAGTATCATTTTTGTTTTTGGTTTCAGTCCCGAATCATTTTTTTCTCCTACTATTTTTGACATATCATCTTTGGCGCCGATAAGTGAAAAAAACAGTATGGTCAATATGCCTATAAGGGCATAAGTATTGCTTAATTTTACTGTCAGCAAAGTTGCGATAAGAGTTGAAACGGTAAAAACAATACCTCCCATTGTCGGAGTTCCGCCTTTTTTTTGGTGAGTACCGGGTGCCAAGTCAAATATAGGCTGGTTTAATTTCTGTTTTTTTGCCCATTTTATAAATTTTGGCATAAGATAAAGTGTCAGGATAAATCCTATAAAAAATGCAGCACCTGCTCTTAAAGTAATATATTGAAAAAGATTGATATGGAATGTTTCGTAAAAAAAATAAAGCATCTGTGATTCCTAACTAAAATAAAAGGGATATTATAGTAAAATATCTCTATAAAATATATTAAGGTAAATAAATTGGGAGAAAAAAGAAAAAAAGTTATACTCATTATAACTGATGGTATAGGTTTTAATAACTCTTGCAAATATAATGCTTTTTGTGAAGCCATAAAGCCGGCATATAATTATCTTTTTGAAAATGTACCGTATTCGCTTATAAAAACTTCCGGATTGTCCGTGGGTCTTCCCGAGGGTCAAATGGGTAATAGTGAAGTAGGGCATATGACCATAGGAAGCGGAAGAGTTTTATACCAAAATCTTGTTAAAATCAACAAATCCATAGAAGAAAAAAATATAGAAAAAAATCCTGTTTTGAATGATATATTACAAAAAAGTGAAAATATTCATCTTATCGGACTTGTAAGTGACGGCGGAGTTCATTCACACATTAAACATACCATTGCTTTGGCTGAAATTGCAAAAGAAAGAGGAAAAAAAGTATATATACACATGATTAGCGATGGCAGAGATGTAGATCCGAAATCCGGTATAAATTATTTGAAAGAGTTGGAAAATATCTGTGATAATGATATCAAGATAGCGACAATATCCGGCAGATACTACACAATGGACAGAGACAATAGATGGGATAGAGTTAAAAAAGGATATGAAGCCATAGTTATGGCAAAGCCAAAAACCGATTTGTCCGCACAAGAGTATTTAAAAGAGTCTTATAAAAAAAATATTACTGATGAGTTTATAGAACCGGTGGCTTTTAGTGAATATGAAGGTTTCAAAGAAAATGACGGAGTGATATTTACCAATTTTAGAAATGACCGTGCAAGAGAAATTTCCAAAGCTATAGGTTTTAAAAATTTTGAAGAATTTAAAAGAGAAAAATTCATAAAAGTAAATGTCGTAACTATGACTGAGTATGACAAGGAGTATCCTTTCCCCGTTCTTTTTAAAAGCGAAAGACCAAAAAATACTCTTGGAGAAGTGATTTCCAATGAAGGATTAAATCAGTTTCATACTGCTGAAACAGAAAAATATGCTCATGTGACATTCTTTTTTAACGGCGGAGTAGAGGAACCTTTGGTAAATGAAACAAGAGTTTTGATACCAAGTCCAAAAGTTCCCACTTATGATATGGAGCCAAGAATGAGTGCCCACAAAGTAGGAAATACTGTATTAAAAGCAATGGATGAAGAGTATGATTTTATAGTGGTAAATTTTGCAAATGGTGATATGGTAGGACATACCGGAGTTTATGAAGCCGGTATAAAAGCCGTAGAAGCCGTAGATAATGAAATAGGAAGAATTTTAGATAAATCGAAAGAAAAAGATTATTCTATAGTTCTTACAAGTGATCATGGAAATGTGGAAATGATGAAAGATGAAAAGGACAATATTTTAACAAATCATACAACTTTGGATGTTTTTTGTTTTGTGATTGACAAAGATGTAAAAAAGATAAAAAATGGAGGTTTAAGCAATATAGCTCCGACTGTCTTGAAGCTGATGGGTTTAAAAAAGCCACAGGAAATGGACGAAGCTCTTTTTTAAAATATTTATTATTCAAGGGAGAATTTATGAAATTTAGCGGGAAAAATGTGCTTGTTACCGGTGCGAGCAGAGGTATAGGTAAGGATATAGCAAGAGTTTTGGCGGGATACGGACTGAAAGTCTGGATAAATTATAGAAACAATCCTGATTTGGCTGACGAGCTTATGGATGAAATTTTATCAAATGGCGGAAAAGCCGCTGTTGTTAAATTTGATGTAACTGATGAAGAAGCTTTAAAAGAAGGATTGAAAGTTATAGTTGAGAGTGATGGTGAACTTTCATATCTTGTTAACAATGCAGGAATTACATTGGATAAATTATCTATCAGGATGAAAACTGAAGAGTTTGCTAAAGTTATAGAAGCCAATTTGACTTCAGCATTTATCTCTTGCAGAGAAACATTGAAACTTATGAATAAAAAAAGATTTGGTTCGGTGGTTAATATCTCTTCCATTGTGGGAGAAAGTGGCAACGCAGGGCAGGTAAATTACAGTGCCAGCAAGGGTGGTATGATAGCTATGACTAAAAGTTTTGCACTTGAAGGAGCCTCAAGAGGTATCAGATTCAATGCGGTTACTCCCGGCTTTATTGCAACTGATATGACTGATAAGCTAAATGATGAGATTAAACAGAGCTATATAGATAAAATTCCTTTAAAAAAGTTTGGCAATCCTGCAGATGTTGCCGAAGCAGTAGCATTTTTACTCAGTGACAGTTCCTCATATATTACCGGTGAAACACTTAGAGTAAATGGCGGAATGCTGATGTAGTACAAACCTGTCAAAGTTGTATTTTAATCTTTTTTTTGATAGAATGTTACAAATTTTTTGAAGGAGAATATAATGGCGTTAATTGATGAGGTTAAAGAAGTTGTTGTAGAACAACTAAATGTAAACCCTGATGAAGTAAAAGAAGATTCTAAATTTGTAGAAGATTTGGGTGCAGATTCATTGGACGTTGTTGAACTTGTAATGGCACTTGAAGAGAAATTTGATATAGAAATTCCAGATAGTGATGCAGAATCTATAGTTACAGTGGGTGATGCTATAAAATACATAGAAAACAATAAATAATAATTAAAATTATTTAGGTATATCGATAAAATTTTATCGATATACCTAAAATCAAATCAAGGGGTAATTTTGAGAAGAATTGTAGTAACCGGACTTGGGATGATAAATTCGGTAGGGATGGATAAAGAGAGTTCTTTTAAGGCTATAGTAAATGCAGAATGTGGCATTAAAAGAATTAGTTTGTTTGATACTGAAAAACACTCTGTAAAAATTGCCGGAGAGATAAGTGATTTCGACCCTAAGATGGTTATGAACCCCAAAGAGGTTAAAAAAGCTGACAGATTTATTCAGCTTGGATTAAAGGCGGCAAGAGAAGCTATGGAAGATGCCGGATTTGATGAGTATGATAGTGATAGATTTGGTATCAGTGCAGCTTCGGGTATAGGTGGACTTACAAATATACAAAAAAATGCAGTAGTAGAACACGAAAAAGGTCCTAGAAGAATTTCTCCGTTTTTCATACCTTCGGCATTGGTTAATATGTTGGGAGGTTTTGTTTCAATTGAGCATAAGCTAAAAGGACCGAATCTTTCATCAGTTACTGCCTGTGCGGCAGGAACACATGCAGTTAGTGAAGCAGCCAAGACTATTATGCTTGGCGGAGCTGATAGAATGCTGGTAGTCGGGGCAGAAGCTGCAATTTGTGAGATAGGTGTCGGTGGTTTTGCCGCTATGAAAGCACTTTCAACAAGAAATGATGATCCGAAAAAGGCTTCAAGACCTTTTGATAAAGATAGAGACGGTTTTGTTATAGGCGAGGGTTCGGGTGCTCTTGTATTGGAATCTTTGGAGGTGGCAAAGCAAAGAGGTGCTAAGATATATGCCGAGCTTATAGGTTTTGGCGAGAGCGGAGATGCAAATCATATAACTACCCCTGCACCTGAAGGTGAAGGAGCGGCAAGAGCCATGAGAGCAGCTTTGCAAATGGCCGGCAATCCAAAAGTTGATTATATAAATGCCCATGGAACAAGTACCAAGTATAATGACTGGTATGAGACAATGGCTATAAAAACTATCTTTAAAGATTATACTCCGTTGGTCAGTTCAACAAAGGGGCAAATAGGACACTGTCTCGGAGCGGCCGGATCAACTGAAGCTGTTATATCTATCATGGCTTTAAGAGATTCCATAGTACCTCCGACAATAAATTACGAAACTCCTGATCCTGATTGTGATCTTGATTATGTACCAAATAAAGCAAGAAAAGTAAATCTTAATGTTGTTATGAGTAATTCATTCGGATTTGGAGGTACAAACGGGGTTTTGATATTTAAGAAATTTGAAGAGTAAAGTGTGGCAACATATTTAGATTTTGAAAATAAAATAAAACAGCTTGATGATGATATAACAAGCGCCAAGATTAAAAACGACAGCGAAGCTGTTAAAATCTTACAAAAAGAGTTAGAAAAAGAAGTTTCAAAAACATACAAAAATTTAAGTGACTACCAAAAGCTTCAACTTGCAAGACATCCTGACAGACCTTATGCACTTGACTATGTAAGAGCCCTTTTAAAAGATTATTATGAAGTGCATGGCGATAGAGCTTTTAGAGATGACCCTGCAATTGTCTGTTTCGTCGGGTATTTGGGAAATGAAAAAGTCGTAGTTATTGGGGAACAAAAAGGAAGAGGCACAAGATATAAATTAAAGAGAAATTTCGGTATGCCAAATCCTGAGGGATACAGAAAAGCTCTGCGTGTAGCAAAAATGGCAGAAAAATTTAAACTCCCCATTCTTTTTTTAGTTGATACTCCGGGTGCATTTCCTGGAATCGGTGCTGAAGAGAGAGGTCAAAGCGAAGCCATAGCAAGAAATCTTCTTGAGCTTAGCAGATTAAATACGCCTACCATATCCGTAGTTATAGGAGAAGGAGGAAGCGGAGGAGCTTTGGCGGTTGGAGTAGGCGATAAACTTGCTATGATGAGATACTCCGTATTTTCAGTTATATCCCCTGAAGGTTGTGCGGCTATTCTTTGGAATGATCCTTCAAAACAGGAACAAGCCACAAAAGCTATGAAAATAACCGCAGAAGATCTTAAAGAATCGGGGCTTGTAGATGATATCATTGATGAGCCTGTTATGGGTGCACACAGAGATAAATCAGCTGCAGCAGAAGCTTTGGGAAATTATTTTTTAAATAAAATCAAAGAGTTAAAATCCCTAAATGATGATGAAAGAATGAAACTCAGATACGAGAAATTGACAAAAGTCGGTTCATACAATGAAAAATAACGGTAGAATTATTCTGCCGTTATTTATCCAATATACCAAAATCTCCAAAATATGCCGCTTTAAAAAGTTTAGTGAAATCTTCTTTGTCTAATTTTTTTGCATTTGTACCGGTTGAAGGGTCTTGATAAGCCAATTTTCCTATCAATTCTTCATTTTGTAGAAAAAATTATATAAAATATCTAAAATAAAATATAAAAGAAAGAGTTGAATGTATCAACTCTTTCTTTCTAAATTAGTGTACTTCTCTCCAGAGTTTTGATTTCCAAAGATAAGCAAATAATGTAAAGATGATTAAATAACCTATAACTTTAGGAATCAATGACTCTCTTTCAGCTTTTTTGCTGTCTCCTACACTTGAGAGATAACTTATGACTTTTTCAGTACTCTCTTTTGTAAGACCAACTCGAGGCATTGAAGTACCTTTGAGCAGTTTTTGAGGATTGTCTATAAAAGTCATCAAATGCTCTTCGCTTCTGGCTCTTATCATAATAGAAAGATCCGGCGGTACGGCTCCCATATATTTTTTTACATGATCTTGGTATTGAGAAAGTTTAAGTTCAAATGCCAACTTCTGAGTTTTTGTTTTAAATTTAGGAACATTTCCCAACTGAGACCATTTGTTGTATTTTACAGCATGACATCTTCCACATGCTGCTATAAAAGTTTCTTTATCGCTCAACTCTTTTGGTGCTATAGATTTAAGATAAGCAACTATATCGGAAACTTCTTTGTTTTTATCCCCTCCGGTCCCAAAAAACTGAGGCATTGGAAAAGGTTTTTTAGCATTAAATTTTTTAGCATTTAGCATTGCATGAGACGGATTGAGTATAAAATGCTTTAAAAAGTTACTGTCATATATCAAACCGGCATCACTTAAATCCGGAGGAGCAACTCCAAATGAAGCTGCAGCCGCATCTTTTGGCATAGGGGCAGGCATTTTGGCTGCTTTTATACCATGGCAACCTGTACATCCTGCATTTACTATAAGCTCCTTACCTTTGGCAGGATCACCCTTGTAGTTTATTGCTTTCAAGTCTTCATACTTAAAATTACCGGGTTCTACATGATGGTGCATTTTAGAATGGGCATAAGGCTCAACACCCCAGTAAACAAGAAGTGTAAAAAAGATTAAAACCAACAGTATCTTAAATTCTCTCATTTTACACCTCCTGCTCTTTTTCTCTCTTTCATTGTTATAATAGGCAATGCTATAAACAGCAATATGAAAAATCCTACAGTAAATGTAAATCCAAACCAAGGAGTTATATCATAATTGCCAACCAAATAAACATGATTTGGAGGAACTTTACCAAATATCGTCAACCCTATCATGTCAATGAGCATCAACCAAAACCATATCTTAAATCCACCTCTTTTGTGAGCAGGAGCAACAACGGGACTTCTGTCCAGCCAAGGAAGTATTAAAAATACACCATTTGCTATGGCAAATCCCATAAGACCGAGATTGAAAGGACTTATACCGGCTATTGGGAAGAAAAATCCTCTTAGGATTTCATAACTCCACAGAAAGTACCACTCAGGATATATGTGAGTCGGTGTTTTCATATAATTTGCGGGATCAAAGTTTATAGGATCCATGGCAAATTCATAGTTAAATCCAACTAAGTAAAAATAAAAGATTAAAAATACTCCGACTACAAATAAATCTTTACTTATAAACACAGGCCAAAAAGGAATAACTTTAGATTCTTTTTTCTTGCCCGCTTTGTATTTTTCAGCCTCTTCTTCAAAATCAAAATGTTCTCCCTCTTGATTGTTGACATGAGGAATTCTTAATGAATAAAAATGTAATCCGATAGTTGCCATAATAACCAATGGCAAAAGCAGTACATGCAGCATAAAAAATCTTGTAAGTGTCGGATCCGAAACAAAGAAGTTACCTCTTATCCATATAACCAAATCAGGTCCTATAAAAGGTATGGCTCCGAATATATTGGTAATAACTTGTGCCGCCCAATAACTCATTTGCCCCCAAGGAAGCATATATCCGCTAAAACCGGCTGCTGAAAAGAGCATAAAAAGCAACATTCCGCTTATCCATATCATTTCTCTGCCTCTTTTGTAAGAGCCGTAGTAGATAGCTACAAACATATGGATATAAATAACTAAGAATACGACTGAAGCTGCAACAGCATGCATATGTCTCCAAAGCCAACCGTATGCAACTTCTTGCATAATAGTATAGTTTACACTGTCAAAAGCCATGTGTGTATCAGGCTTGTAGTACATAAGTAAAAAAAGACCTGATATAAAAAGGATTCCAAACATTGTCATCAATATGACACCCATTGCCCATAAAAAGTTTATATCTTTCGGTACCCAGTATTCGGTAGCCAAAACTTTGTTTAATTTTGTAATTGCCAGTCTTTGATCAAACCAATCATACAGACTTTCAGCTTTTCTAATCTCTGCCATAATTTATCCCCTTATGCTTTGTTTGTTGGGTTTTTGGCTATAAGTGCCTTATTTTGAGGCCCTTGCTCGCCCAATACCATTTTAGTACCTACAATTTTATAAGGAGGTATGTCAAGTGGTCTTGGAGGAGGCCCGAAAGTATTTACAGCACACGCATCATACTCTCCGCCATGGCATGCACAGATAAATTTATTTTTATCAGGAAACCAATCAGGAATACATCCAAGGTGAGTACAAAGACCAATAACAACCAAAAAGTCTTTCTTTCCAAGCTTAGTATCTCTGTTGTCACATTTTTTGAACTTAGTCCCATCCTTCCTAAATACAAATATAGGTTTACCTCTCCATACAAATGTTTTAAATTCGCCCGGTTTTATAGTAGATAAATCTACAGTTGTAAAACCTGCAGCTAAAACACTTGGCAATGGATCCCAGGTAGATTTCATAGCACCAAGTGCCAATACACCACCAACAGCCGCTACGCTGCCAAATGCAAGTCCGAGAAAATCTCTTCTGCTTTTTTCTATAGCCATTTTCTTCCTTCCTTTAAAGTTTATCTTTTGCATAAATATAATTTCTGCAAAAAAGACGGTTACAAGATTATAGATTATTTTTGCTAAAAATATGATTAATGCAGGATATAATTTATCATATCAGCACATAATGTTTCTAAATCCCACGGTAAAATAATCGGATTTTTAAAAGCAAATTTATAATATGGTAAAGTTGTTTTTAAAAAGTTATCTTTTTCATCTCTTTTTAAATTTATACACCAGTTATAAGGCAAATTTCTTTCATCAAGAAGTTTTAAAGAAAGCAAAGTATCATTTATACAACCCAATTTTCCGGGAGTTACCAAAAGTGCTTTTGCATCAAAATAACTTATAAAATCCACCATAAAAAACTTTTTATCAACGGGCACCATAAGCCCGCCCGCCCCCTCTATAAAAAGTATATTGCATCTCTTTTTCAATTTTTTAAATGATTTGTCTATTTTGTTGAAGTCAATTGTGAGGTTGTTTTTTGCTACAAAAGGAGATGCCGGCAGTTTAAGCATTATGGGAACTATATCGGTTATATCAATATCATTAAAATTTTTATTTAACTCTTTTGCTTTTTTTAAAAGTTTTTCTCCATCGGGAGGTATTTTGTCAACTCCTGTTTCAATAGGTTTGAAAGCACCTACTTTATAGCCTTTTTTTGCAAAAAATTCCATCAATTGCAAAGTAACATATGTTTTACCGATATTGGTATTTGTCGCACTGATAAAAAAGGATTGGCAATTTTTACTTTTTTGCATTGATTTATCCGTTTTTGACTATTTTTGCCATATCTATGAGTCTTTTAACATAGCCATATTCATTATCCTGCCAAAGCATAAGTTTTAAAAAATTATCTTTGCACAGATATATCATATCTTCATTTATAATGTTTGAAAAACTCATACCTTTTATATCGCTTGAAACTAAAGATGCTTTTGAGATATGAGTTATATGTTTATTGGTAAAATTGTGAAGTATCCGTTTTATTTGCTTGAGTGAACTTTTTTGTTTTAATGATATGTTTATATCTATCAAAATACCGTTTGCAACAGGTACTCTTATGCTCTTGGCGGCTATTTTGTTTTTTAAATGCGGTAGGAATTGAACAGTAGCATTTCCTACATTGCTTTGCAAAGGTATAATATTTTGGGTTGAGGATCTTGCTCTTCTTAAATCTTTATTTTTATTGTCCAAGAGATTTTGATCGGTAGTATAACTGTGTATGGTTGTTATGGTTGCATTTTTTATACCTATATATTTATCAATGATACTTAAAATTGGAATTACACAGTTTCCGGTACAACTTGAAGAAGAGATGATATTTTCATTTTTATAATTTTTCTCATTAAGACCATATATGTAAGTTGGTAATTCTTTGGAATATGATGAAAGAATTACTTTTTCGGCACCGTTTTTTATATGCCATAAAAGTTCTTTTTTTTCATGAAAAATTCCACTGCACTCATATACTATGTCAATACCGTTCCAATTAAGTTTTTTTATATCTTCCCGAGAGGTTTTTATGAAGCTTGCATTATTTTTAAAATCACCATATACAGTATCATGTCTAAAAAGATACTCCATCATCTTTTCATTATATATGTCGTTTATTTTGACAAGCGTCAAGTTGGGATTTTTTATAATTTCTCTGGCAAGAATTCGCCCAATTCGCCCAAAACCATTGATACCGATTTTTATCATATTGTCGTTAATCCAAATTTTTTTCGGATTATAGCATAAATAGTTATGTGTACAGCTTATGCTATAATTATATCCGTATCAAGTACTTTAATTGCGGATAAGGAGTTTTTGATGTATTTTAAGCAATGGAGAAACCGTAAAGGCTATACGGTGGGAGCGGAGTTGGAGGCAAGATTGCAAGATAAACAAACTCTTGAGTTGAAAAATTACTCTTCAATGATAAGAGAAAGGTTTGATTCTGAATATAAAGAAAAAATACATCAAGAATTTTTAGAATGCATGGTAGAATTTGTAACTCCCGTATGTCAGACTTCATTTGGAGTTATAAAAGAATTGAAAGAACAGATTTCCTACTTGAAAGATATTGTTAAAAACGATAATTTGACTATTGCAACTTCCGGTTCTCACTCATATAAAATTGATACATTAGAACATGTAAATGAAAAAAGATATGATGATTTTGCAAAAGAGTACGGAATACTTCTTTCAAGATTTCATATATGCGGTTTTCATATACATGTAGCACTTCCTTCAAGTGTTGAAGCCATGAGGGCATATAACTTTTCACTTGAATTTTTACCTATATTTTTGGCCCTTAGTGCCAATTCTCCATATTTTAACGCAGAAGATGCAAGACTTTTATCTTACAGAGCAAAAATTTTTGAGCAATTACCAAGAGCGGGACAATCAAGCTACTTTGAAAATTTTACCAAAATGCAAGATCTTTATGAGAAAATGTATAAAGCAGGTACTATAAAAACAGCAAAAGATATATGGTGGGATTTAAGAATAAGTCCAAAATTCGGGACATTGGAGATAAGGATATGTGATGCAAGCAATGACTTTGAGAGATTAAGGCTTTTGGTAGTGCTGTTTCAGGCTCTTTGTCTTTTTTCTCAAAATCAAGAACTCAAAAGAATACCGCATCAAATTTTACTGCAAAACAGATGGAATGCACTTCGTCATGGTCTTGACGGTATTTTTCAAAATAATGAAACAGTAACTACTATAAGAGAACATTTTTTGGATTTGGTAAATCTTATGGAAAAAGATAGTATATTTTCACAATTAAAAACCAAAGATGATATAGAAAATTTGAAAAATTTAGCTTACAGCGAAGAGTTGGCAAAGAAACAGATTAGAGTATATAAAAAAACAAATGATTTTAAAGAAGTAGAAAAGCTTGGAATACTTTAAAAAACTATGGAGATATGATGATTAAAAAAGAATTATCAGGTGTTATAAGTGCCGGAGATATAAATACGGCCAAAGCCGGGGAAGAGATACTGAAAATGGGTGGCAATGCCTATGATGCGATGGTGGCTTGTTTATTGGCTGCTCCTCTTTGCGAGCCTATACTAACCAGTCTTGGCGGAGGCGGTTTTATGCTTGCTGCAAAATCTGAAAATGATCCGGTAATGTATGATTTTTTTGTAGATGTTCCACCTAAAAGCATTGACAATCCGGAATTTTTCCCTATAGATGTTGATTTTGGAACTACGGTACAAGAGTTTCATATAGGATGCGGAGCCATAGCGATTCCCGGTGTTGTCAAAGGGATATGGCAAATTTACGAGGATTTATGTTCGCTCCCTATGGAAGAGCTGATAAAACCGGCTTTTAAATATGCCAATGAGGGACTGTTCATATCAAAGATACAGGCTGATTTTTTAAAACTTTTAACTCCTATATTTACTTCTACTGAAAGTTCAAGAGATATTTATACGAAAAATGGAAATCTTATTGATGAAAAACATCTTTTTAAGAATAAAGAATATGCAAATTTTTTAAAAGAGTTTGCCCGTAAAGGAGATGATCTTTTTTACAAAGGAGAAGTTGCACAAAGTTTGGAAAATCTTTGCAAGGAGCATAACGGACTTTTAAACAAAGAGATTTTAAAAGAGTATAAAAGTATAAAAAAAGCACCACTGAAATTTAAATTTAGAGAATTTGACATATATACAAATCCTCCTCCGTCAAGCGGTGGAATTTTAACCGCTTTTAGCCTGATGCTACTTGAAAATGAGAAATTGTCGCCTCTTGGAAGTCAAGAATATCTTCAAGAGTTGATTGAAGTGCAAAATGTAACCGGAATTTTTAGAAAAGAGTATATAAATGAATTTTTACATACAAACAATTTAAGAGATATTTTAAAAAATGATAAGTTATTGAATAATTTCAAAGATAAATACAAAAAGCAAGTTAATATGTGGGGCAATACGACGCATATAAGCATTATTGATGCCAACGGCAATGCGGCATCTGCCACTACAACCAACGGGGAGGGTTGCGGGCATATATTGCCCGGTACCGGTATAATGCTAAACAATATGCTTGGTGAAGAGGATCTTAATCCCCATGGCTTTTTTACATGGCAAAGCGGTATAAGGTTGCCTTCTATGATGGCACCAACAGCCGTCTTTAAGAATAAAAAACTTTTATTGACATTGGGAAGTGCAGGAAGCAATCGTATAAGAAGTGCTCTTTTGCAAACTATTTTAAACTATATACATTTTAATTTATCGGTTCAAGATTCTATCAATGAACCCAGAATACATTATGAAAATAGAACAATTTTTACCGAACCTCCTTTAAAATTTAACCTAAAAAATATGTCAGATATTTATGAATTAAAAGAGTTCAAAGAGTTAAATCTCTTTTTTGGAGGTGTTCAGGCAGTTAGTGGCAATATGCAAGGAGGAGCAGACCCAAGAAGAGGAGCTTGTGTGCTTAAGGTGTATTCTTGATTAGGTGCTTATAGAGGAAAAATAATTTCACTTATGCCCATATTTGCCGAATGAATAATGAGAGTATGATAAATTTTTGCATAATATCTTAAAAGAAGATTTTGCAAAGTTGGTTCGATTGATGGAGTAAACCAGGCATTGTTGCTGATTGCTATAATGTATCTTGGATGATTTTTATATATAATATCTTCAGTTGCTTCATAGCAAATGGCATTTGTAAACATTTTGCCTTTTATGGCTATGACTGTCGGTTTTTTAGCAGTTTTAAAATCCTCCGCCCCGTCAAAAAATATACGGTTTACAAAATTTTTTAACGGTTTTGGCAAAGGTATCTCTTCACCAAAAGGTACAAGTACGACTTTGTCGGCAATTTTTATTTTGCCGTTTATAAAGTAATAAGTAGAGTTGTAAAAACCTTTTTTGGTATATTTTAATGCTCCGGTAACTATGATAATTTTATGAGATAATTTTCTCAATTTTTTCAGTAAAAGTTTCTCTTTGTTTAAATATACGGGAAATGCACTCTCGGGCAGTATAATCATCTCCTTTTTGTTTTTGATTGAACTGTTTATGGCTTTTAGGTTGTTGTTTATAATTTGCTCTTTATATCTTGGATTCCACTTTATTTGCTGAGGCAGTTTTTGATCATAAAGTTTTATATCTATACCCAATTTTTTATCTTTATTTTTTTGTGGATATAAGTTTAGACTTAACAATATCAACAGTAAAGATATCAAAGCAAATTTTTTATCTCTCTTTCGTGATAACAATATATACAAAGACAAAGAAAATAAAATGATGCCAAATTGCCATTTTTCAACACCGAGATAACTGTTTACAAATATAAGTTCCGGTTTAAACCAACTAAAACCAAAAGGGTGTATATAAGAAACTAAAAGAAGCAGAAGTGATTTTATAAAAGGGTTGGCAACATAGCTTATAAGGGCAAAAATTACTCCATAGACCAAGCCCGCGAGCAGTATGATAAAAGGTATCATATAAGTTAAGTCATAATATCTAAAGCTAAGTGCTATCCAGTAAAACCAAAAAATTCCAACAAAAAATCCGCTCCAAAAATTTGTTTTTCTCGATTCTTTTAAAAAAATATAAAAGCCATACAGCCCAAAAAAAGTATCTATCAAAGGATATGATATGTGAAAATATGCCCCATATATAAAAAAAGATAAAAAAAATGCTACCCTCAAGCCATTTATTATGTAAAAAGTGGTAAAATAAGCCTTTAAAAATTTTATAAAGGATGTACATGCAAGGCGGAGGTAATGTTTTAACTTCATTGTTGCCACTTATTGTTTTGTTTGGTATTTTTTACTTTTTGGTAATCAGACCTCAACAAAAGCAGGCAAAAGCTCATAAAGAGATGCTAGCTTCACTCAAAAAAGGTGATAAGATCATCACAAACGGCGGACTTATCTGTGAGGTTGTAAAACCTGAAGAAGATTTTATCAAAGTTAAGCTTAATGATGAAACAATTGTTAAGGTTAGCAGAGAATTTATAGCAAAGAAAGTAGATGCATAAAAGTAGATGGAATTATAGAATAGTTATCTTCATATTTACTATGATAGTTGGGTTGGTGCTTTCGCTACCCAGCTTCATACCATCTATGAAGGGTCCCAAAATTCAACTTGGATTGGATTTGCAAGGCGGTCTTCATATGCTTCTTGGAGTTGATACAAAAGAGGCTATAAAGTCCAAGTATAAGTCAATTGCTTCAAGCATAAAGTATTTTAGCGATGACAATGATATCATTATTGATTCTTTAAGAGCAAAAGCTGACGGAGTCACTTTTGTTTTGCTTGACAATACCGAAGAGAAAAAGATCGACAAAATGATCAAAAAAATTCCGGGAATTGTTATCAATAAAAAAAGAGATAAAGATAGTATCGTTTATAAAATTACTATGACGAAAAAAGAGATAAAGGCAACCAAAGAGTATGCTATAAAACAAGCAGTTGATACGATAAGAAACAGACTTGATCAGTTTGGTCTTTCCGAGCCTACCGTCGCAAGACAGGGCAAAGAAAAGATACTTGTGGAATTGCCGGGCATAAAAACCCAGGCCGAAGAGCAAAGAGCAAGAGAGCTTATAGCAAAGGCGGCTCATCTTCAGCTTATGGCGGTTGATGAAAAAAGAGCCGATCAAGTTTATACTTTAAGCAAAGATGAAGCAGCAAGCTATGGAGATGTAATACTTAAAAGTGCAAGAGATGACAAACAAAAATATCTTGTTAAAGAAGTACCGATTCTTGACGGTAGTATGCTTACTGATGCCAAAGTAGGATTTGATCAAATGAATCAACCGGTTATCAACTTTTCACTAAACAGTGAAGGAGCCAAAATATTTGGTGATTTTACAGCCAAGTCAGTAGGAAAACATTTGGCTATCGTACTTGACAATAAAGTTTACTCAGCACCGGTCATTAGAGAGAGAATAGGTGGATGAAGCGGTCAGATAAGCGGTGGTTTTACCGTGCAGGAAGCTCATGATGTGGCTATAGCATTAAGAAGCGGGGCGCTTTTGGCTCCGGTTAAATTGCTTGAAAAAAGAAGTATAGGTCCATCTTTGGGAGCTGATAGTATAAAAGCCAGCATGATAGCATTGGTAAGCGGATTTATTCTTGTTGTGTTGTTTATGATAATTTATTATGGCTATGCCGGAGTTATAGCGGATATTGCTCTTATAGTAAATCTTTTTATCATTGTAGCGGTAATGGCACTTTTCGGTGCTACTTTGACACTCCCGGGAATGGCAGGTATCGTGCTGACTGTAGGTATGGCCGTTGATGCCAATGTTATTATCAATGAAAGAATAAGAGAACTTCTAAGAGAGGGTAAAAATGTCAGTATTGCCATAGAGAAGGGATATTCAAATGCTATGAGTGCAATACTTGATGCAAATATTACAACTCTTATAGCGGCAGTTGTGCTATATGCTTACGGAACCGGACCCATCAAGGGTTTTGCAGTTACTATGAGTATAGGTATTTTAGCTTCAATGCTTACAGCAATATTGGGTACTCATGGTGTTTATCAATCTTTGATGCCAACAATTGAAAGAGCCAAAAAATTAAAAATTTGGTTCGGAATAAAGGTTAAATAATGGAAATATTCGGTGGCAATAAAACTTTTGATTTTATGGGGAAGAGTAAAATTTTTATCTCTATATCCATTGTTTTTATATTGATTTCTTATGCACTTTTAGCAACAAAAGGTCTTAATTACGGTCTTGATTTTAAAGGCGGAACACTTGTTCAGGTCAAATATGATAAAAAAGCACCACTTAAAAAGATAAGAAAAGTTATAACAGCAGATAAGCTTTTTAAAAATGCAACTATAACATATTTCGGCTCCCCGAATGAAGTTATTATAAGGTTTACTACAAGTTCGACTTCAGTCAAAGAGGACATGGGAGATAAAGTAAGAAAACTTTTAAAAGGTACGGGAAATTATGAGATAAGAAGGGTGGATATAGTTGGACCGAAAGTTGGAGGAGAACTTAGAGAAAAAGGTTTGATGGCGGCAATTCTTTCTATACTTGCAATTTTGGTATATGTTGCATTTAGATTTGAGTGGAGATTTGCCGTTGCTTCCGTTTTGGCTTTGGTGCATGATGTATCCATTGCACTTGGAGCAGTTTCTTTGTTTCAGGTAGATGTCAATTTGGATACATTAGCAGCCATTTTAACTATCATGGGGTATTCTTTGAATGACACGATAATTGTTTTTGACAGGATTAGAGAAGGCATACATGATACTAAAAAATATAATCTTTTTGAGGTAATAAACGATTCTATTTCCAAAACTCTCTCAAGAACAACTTTGACTTCTCTTACAACATTTTTTGTTGTTTTAACTCTTTATCTTTTTGGCGGAGAGATTATAGTGGGATTTAGTTTTACACTTTTAATCGGTATAATAGTCGGAACTTACAGTTCAATTTTTGTGGCATCACCGTTGCTAAAATGGCTTGGGTTTGAAATAGAAGAATTTAAAAGAAGAATTGCACAAAAACAAAAAGAAAAAGCGGAAAAAGAGAAAATGAGAGCCATGTATGAGAGAGGCACTATATAAACCAAAGGAGTTGCATTGAATTGGGGTAAAGTAAGTTATATATTTTTTGCATTGATGTCTCTTACGACAACAGCCGGTTTTTTGTATGAAGATAATGCTACTTCTTTATTTGTGGCAGCGAGTATAAATATTGTCTCAACACTTCTTAAAATAGGAGTAAAAAATATCCTATCAGCCGAAATGTTTGCCAGTTCGCTTGTGGCTGATTTGCATTTGATACCGGCTTTTATATTTTTTGAAATTTATCATGATCGTACTGCGGCTATGAGCTTGGCAATCGGAGCGGTTGTGGCAAATATTTTTTCAATGGCTTTGGTTATAGTCGAAGCGGCAAAAACAAGAGAAGAATTTTAAGGAGAACTTTTAATGAGCTACAATCCGAGTGAGATTGAAAAAAAATGGCAGAAATACTGGAGTGAAAATAACTCTTTTGAGCCTGAAGAAAATAAAGACAAAGAAAAAAAATATATTCTTAGCATGTTTCCTTATCCCAGCGGAAGAATTCACATGGGTCATGTCAGAAATTATAGCATAGGAGATGCTATCGCAAGAAATGCAAGAAAAGAAGGCTATAATGTACTGCATCCTATCGGATGGGATAGTTTCGGAATGCCTGCAGAAAATGCTGCTATAAAACATAAACTTCATCCGAAAAAGTGGACTTATGAAAATATAGCATATATGAGAAATGAATTAAACTCTCTGGGATTGTCTTTTAGCAAAAAAAGAGAATTTGCAACAAGTGATGAAATTTATACAAAATTCGAACAAGAGTATATTATCAAAATGTATAACTCCGGTTTAATGTATAGAAAAGAAAATAGTGTAAACTGGTGTGAAAGTTGTCATACTGTTTTGGCAAATGAACAAGTAGAAGAGGGGTGTTGTTGGAGATGCGGCAATGAAGTCATACAAAAAGAGATGCCGGGATACTATATAGCAATTACTAAATATGCCAAAGAGCTTTTGGATGATTTGAAAAAATTGGAAGGCAAATGGCCAAATCAAGTTCTTAAAATGCAGGAAAACTGGATAGGCAGAAGTGAGGGTCTTAATTTTAAATTTGAACTTAGTGAAGAATCAAAACAAAAACTCGGTAATTGTTTTGAAGGATATGAAGTTTTTACAACAAGACCGGATACGATATACGGAGTCAGCTACTGTGCACTTGCCCCGGAGCATCCTATCGTAAAATATTTGGTAGAACACTCTTTGCTTGAAAACAAAAAGATTTCTCTTATTAAAAAAATGCAAAATTTAAGCGAAAAAGAGAGGTCTATGCAAGAAAAAGAAGGTACGGCCCTTGATATAAATGTAATACATCCTTTAACAAAAGAGAAAATTCCTGTTTGGGTGGCCAACTTTGTACTTATCAGTTATGGTGGGGGTGCAGTTATGGCAGTTCCTGCCCATGATGAAAGAGATTATGAGTTTGCAGTAAAATACAATTTACCCATAAAACAAGTCATAAAGCCAAAAAAAGATATACAAATCAAGGGGGCTTTTTGTGAAGATGGGATACTGATAAACAGTGAGGAATTTAATTCTCTTCAGAGTAAAGATGCAAGAGAGAAAATTATAAATTTTTTTGAAAAAAAAGGCATAGGCAAAAAAGAGATAAATTACAAATTAAGAGACTGGGGAGTAAGCAGACAAAGATATTGGGGTGCTCCTATCCCTTTTGTTCACTGTTCAAAGTGCGGACTTGTTCCTGAAAAACTTGAAAATTTACCGGTAACCTTACCTGAAGATGTACAGATAACGGGAGAGGGAAATCCTTTGGAGAATCATCCTACATGGAAATACTGCAAATGTCCAAAATGCGGAGGTGATGCAGTAAGAGAGACTGATACTCTTGATACATTTGTACAATCTAGTTGGTATTTTTTAAGATATGCGACCAATCCGTCAAAATGGAACAATGTAGGCATAGATAAAGATGATGTGGCATACTGGATGAGTGTTGATCAGTATATTGGCGGGATTGAGCATGCGATTCTTCATCTTCTGTATGCAAGATTTTTTACAAAAGCTTTGAGAGATCTTGGCTATATCGAGGTAGATGAACCGTTTTCAAAACTTTTAACCCAGGGTATGGTTTTAAAAGATGGTGCCAAAATGAGCAAATCAAAAGGCAATACGGTAGATCCTGATGAAATTATACAAAAGTACGGAGCCGATACGGCACGGTTATTTATACTTTTTGCCGCACCGCCTCATAAAGAGTTGGAATGGAATGACAGTGCTGTTGAGGGGGCATTTAGATTTATAAAAAGAGTTTATGAAAGAAGTGAAAATATAAAACCTTTGAAAAACTTGCCAAAAATTGATCATACCTCATTGGATAAAAAAGAAAAATTTGCCAGAAAAAAGGTTTATGAAGCTCTTAAAAAATCATATCAAACCTATAGGGGAGAATACAGTTTCAATACACTTATAGCATCATGTATGGAAGCTATGAATGCCCTGAATGCCCAAAAAAATCAAGAGGTTTGGTATGAAGCCTACTATATTCTTTTAAATATACTTGAACCTGTTATTCCTCATGTGTGTTGGGAGTTAAGCGAAAAATATTTTAATCTTGAAAATTTTAGAAAAATTGATATAATTGATGAAGTTTTTGAAGAAGATATGATAACTCTTATCATCACGGTTAACGGGAAAAAAAGAGGTGATTTGGAAATTGCAAAAGATTTGGACAAAGATGAGATAATTTCTTTGGCAAAACAAAATATAACAAAGTGGATAGAGGGAAAAGATATCATTAAAGAGATATATGTACCAAACAAGCTTATTAATATAGTCGTCAAAGGTTAATCGTGTTTAAAAAATTAGAAGGTTTGTTTATCATATTTGCAGTTTTTATCATACTTGCCGGATGCGGATACAAGCCTTCTTCCTACTATACCAAAAAAATTCTTGGCGATAAAATCTATACGGAAGTTTATATTGATATTAATGATCCTGAAAACTCCGTTCTTATAAAAGATGCCGTAAATGAAGCCATAGTTTCCAAATTTAGAAGTAAGATTGTAGATAGGATTGATAAAGCAAACAGTATATTTTATGTAAAATTTAAAGGAAAAAGTTTTACTCCGATTGCATATGACAAAGACGGATATGTCATTGCATACAAAGCAAAAGTACTGCTTGATATAACATATATTGACAAAGTTGGCAAAAAAGATAGTTTTGATGTGAGCGGAACATATGACTTTACCATAGAAGCCAACAGTGTCATTTCGGATTCCAAAAGATTTGAAGCCATAAAGTTTGCTTCGTACAAAGCTATATCGGAATTTATTTCAAAACTTTCCGTTAAAGGTACAAGTTCGGATACGGAAATTAAATCAATCACACAGAGTTATTTAGAGTAACAAGGATATAAAATGGCAACCAAAATCAATGATATCATAAAAGAGAGTATCAAAAAAATGCAGGAGCAAAAAGTTACTTTTACTCCTGAAAACTATCA
The DNA here is from genome assembly GCA_964556545.1 of uncultured Campylobacteraceae bacterium. Lineage (GTDB taxonomy): Bacteria > Campylobacterota > Campylobacteria > Campylobacterales > JALSKU01 > JALSKU01. The sequence goes on along the minus strand of CAZKWE010000093.1, from coordinate 24,258 downwards.
GAAAACCTTTTGTAAAGTTGCAAAAGACAAAGGGTTGATTCTTGAAGATTGCATGCAACTTGAAAAATATATTGAAAAACTGGATAAAAAGTTAAAACAGGAAATCAAAAACTTTAAAGTAAAAAATATTGATGAACTTTTTGTTTTTTTATCTTCAAGACTGCAAAGAAGTTTAAAATCAGACAGCAGCGAAGTTTTAGATGCCTTGTATTTGCTTACTAAAAGAATTTTACAGGCAATTTCAATACTTCACAATAAAAAAGCAAAAGATTTGGCTGATTATTCTATAGAAAAATTAAAAATTAAAAATGATATAAAACAAATCAATGTTTTAAAAGAGAAATGGTTTGATTTTTTAACAACTTATGATGACTCTTTTTTAAATAAAGTGGATGGTTTTTGCACAACAGATAAAAGCGATTTTGAAAGATTTGTAAACAGTATTATAAAATGTTTAAGCAGTAACAATGATAAAGAGATATATAAAAAATTAGCGCCTCTTGTTATCGCTACCCTTGCCCCGTCAATAGCTTCCAATGTAGATGATGAGCTTGCAAGTATCAGTTATGAACTTAGAAATTCCCCTGAAATACTTTCAACTGATTCGATACAAGATGATATAAAAAAAATGATTAAAAAAAGAATAGAACTTGATAAAAACGAACTTAAAAAGAAATTCAGCAAAGTTGATAAAATATTAGCAGAAATTGAAAAAAGATTGTTTTCACTGATAGATACAAGTAGCGTCAGCAATAAAAATGTTATAAAAGTCAGAGATGAATTAATAGATATTGATTTTAAAGCAAATACTTTTGAAGTAATTCAGAGTAAATTGATAAAAATAGCCGATTCTTTAGAGCTTGAGACAAGAACACTCAATAATAAAATGATAGAGAATCAGGAAATGATAAAAAAATTAAAGTTAAGAAATGAAAAGCTTGAACATGCCTTGCAAGTGGCTAAAAAAGAAAGCAAAGAAGATTTCTTAACAAAGCTTGCTTCAAGAAGAGCTCTTGATGATGAACTTAAAAAAATTGAAGAAGCATATAAGAGATATAAGATAGATTATTCTATCTGTTTTGTAGATATAGATCATTTTAAGACAATAAACGATACATATGGACATGATGCCGGGGATATAGTGCTTTCGGCACTTGGAAAAATTTTAAAAAGATTTACAAGAGATGTTGATTTTGTAGGAAGATACGGCGGAGAAGAATTTCTGATAATTTTACCAAGCACTACTCTTGTAAGTGCTATAGAGTTTGCCAAAAAGATAAAAGATATTATTGCAAATTTTAAATTTATGTATAAAAATGAAAGAATAGATGTCAAAGTAAGTATCGGTGTAAGCGAAAGAAAAATCAACAAATCTTTGCAAGAAACATTGAAAGTTGCAGATGAAATGCTGTATAGGGCAAAACAAGAAGGAAGAAACAGGGTTTGTCCTGATAAAGCATGAGTTTTAAAGAGTTTATAGAGGCAAAACCTCTTTTTTACAAAACTATTGATTATTCAAGAATGCCTCGCATATGGAACAAGATAAAAGAAAATTTCAAACTTCCAAAGATTATACATATCATCGGAACCAATGCCAAAGGCACTACGGGGAGATATTTATCTTCCATGCTTTATAAAAACGGCTTAAGTGTAGGACACTACAGCTCTCCGCACATATTTGAGTTTAATGAAAGAATATGGAAAAACGGATACAATGCAACAGATAAAGAGTTGGAAAAAGCACATATTTTCTTACAAAGCATTATAGGAAGTCAAGATTTAAAATCTCTTTCATACTTTGAGTATACAACACTGATAGCCGCATATCTTTTTCAAAGTTGTGATTATGCCGTTTTTGAAGCCGGAATGGGAGGAGAGTATGATGCCACTTCGGTTTTTGATAATGTTTTAAGTATTATTACTCCAATCGGCTTGGACCATCAGGAATTTTTGGGAGACACAATAGAAGAAATAGCTCTGACAAAGTTAAGAAGCATTAAACAATATGCCATAATAGGCAGACAAAAAGATAAGAAAGTTTATAAAATTGCTTTGGAATTATCAAAAAAAAGAAAATTTAAACTTTATAATTACTGTTTATTTTTGAATGAACAAGCAGAAAATATGATACAAGAATATGCAAACAAATACTCTTTACCTCTATTTTTAAAAGAAAATCTCTCTTTGGCAACAAGTGCTTATGTCTTTTTGGGATATAAGCTCAAAAAAGATATTTTTGAAGAGATAAAAGTTTTGGGAAGATGTCAAAAAATTGCAAAAAATATTACAGTAGACGTAGGACACAATATTTTGGCGGCCGATACTCTTAGAGATTATTTTATAGGTAAAAAAGTTATATTGATATATAATAGTTACAAAGATAAAGATTATATCGGGATTTTAAAGAGACTAAAACCTGTTGTAAAAAGAGTTGAAATTTTAAAAATAGAAAATAACACAAGAATGGAAAATGAAGATATACTGAAGCAAAATATATCGAATTTGGGTATGGAAGTATCATTTTTCAACAAATTATCCAAGGATAATGAGTATCTTGTATTCGGTTCATTTAGTGTAGTTGAAAAATTTATAAAGGATATCTTTGAGAAATAAGTTTACAATTATTATATCGGATGTAAACGGCTCAAAACATTACACGATTAGTCAAATTATAAAAAAAATAATTTTATATATTGTACTTATTGTAGTTTTATTGTTTGTTGTCGGGGGATTGTATATAAAATTTCTGCTTAATGAAGTTGAAGATATCAATAAAAGAAAAACGGTATACGAAAAACAAAGCAAAGAACTTTTAAAACAAAATCAAAAACTTTTTTACAAAGTTAAAAATTTGAGTCTTGATATAAAACAAAAAAAAGAAGAATTAGAAGATATAAATGATAAAATAGCTGATCTTGAAGATACTATGGGTATCAGAAGCGATGAAAATGAAACTTTGGACAACAGAATAGACTCTTTGAAGATTACTTCATTGCAAAGAAAGATTTTTTTTACCAATATTCCAAACGGCTCACCGGTGCCGTACTTGGGTATTACTGCAAAATTCGGGTGGAGAATACACCCGATTCTAAAGAAAAAAAAATATCACCCCGGACTTGATATGAGAGCCAAATCGGGAGAAAAAGTCAGGGCAACTGCTGACGGATTGGTTGAGTTTGCAGGCTATCATAAAAGAAGCGGTTATGGCAATCTTATCATACTTGATCATAATTACGGTTTTAAAACGCTGTATGGACATTTAAAAAAAGTTTTGGTAAAAAATAACCAATTTGTAAAAAAGGGACAGGTTATAGGATTGGTTGGCAATACAGGTTTGTCTACGGGTCATCATTTGCATTACGGCATTATGTATTTACAAAAGTTTTTAAATCCCTATTATTTTGTAAAGTGGAACAATAAAAACTTTGATTATATTTTTAAAAAAGAGAGGAGAGTAAGATGGCAATATTTGATAAAAGCAATACAGAATCAAATACAACTCTTATCGCAGCAGGGACAAAAATAGACGGAGAATTTTATCTTGAATGCAAATTGCATATTGACGGTAAAGTAGGAGGCAAAATAGATTCAAATAGTATCGTATCCATAGGAGGAACGGGAAGTTTTACGGGAGAGCTTAAAGCAAACAAGCTTATAGTAAGCGGAGTGTTTGAAGGCAGTGCGGAGTGTGAAAGCATAGAACTCTTAAAAGATGGAAAAATTCTTGGAAAAATTGTTTCAAAAGACTTGATGATAGAATCAAACTCTGTTTTTGAAGGTGAGAGCCAACTGAAAAAAGAAAATACAAAAATGCAGAATATCAAAAAAGACAGTGCAAGCTAAAATATATGAATTTTTAACTTCTTCAGGCAATGAAGAAAAAACAAAACTTTTTGTTACAAAAGATTCCAAAAATATTCCTTTTATTGCAGATGTTTGCAAATATTTAGGATATGAAACTTTTATGTTTCCGAATATAAAAGTAGGATTTGCAGAAGATTTGCGAGCTTATAAAAATGAGTTTGATGAGCTTTTTTCGCAATTAAACAGATTTTATAAAAATAAAAAATCAAAAAAAATTATTATTTCCCCATTTGCGACTCTTTTGCACCCTCTTCCAAAAAAAGAACTCTTTAAAGAGATAACGGTAGAATTTGCAGGAGTGCTTGATACTAAACTCTTAAAAGATAGACTTTTTTACTGGGGATATGACTTTGTTGATATAGTGCAGGAAAAAGGAGAAGTATCTTTTAGGGGCGATATTGTGGATATATATCCCGTAACTCTTGATAAGCCTGTAAGAATAAGTCTTTTTGATGATGAAGTAGAGAGTATAAGATATTTTGAAAGTGAAACACAAAAAAGCATAAAAGATGAACTCGAATCCGTTAAAATACCTCCTGCAAATTTTTCATTGACCAAAGAAAGTTATGAAAAAATACGGGAAAAAATTCAAAATTTAAAAAGCGATAGCTTTGAAAGAGATATGAAATCTCTTGGATTTTGGGCATTGGACGATTTGAGTGAATATTTTTCAAAGAAAATTACAAGTTATCTTTGTGAGGATATTTCCAAAGAGTATGAAGAGTTTAAAAGTTTTTATCCGGATATTTATGATATTCAAAAAGAGTGTTTTACTATAAAACCATCAGAAAAATATAAAAATATCGAAGTAATAGATATAAATTCTCTGCTTGATTTTCATCAAAACAAAAAGATAAAAATTCTTGCCAAAAATGATGCTTTGATAAAAAATTCTCTGCTTGATGAAAAGTATAAAAAATTTGTTATAAAAAATGACAATATAGTAAATATTGCAAGCAAAGATGAAATTATTATATCTTTGAACAAGAGAGTTTCTCTCAAACGAAGAAAAATAAGCAAGATTGTGCTTGATGAACTTAGAAACGGTGATTATGTGGTACATGATGAATACGGTATCGGCAAATTTACCGGGATTGAAAATATTACTGTTTTGGGAGCAAAAAGAGATTTTATCTCTATAATTTATCAAAATAACGATAAGCTTCTTTTGCCGGTTGAAAATATCAATAAAATTGACAGGTATATCAGTGACAGCGGTACTTTGGCAGTGCTTGACAAGCTTGGAAAAGGAAGTTTTGCCAAATTAAAATCAAAAGTAAAAGAGAAACTTTTTGAGATAGCGAGAGAATTGGTTGAGATAGCTGCACTAAGAGAGCTTGAAAAAGGTGTAAAAATTGACACAACCCTGCCTGAGATAAAAATATTTCAAAACAGTGCCGGTTTTACATATACTTTGGATCAGGAAAAAACAATTAATGAAATTTTTAGTGATTTAAGTTCCGGTAAGATTATGGATAGACTTTTAAGCGGTGATGTGGGTTTTGGAAAAACAGAAGTTGCTATGAATGCTATATTTTGTACGGTAAAAAATGGTTTTCAGGCACTTTTTGTAGCACCTACCACACTCTTGGCAAATCAACATTACTCCACACTAAAAGAGAGGTTTGAAAAATTTGGCATAAATGTTTACAGACTTGACAGGTTTGTCGGTACAAAAGAAAAAAAAGATACCCTAAAAGGTCTTGAAGATGGTAAAATATCTGTTTGTGTGGGAACTCATGCTCTTTTTAATGCAAAATTTAAAAATTTGGCACTTTTGGTAATTGATGAAGAGCATAAGTTCGGTGTAAAACAAAAAGAGAAATTAAAAAACTTTAAAAAAGATGTTCATATTTTATCAATGAGTGCCACCCCGATTCCAAGAAGTTTAAATATGGCATTAAGTTCTATAAAACAGTACTCGCAGATACTAACTGCACCACTTGAAAAAAAAGGTGTAAGAACTTTTGTAAAAGAGTTTGACAAACAAACTCTCAAAGAAATTATCCTAAGAGAGCGTAGGCGTGGAGGTCAAATATTTTTTATCCACAATAGAATTGCAACCATAGAAGAGAGAAAAAAATATTTAAAAGAAATTTTGCCGAATTTAAAGATACTTATACTTCATTCTGAGATAAATTCATCTCAAATAGAAAAGGAGATGCTGGAATTTGAAAATGGAAAATATGATCTTTTGCTTAGTACTTCCATAGTAGAATCAGGTCTTCATATGCCCAGAGTAAACTCTATGATTATAGAAAATGCCGATCGTTTCGGCATAGCTGATCTTCATCAGCTAAGAGGAAGAGTAGGTCGGGGAAAACATGAAGGATATTGTTATCTTTTGGTTCAAAATAAAGAGACTTTAAGTGAAATTTCCAAAAAAAGACTTATTGCACTTGAGAGTAATTCTTTTTTGGGAAGCGGTTCGGTTTTGGCTTATCATGATTTGCAGATAAGAGGCGGAGGAAATCTTATAGGAAAAGCCCAAAGCGGCCATATAAAAAATATAGGATATACTCAGTATTTAAAACTTTTGGAAGAGAGTATTAATGAACTTTTAAATAAAAAAGTTATTAAGAAAAAAGAGGTAAATCTAAAACTCAATATCAGTGCATATATAAATGAAGAGTATATTTCTGAAGATAGATTAAGGCTTGATATATACAGAAGATTGGGGCTTTGTGAAGAGTTAAGTGAAGTTTATGATATAGAAGAAGAACTTTATGACAGATTCGGAGAAATTGATAATACAACAAAACAGTTTTTGGATTTGATAGCTATAAAAATAAAAGCCGTAAAAGCCGGTATCGTGCAAGTATCAAACTATCAGCAAAATATAACATTTATATATGAAGACGGCAATAAAAAAGAGTTTAAAGCAAATAGCAAAGATGATGATGACATTATAGAAGCGGTATTGAAAAATTTAATACAGGATTGAATATGAAGATAGGTTTTATAGGGGATATTGTAGGCAAACCGGGCCGTGATACGATAAGAGAAAATTTAAAAAATTTAAAAAATGATTTTTCTTTGGATTTTGTTATAGCAAACGGTGAGAATGCAAGTCATGGTTTTGGCTTGAGTAAAAAAAATGCCGACGAGCTTTTTGGATACGGAGTGGATATTATAACCGGAGGCAATCATATATGGGATAAAAAAGATATTATTCCTTTTTTAGATGAGTTGCCTATAGTAAGACCGGCAAATTATCCGGATGAAATTTCCGGATGCGGAGTAAAGATTTTTGATAGCGGCAATGAAAAATTAGCCGTTATAAATTTGATGGGATATTTTACTATGCCTATAACAAACAATCCTTTTATGATTGCGGAAAAGTTGGTAAAAGAGTTGGAAAAAGAAGATATAAAAAATATATTTATAGATTTTCATGCAGAGGCTACAAGTGAGAAAAGAGCTTTAATGTGTATGCTAAAAGGCAAAGTAAGTGCAATATGCGGAACTCACACCCATATAGGTACGGACGATATGGTGATAGATGACGGAACATTTTATGTCAGTGATGTCGGGCTTAGCGGATGCAGGGACGGCGTTATAGGAATGGATGAAAAAGCTCCGATACAAAGATTTTTAACAGGACTTCCCTCATCTTTTGATATTCCTAAAAAGTGTAAAAGGATATTCCAAATGGTTGTTTTGGAAATCAATAAAGGTAAATGCAAAAATGCAAAAAAAATAAAAATCTTTGATGATGTGCAAAAGAGAAATGTTGTAGAGGCATTCAGAGAAAATAAAACAATCATGTCTCAAAAATAAAATCTATGATTGTTTCTCTCGCCGACAGGCGTAGCATAAGTTTTACCCCACAAAATTTTAAAATTTTGTGGGGACCCCAAAGTGATAGGAATTTTTGTTGGAATTCATTTCCGGCAAAAAGGAGATTTTAAAATGAAATATAAAAAATTAGAAATCGAAATAAGCGATAGTTTCGAATTGTTTAAATATTTAAAAGAATCCGGATATATAAAAAATTCAAAAGATCCCCTCTGGTGGCCTAACAGCGGTAGTTTTGAAGTGGTTGTCGGAGCTATTTTAACTCAGCAGACAAAGTGGCAAAAAGTTGAAAAGGCTTTGAATAATATCAAAGAAAAAAATCTTTTAAGCTTGGAATCTTTAAGCAAATGTGATACTAAAATTTTATCAACTCTTATAAAGCCAAGTGGTTTTTACAATACAAAGGCAAAAAGACTCAAACTTTTAGCGAATAACATATTAAGAGATTTTGGAAATTTTAAGATTTTTCAAGATAAGGTTGACAGGGAATGGCTTTTGGAACAAAAAGGAATCGGCAAGGAGAGCTGTGATAGTATTCTTTGTTATGCCTGTTTTAGAGATATTTTACCTGTAGATAATTATACCGCAAGAGTTTTGAATAAATTTGGATATAACTTTGAAGAGTATGATGAATTAAGAGAGTGGTGTGAAAGTGGAATTTTAAAAAATTTGGATAAAATCTATAAAATATACGGTGAGAAAAAACCGATATATGAAATTTTTGCAAGATTTCACGGAAAGATAGTAGAGTATGCAAAAGAGATGAGAAGCAGGGAATAAAAATTTTTATATACAAGATTGATAAGGATGTGCCACACAGGATACACAAGAGATAGATGCAAATTTTATAAATTACGAAATGAATTGTTAAACCGGTATTATGCTCAATGATAGGATATTGTACAGTGCGAAAGTTTTTTGATCAATAAATCAGAGGAAATTAATCCTCTGATTTGTATGATGTATTATAGATTGTGTTCTTTTTTATATGCTAAAACCATTGCGTAAGCTTCATCTTTAAGAGCTAATTTTTCTTTTTTTAGCTTGTCAAGTTCAAAATCACTCATATGTTCTCTGCCTTCTTCAACTTCTGTTATTTGTCTGTCAAGTTCATTATGTCTTTCAAATATTTTTGCAAAATGTGCATTTTCCGACTTTAATTTGCTAACTATATCTCTATATTCGTGTAGCATCTTTTCTCCTATTGGTAATTTTTGTAATTATATCTTTTTTATGATTAATATAGGATTATTTATGTTCTGTAGTCTGCATTTATTTTTATATATTCATAGCTTAAATCGCACCCGTATGATGTGTATGAATACTCCCCGACTCCTATATCGCAAGTGATTTTAAAACTATCTTGAGACAATATTTTTGCAGCCTTTTCTTCCGTGTATTTATCCATTTTATTGATACCGTTTTTATATACCGTGATATTATCATAGCTTATTGTAAGCTTCTCTTCATCACACTCTATACCGCTTGCTCCTATGGTAGAGCCCAGCCTGCCCCAGTTCGGATCTTCTCCAAACAGAGCTGTTTTTACCAAAAGCGAATTGCTTAACATTGCGGCAGCTTTTTTGGCATCATCTTGTGAAGCTGCATTTTTAACTTCAAAAGCTACTACTTTGTTTGAACCTTCCGCATCTTTTAATATTTGAAGTGCCAACTCTTTGGTTATGGTATCAAGTGCGGTTTTAAAAGCACTTTTATTATACACTCCGCTTTTTTTATTGGATAGAAGCATAACTGTATCATTAGTTGATGTGTCACCATCCACACTTATCTTGTTGAAAGAGTTTTTAACCGCATTTTCAAGCAATTCATCCATATCGTTTTTTGGTATATTTGCATCTGTTATTATAAAGCAGAGCATAGTTGCCATGGCCGGATTTATCATACCTGCACCTTTGCAGATTGCAGCTATAAAAAAACTTGAATTGTCTTCAAGTATTACTTTAAAACACAAATCTTTTTGAAAAGTATCTGTTGTCATAATTGCCCGGGCGGCAGAATTGCTGTTTTTTGCATCAAAATTAAATTTTTTAAATCCGTTTATAATTTTTTCTTTTGGAAGTCTGTAGCCTATAACGCCGGTTGAGCTCATAACGGGATTGGTGATATTTGGATAAGGATATGCTTGTTTTAAAAAATTAAGTATCTCATCTATATCTTCTATGCCTTTTTTTGAAGTCATAGCATTTGCATTTTTTGAATTTATGAGTATAAAATTTGTTTTGAAATCTTTCGGATATTTTTTAAAATGTTTTATAGGTGCTGCTTGAAACTTGTTGGTAGTAAAAACAGCTGAAATATCACACAGTATGTCACTTCTTATAAAAGCCAAATCTTTATCTTTTTCTTTAAGTCCCGCATTTACTCCTTCACTGTAAAATCCATCCACATTATCAAGAGCATTTTTTAATGATATAAGTTCAAACATTTGTTTCCTTTAACTGAACAGGTTTTTGTTTTTTGTTTATATACTGTTTGGTAAGTGATATATTTTTACTTGAGCCAATTACCAAAAGTGTCGCCCCGCTGGTTATAAGTGTGTCGCCATTGGGAATGGCGGTAAACTTGCCATGTCTGTCTCTAATACCTACAATACTGACATTTAATCTGTTTCTAAATTTGGCTTCTTTTATTTTTTTAAGTCTTATCCATGAATATTCAGGTATTTTTATCTCTTCAATATCAAGAGGAGTATCTTTTTTGTATAAAAATTCTTCAAGTATATTTTGCATATCCGGTCTAACACTTACTGCACTTATTCTTTGTGCCAAAAGTTTTGCAGGTGATATGACATTATCGGCTCCCAGTTTTTTTAATTTTTCTATATCTTCAGTACTGCTTGCATATGTCATTATTTGAAATGGTTTTTTTCTTTTTATCTCTTTTTCATATAATCTTATAATGGAAATAAGGGCTATATTCTCCGCAATATTCGCAGAGAGAGATATGGCTCCTTTTGCACTTGAGAGGTGTGCTTTTAGTATGGCACTGTTTGATTGAGGGTTTGTTCGTAGATAATAGGGATAAGAGTATGTGTTTGCTATTTGTTCTAAATTTTCCAAATCATCAACAACTACAAACGGGATATGATTTTCTCTGAATTGTTTTGAAAGCTCTATTGTATAACTGTTTTGGTAAAAAATCACAAAATGATTTGTTAATCTTGCTACTTTATATAGCATATTTCTCTCCTTTAGTATCCTTAAAAGATCCCCTTTGTTTATAACTTCTATAAGTATTCCTATGGAAAATGAAAAAACTCCGAAACCTACAATGATAAGAGTTATTGTAAAAATTCTGCCCATATCGGAAATCGGAGCTATTTCGCCATATCCGACTGTTGTAAAGGTAATACCTGTTTGATATATGGCATCCATAAGTGAAAAGTTATCTATGGCCATATATCCCAGACTTCCAAGCATGATAAGAAGCACCGTGAGTATAAGCGGCAATCTTAAAGGCTTAAGTTGAAGATACAGATCGGTATTTAGATTGATATGTGGTTTTTGGGATTCTTTCCAATTTAGGAGGTGCTTAATTTTTGAGACAAAACTCAATAAGACCTCCTTTTGGTATTAGTTTGACAGAATTATGAATTCTTCTTCATTGTTCTAAGAGTAGAAGCTGCTACTTTTATTTTTTTTCTTGTACCGTCTTCCAAGGTTACTCTTATAGTTCTTAGATTCGGTAAAAATCTTCTTTTTGTTTTATTGTGAGCGTGACTTACATTGTTTCCAACTGCAGGTCCTTTTCCGCTGACTGCACATCTTCTTGCCATAATATTTCCTCGTGTAGTAAAATTGGTGGATAATTATATAGAAAAATAACAAAATTTTTGCTTAATTTACCTCTGTTTTATAAAATAATAGATAAAATAACACTCATGTTAAAAAGAAAAATTGAAAAATTTATAGAAAATATTCCGGCAATTCCAAAAAATGTACAGCAATGTGCAAAATTTTTGGAGGAGGGTGATTTAAACAAAGCTGCTAAAAATGCTTTAAAAGACCCTGCATTTACCCATTATCTTATTACTTTGGTAAATAAACCGATATTTGGTTTTAGAGACCAAATAACAAATATTGAGCAAATCTTTTCAATACTTGGCATCGAAAAAGCATCTCAGATAGTAAATGCCTACTATGCCAAACTAATTTTGCCAAAATCTTGGAAAGTTTTTGGTATTACAAATAGTGATTTTCAAATATTGCAGACTTCTTTGATACATAACTGGAATAAAATATTAAATCATGAAAATCAAAACAGCATATCTATCGCTTCTGTTGTTTCCTTGTTGCCCGCTTCTATTGTTATTTGTGAAAATATTTTTGAAGAAAATATAGATGAGGTAAAACTTTTAAAGTTGCACAAAAATATGAGTTATGATGAAATACTCTATAAAATGAGCGGATATAAACTTTTTGATATTTTTATGATTATTTGTAAAAAATGGGAATTAAATGAAAACTCTATAAGATTTGTAGAGTATATTTCCAAAAAAAACGAAGATAACACCAACTTTTCAAAACTTACAAAATATATTCATCTTTTAATGTTTTATGAACTTTCCAAACCAAAGTATATTGAAGCGGGATTAAATGATTTTATAGAATTTGATGTGGAATTTGTTAGTGAAGTTTATGAAGATTTTATGCAAATAGTTGAGAGCAGATGAGACCTGTAATAAAAAAAAATACGGCAATTTTTTACCCTCAGGGATTTTTGGACGGTTTGAATGCATCTATAATCATTGAGCCTTCCGACAGTGGTTTTGTAATTTCTAAAAAACCAAATGCAGTATTTGTCTCTTTAAAAAAAATAGTTTTTTTCAATAAAAAAGGATTGTCCATATTGGTTGATTCTTTAAAAATAATACAAGACAAAATACATTGTGCCATAGGTTTTTGTGAATATGATGATAAAAAATACAAAACTATACTCTCTATGTTTGATGGAGATTTGGAATTCTCTCTTTTTGAAAATTTAAAAGTTATGTCGCTGTTTTTTGATGAAAACAGTGATGGTGAAAAAAAAATACTTATATACAATGAAGATGCGGATCAAAAAAATCAACTTGCTATTGAATTGTATGAAATGGGTTACAAGCCTTATGTTGCAAAAAATTTTGGTGATTTTAAAGAAAAAGAAGATGAATATATAAAATATGGTATAGTAGTTCACTATTCATACATAGCAAATGCCGAACACAGGATAAATATACATATAAAAAACAATATGATATTTTATATTTTAAATAATTTTATCGATTCGGATATTGTTAAAAAATTTGATACGGTTTATCACAACAACCTTTTAAGAGTCGGTTTTAAAGTTTTTGTATTTGATGTGACAAATGTTTCATCTATGAATATACACGGAGTAAATTTTTTGGCAAAACTCTCAACCGCAGGGGCAGAATATGGCACAACATTTTGTATGGTAGGTGTAAATGATAAAAAGCTCAGCCCCCGGTTAAAAAATGATCTTGAGGATTCGGGTATTGTACTTTATAAAAATATGGAAGAATTTTTATCAGATGAGGAGATACAAAAAGAGTCTCTTAGCGGAGGTAAAGTTCCGGAAAAAAATAAAAAACTTACAAAAAATATCATAGCACATTTAAATACATTTGTAGATACTGCTATTCATATAACCGAAATGCTTTCCCAAAAAAAAGGTAAAAAAAAGAGTGTCAAGATAGATATTTTGAAACTTGATGAAAAGAAAGAATATTTTATAGTTTTGTTTGGAGTTTACAAAAATATAGATGCAACATTTTCTATGATATTCTCAAAAAAATTACTTTTAGAAACTTGTAAAATATTTATAAATAACAGTTCAAAAAAAGAAGAGCTTTATGATGCATTAAGCGAGTATGCCAATATAATAGCTTCAAAAATAAAATCGGATTTTAAGCTTCATAAAACAGATATAGAAACAACACTTCCAAGAGTATTTCAGGATTTAACTTTGGCCAGGGAATTTTTTGGTGATACGAAGGGTGTCTGCATAGAGCTTGACTTTGAAGGCGAAACTTTAGAATTATTTCTAAGTAGATAAATAAATGATTTGAAAAAAGGAAAAAAATGTTAGTAGCACCCAGTATGCTCTCGTGTAATTTTGGAAAATTAAATGATGAGGTAAAGGCGATTTGTGAAGCAGGGGCTGACAAATTGCATATAGATGTTATGGATGGCCATTTTGTACCAAATATAACTTTTGGCCCGGTGGTGGTTGAACATATTGCAAAAGCTTCCTCAAAACCTCTTGATATTCATTTGATGGTGAAAAATAATACATTTTTTGTAGATATGTTTGCTTCTTTAAAACCAAAATATATCTCTTTTCATATAGAGAAGGAAAAACATCCCCATAGACTTTTGCAGCATATAAGAGATCTTGGTATAAAACCTGCCATTGTTTTAAATCCGTCAACACCGCCTGAGAGCATTGAATTTTTACTTGATAACTTGGATATGATACTTCTTATGAGTGTAAATCCCGGTTTTGGAGGGCAGAATTTTATACCCTCCGTATTGGAAAAAGCCAAAAGATTAAAAGATTTGCTGATAAAAAAAGGATCAAATGCACTTATAGAAGTTGATGGCGGAGTTAATGATAAAAATATAAAAGATTTAAAAAATGCAGGAGTAGATATAGTAGTAGCCGGAAGTTATGTGTTTAAAAATGATTATAAAACAGCAATACGAAGTTTAAAAGTACAATAAATGAATTGTGCCAAAGTTAAAATTTGCGGAATAACAAGTCTTGAAGATGCTGTCTTTGCCTGTAAAGCAGGAGCAGATGCACTTGGTTTTGTCTTTTATGAAAAATCTCCAAGATATATAAACTCGGAAAAAGCAAGGGAAATATCTTTAAGCTTACCTCCTTTTGTAAAAAAAGTGGCACTTTTTGTCAACAAATCACCTAAATTTATAAACGATATAATGTTAAAAACCTGTATGGATATAGCTCAGATTCACTTTGAAGTATCACAGGAATTTTTTAAAGAACTTAATTGTGATTATATAGAAGTCAAAAGGATTAAAACAAAAGAGGATATCTATACTATTAAAACAAACAGATACATTTTGGTGGATGCTTTTGTTGAAAACTATGGAGGAGAGGGCAAAATGATTAACAAAGAGTGGTTCAAGGAAGTTGACTGCTCAAAAATGATACTTGCGGGCGGCTTGAATGAAAACAATATCAAAGAAGTGCAAAATATGGGTTTTTACGGTTATGATGTAAGCAGTGGTGTAGAAAAAGAAAAGGGTATAAAAGATCATAAAAAGATAGAAAACTTCATAAATCTGGTAAAAAATTATGATAAGCGACTTAAGTAATATAGTTGAAAAAATGTCATCACCCAATGGCATAACAAGAGAGGAATTTATCAAAAAGTGTAAAGAAAACTCTTTGATAGTTAATGATGATGAGATAGAATTGGCGATTGGGTATATCAATAATTTAGGAATTGATATTGTAGAAAAGGATAAAAAAATATTTTCTATGACAAGGTTTCGAAGATATTCGGATGAAATATTTTGCATAGTTGATATTGAGACCAACGGCAATTCTCCGATAGAAAATCAAATCATAGAAATAGGAGCCATCAAGTACAAAAACGGACAAATTATAGACAGATTTGAAAGTTTTGTGTATAGTGATTTTGTACCTGATTATATAGAAAGAATTACGCATATTTCTAAAAATGATCTTCTAAATGCACCAAAACTTAAAGATATACTGATACAATTTAAAAATTTTATCGGCAATGCTGTTTTTATTGCACACAATGTAAGATTTGATTATAATTTTATATCTCAATCTTTTCAAAAAATAGGGTTGGAAGAGTTGTTAAACAGAAGACTTTGTACTATAAATTTGGCAAAAAAAACCATACCGTCTGAAAGATACGGACTCTCTTTTTTAAAAGAATCCCTTCATATAGATATAGACAATCATCATAGAGCTTATGCAGATGCACTAAGTGCACTTAAAATATTTGAGATATCATTAAAA
Organism: uncultured Campylobacteraceae bacterium; assembly: GCA_964556545.1. Classification (GTDB taxonomy): domain Bacteria; phylum Campylobacterota; class Campylobacteria; order Campylobacterales; family JALSKU01; genus JALSKU01. The sequence continues at coordinate 8,553 of CAZKWE010000093.1, read as the reverse complement.
AATATACCAAATGAGATAAAAACAACCGAAGAATTGATAGAATTTTCAAATCCTCCAAAAAGAAAAAGAAAAAAAGAGGTCAGAAATATTTAATTTCCGACCCAATATTTTAGTGGTGTGATTTTAAGATAAGTACTGTCATTTTTAAATTTATCCATAAAAATTGGATAAATTGCCAAATAATACATGTTCTCATAAAAATGGTAAACTTTGATGGAACCGGTGTATAATCATTTTGTGTGTATTGTTCTATTTTTCTCATATATTTCTCCTTTTTTATTCAGGTATTATTGTCCAGAAAGGCTTAAGTTTTGCCTTCCAGATAAATGCATGATGAAGCAAATGCTTAACCCAGTGTGCAGCCAGTCCGATAGTGCCGAATGTTCCGTTTAAATCTCGTCCATATTCATACTTTTCATAATCAGGAATAATCGGATACATAGTCATTGCTGCAGCTGTTCCGTTAAATAAACCTTTACCTGCACTTGCAACACAAGCTGCACCCATTTCAGCCATACTGGCTGTATGTGTAGGTTTGTCTGAAATTCCTTCTATTATGTCTCTTAAGCTTAAAGCAACCGCTTTTCCCATCATTGCACTAGGCATTCCTGTCCTTGGTGGAGTTGGATTTATTGGTGTTCCGTTTGGCGAACTCATAGGCTTGCTTATAAAATGAGGCGGTGCAAATGCAATTCCGACAGCAAACATATTGCTATAATCGGGATTTTGAAGGGTTTTTGGCCAATCTTGAGGAGACCAGTTTTCAAAACCTTTTGGTCCGCTTGTGTAATCAGCATCAACTTTCATAAAGCCTGCAGGATTAAATACCTTTGAAGTTATATCTTCACCGGCTTTATCGTATGCTTTCATACCGGCACCTGCAAACGGAGGTATAAGCATAGCAAAGTCAAATTCTTCTTCATGCATACTGCCGTCGAGTGTTTCATAATGAATTCTATCTTTTTCTATTTTGTTTACATGAGCTCTTGTTATCCATTTTACCGCTCTTTCGGTATATAAGGATTCGGCAAAAACTTTACCGCTTGTTATGTATCCGCCTCTTTTTATATGCATTCCTCCGACACCAAAATCACCAAGTTCGTATTCATTGGAGATATATGTTACGGTTGCTTTGTCTCTGACTCCCGCTTCTCTTAGCTTGTGATCAACATTAAAAGTATATTCAAATGCAGCACCCTGACAAGTACACATACCATGTCCTGTGCCTATAAGAAATTTTTTATGTTCACCTTTTTTCATTTGTTCAATGATAAGTTCAAGCTCGTTTGCAGCATGAGCGGCATGATTTGCGGTACAAACTGAGACTGTATTTGCTCCCAATCCGCCATTGCCATCGCCTAAACCAGGAGTTGCATCAAAGTTGAGTTTTGGTCCTGTTGCATTTACAAGATAATCATAAGTAATTTTTTCAAGTTCACCCGCTTTGTTCGGATCGGTGTATTCTACAGTTACATAAGGCTTGGCTTCTTCTTCACCGCCTTCGGGGTGGATTGAAAGTGCTTTTGCCTGTCTGTAGTCAATCCCTGCTTTTTTGTAAACAGGTGCAAGTTCAAAAACAACTTCTTCAACACTCATTTGACCTACTCCGACCCAGACATTTGATGGTATCCAGTTCCATTTTGCATTCGGTGTTACAACCACCACTTCATGTTTTTTACCCAGCCATTTTGATAAAAATGTTGCAGCTGTATGTCCTGAAACACCTCCGCCAAGTATAACTACTCTCGCCATTTGCTCTCCTTGTTTTAAACTACAAAAGGTTAGTTAAAAGCTAAACCATAGTTTAATATTGTTTTGTGTATATGTATTATAACATTTAATTATTAAAATATTATTATTCACATTATGCTTTTTTTGATATTTATTATAATAATTTATTATAAGTAACTATTTTTATAATCTACATATCTTTTTGCAGAGTTATATAATTCTTCGATTTCTGCATCATTTAAAGTTCTTATTAATTTTGCCGGTGAACCTACTATAAGGCTTCTTGGAGGGAATTTTTTATTTTTGGTAACAAGTGAGTTAGCTCCCACAATAGACTCTTCTCCTATAATGGCACCATCAAGTATTGTAGCGCTCATTCCTATTAAAGATCCTTTTTTTATCATACAGCCATGGAGCATTACTTTGTGTCCTACGGTAACATCATCTTCTATAACGGTGGGGTTGCCGTCAGGATTATCAAAGGATGCATGAGTAACATGTATCATACTCATATCTTGTATATTTACTCTGTTGCCTATATTTATATAGTTAACATCACCTCTTAAAACACACCCGAACCAAATCGAACTGTCATCTCCTATCGAAACTTCACCTATGATATCGGCACTTTTTGCTATAAATACATTTTTCCCGACATTAGGAGTTATTTTATTGTAGGCATATATCACTTTGTTCCTTTGATTTATGTATTGAATTTTCTTGCCAAATTTTTACCTTTTTTTGTTCTATCCTTATAAAGCGATTTATAAAGTTTGTTTATAAAGCTTTCAAGAATTTCATGGCAATTTATCGGTTTTTCATCTTTTTGTCTTGTTTTTTTAATGTATATCCCGTTTTGCTGAAGTTTCCAGCTAAGCTCATTGTCGGCAAGTTGAAGATCAAGTATCTCTTTTAGAGTATGAGAAAGCCTTTCATCCTCTATAGGCGACATAAGCTCTAGTCTTCTTTCAAGATTTCTCGGCATCAAATCCGCACTTGAAATATAGATATTCGGAAAAGAGTTTTTAAAGTAGTAAATTCTGGCATGTTCAAGATATTTTCCTACTATGGAGATAACATTTATATTTTCACTAATTCCTTTTATCCCGGGTTTAAGGCAACATATTCCTCTAATGATAAGATCTATTTTTACTCCTGCCATTGATGCTTTGTAGAGTGCTTTTATAATGTCCTGATCTACCAAAGAGTTAGCTTTTAAGATGATATGAGCATTTTCTTTGTGCTGTATCTCATTGTTTATCATACCAAGCAGTTTTGGTTTTATTTGTGTCGGTGACATACTTAAATATTTTAATCTTTGCTTTTTTGCAAAACCTGTCAATATATGAAAAAAAGTTGTACTGTCTGTTACAATTTTATCTCTTGAAGTAAAAAAACTTACATCACTGTATATTTTTGCAGTTGCACCATTGTAGTTTCCTGTTGCAAGATGTATGTAAAATTTTAATTTGTTATCAACTTTTCGTATGATTTGCGTAATTTTTGCATGTACTTTAAAACCGCTTATGCCATATACAACATGTGCACCTGCATTTTCAAGTGATTTTGCCCAAACTAAGTTGTTTTCTTCGTCAAATCTGGCCTTTAGTTCTACCATCACGGTAACTTGAATACCATTATTTGCCGCATCTATAAGGGCTGCAACTATGGGTGAGTTTTTCTCTACTCTGTATAATGTCATTCTGATAGATAAGGTTTTGGGATCTTTTGCCGCACTTTGGATAAGCTTGGTAACCGGCTCAAAACTCTCATAAGGGTGTACCAGTAAAGCTTCCCCGTTTTCTATGGTATCAAATATGGATCTGTTTTCATCAAAAGGGGGAAGTATTTTTGGTTTATTGGATTCGAGTGTCAAATGAGCAAAATGTTGGTTTCCTACTATTTGCCAAAGGGTTCCTAAATTTAGTGGAATATCGTATTTGTATATATCTCTTGGAAAAATTTTTAAATGTGTATTTAGAAAATCCAATATATCTTCATCAACACCGCTTTGAATTTCAAGTCTTACAAAAGCACCTTTTTTTCTTAGCTTAAGTCCTTGTTCGAGTATCTCCATAAAGTCATCCGCTTCTTCCTCTTCTATAATGATATCAGCATTTCTTGTTACTCTAAAAGCCGATACGCTTCTGGCAACAAATCCGGGAAAAAGATTTTCTATGTGTTTTTCAACAAGTGATTCTATGGGAATATAATGAGAATCATCAACCTCAATAAACCTTGGAAGCATTCTGGAAATTCTTACCATTCCGAATTTTGTTTCGGTTTGATTATCTTTGTCGGTCAATTTAACTGCAAGAGCAAAACTTAGGTTGTTAAGATGCGGGAAAGGATGGGTTGAGTCAACTGCTATAGGGATAACTATAGGAAAAAGATGCTCAAAAAAGTAATCATCGGCAACTTTTTGAAGAGTAGAGTCAAGTTTGTCATATTCGGTTATAAACAGTCCCTCTTTTTCAAGTGAGGCAGTTATATTTTTATAGCTTGAAACCAATTCATCCTTTTCTTTGTTTAAATATGCTCTTATTTCTCTTAATTGTTGCAAAGGAGTTAGTCTATCCGGACCGGTATCTACCACTCTTGCTGAAAAAAGCTGTTTTAAACCTGCCACTCTTATCATATAAAATTCATCAAGATTGGTAGCGTAAATAGCTAAAAACTTAAGTCTTTCAAGCAACGGTAAATTTTTAAGGGTCGATTGTGCCAATACTCTGCTGTTAAATTTCAGCCATGAAAGCTCCCTGTTGATATAAAATTCCGGATTATTAAGATTGACCATATCTCTCCTTTTTTTCTTATTATATCATATATCGTATTATATAATTATTATTGGAGGTTGATTTATTGTTCTTTGTTTAACTTTTTTATCTCATCTCTAAGTCGTGCCGCCTCCTCAAATTCCAGATTTTTAGCAGCTTCATGCATCAGTTTTCTAAGTTCGTTTACAATTTTTCTTTTTTCAATTGCAGGAATTTTATCCAAAACAGGTTTTGTTTTTGTATAATCCTCAAGCTTGAGATTTTCATCAAGTTTTCTTATAGTGCTTTTCGGAGTTATATTATGAATTTTATTGTATTTTTTTTGCAGTGCTCTTCTTTTTTCGGTTGTTTGTATCGCTTTTTGCATAGAAGGAGTTATCTTTTTGGCAAACATGATAACCTTTCCATTGATATTCCTGGCGGTTCTGCCCATAGTTTGCATAAGAGCAGTTTCACTTCTTAAAAATCCCTCTTTGTCAGCATCCAATATACCAACAAGAGACACTTCCGGAAGATCAAGGCCTTCTCTTAAAAGATTTATCCCGACAAGTATATCAAATTCACCAAGCCTCAATCCTCTTATGATTTGATTTCTCTCAATCGCATCAATATCACTGTGCATATACTTGACTTTCAAGCCCAATTCCATATAATATTTTGTTAATTCTTCAGCCATCTTTTTTGTAAGAGTTGTTACAAGGACTTTTTCATTTTTTTCTACTCTCTTTTTGATTTCATCATAGAGTTTTTCTACTTGGTATTCGCTATCTATAACTTCAACTTCAGGATCGAGAAGTCCTGTCGGTCTGATAATTTGCTCTGCTATATTTTTTCCGGATAATTTTAATTCATACTCATTGGGAGTGGCACTGACAAACAAAAACTGATGTGCTTTTGAGATAAATTCATCAAACTGTAAAGGTCTGTTATCAAGTGCGGAAGGAAGTCTGAATCCATACTCCACAAGTATCTCTTTTCTGCTTCTGTCACCTGCATACATTCCTCGAAACTGCGGTAAACTAACATGTGATTCATCAACGATTAAAAGATAATCTTCTCCCATGGCTTCATAATAATCAAACAAAGAGTATGGAGTTTCACCGGCCTTTTTCCCCGTAAGATATCTTGCATAATTTTCTATACCTTTGCAAGTGCCGGTACTTTCCATCATTTCAAGATCAAATTCAACTCTTTGTTTCAATCTTTGATACTCGACAAGCCTATTCTCTTTTTTAAAAAAATCAAGTCTTTCTTGCAACTCCTTTTCTATCTCTTTTACAGCTTCTTTTAATCTATCCTGTCCTACTATAAATTGATTTGCCGCATAAATAACAATTTTTTTTAACTCTTTTCCTATCTTTTTGCCGGTCAATATATCAAAATAGTAAAGACTTTCAACTTCATCTGCAAAAAATTCAATTCTTAAAGCCTCATCTTCTTTGTATGCCGGGAATATATCTATAACATCTCCGTTGACTCTGAAATTTCCTCTGTCAAAAAAGTTATCATTTCTTTTGTATCCCATATCGACAAGTCTCAAAAGCAATTCTTTTTGATTTAATTCCTGTGAAACTTCTATGCTCTGAACCATTTTTTTATATTCATGGGGGTTTCCAAGACCGTAATTGGCTGAAACGGAAGCTACACATATAACATCATTGTAACTTAAAAGTGAAGCCGTAGCACTAAGTCTCAGTCTTTCAAGTTCGGCATTTACGGAACTGTCTTTTTCTATAAAAAGATCACTTCTTGGTATATAGGCTTCCGGCTGATAGTAATCATAATAACTTATAAAATACTCTACATGGTTTTTTGGAAAAAATCCTTTAAATTCACTGTATAGCTGGGCTGCCAAAGTTTTATTGTGGGTCATTATAAGTGTAGGAAGATTTGTTTCTTCTATGATTTTAGCCATGGTAAAAGTTTTACCGCTTCCTGTAACTCCCACAAGGGTTTGATATTTGTTTCCCTTTTTGATACTCATTGAGAGTTTTTTTATAGCTTTCGGCTGATCGCCTTTTGGGGTATAATTCCCGGATAATTCAAATTTTTTCTTCATATTTTTCCGTTATTTGATTTTTTTTGATATTATACTAAAATTTGATAAATGCGGGTAAGGATATATTTTTGCTTTAAATTTTAGTAAACTTTTGGTATCATTGAGTAAAATTTGCATTAAAAGGTTATAAATGTTTTTTGAAGATATGAGTAAAACAAAAATTTTAAGCCAAAAGATAGATGAACTTTTAAAAAATTATAAAGAATTAAAAGATGAAAATGAAAAACTTAAAAATGAAGTTGCAACCTTAAAAGCCAGCAATGAAGCCAAAGATATACATATAAAAAGACTTGAAGAGAGAGTCAGTATCAGTGATGTCGAGAGTGAAGACATACTTAGTAAAATCGAGGAAGTTTTAAACAGGTGAAAAAGTTAACTGTCTCTATAGCTGCAAAAAGATATGATATATCAGTAAGTGAAGAGTTTGCTTGTGTTTTTGAAAAAGAGATAGAGGAAACTTTTACAAAAGGTAACAATGATATAAAAACTCTTCTTAGTGCCTATGTAAAAAAGAGTTATGAAAAATTTTTGCTTGAAAAAGAGATATCTAAAATTTCTGAAAAATTAGCGAGTAAAGCATTTTAAGATATAATTAACCTATGTTGGAGTATCATTAGTAGATAAAGATGATAAATGTATCATTTTTAAATATTTTTTAAGGAGTTTGAGATGAGAAGGAGAAATGGTTTTACAATGGTAGAATTGATTTTTGTTATTGTAATTATCGGTATTTTAGCGGCGGTTGCCATACCGAAACTTATGGCTACAAGAACGGATGCTAAAGCTTCTACTATAGCACAAGAGGTATCTTCTGCAGTAAGTGAGATATCTTCATATGTAACATCACAAGGAGGAGATGCTAATTCGACCGAATTAACAAAAATGTCCCAAGTGCTAAATACATTGAGTACTAATTCCGGTGGTGCTGAAGATGATAATGTTACTATCGGTAAAAGAATTTTTAATATTTATGGTGCGGATTCAAGTCATGTATGCATAGTGTTGGAGACAAATCAAACTGCTTTACAAGTTAAAAAGGGAGCTGATACTACAAGTTTGCTTTGTAAAGGAATACAAGATATAGTAAAAGAGCAAAATTTGACACTTGCAGGTTCAAATGTAAAATATTAATCTTATAGAAGTGTGAGAAAATAAAGGGATAAGAGTTGTTACTTTTCTCACACCTCTTGGATTGATTATTAAAAATTATGAAAAAGAGTATAAAAAAAGGTTTTACTCTCTTTGAATTGATTTTTGTTATTGTTATAATAGGAATATTGGCTATTATAGCCATACCAAAACTTGTGGCTACGAGAGATGATGCCAGAGTGTCAACAATGATGATGAATATCGGAAATATTATAAGTGAAATTACGACTTATGCTACTTCCAAAAAAGAGACTACTTCAAATCTTGCAAATATGTCCAATACTCTTTCAAAGCTGGTAATAAGAGATGAAGCCAATTGCAGTATTGATAATGTAGCAATTATTAAAATGGGTGGAGTTAACTGTATCAAGATGACAGTTGTAAAAACCGCAAGTGATAATGATTTGAATGTTAGTACAATTTCCACATCTAATATGCTATGTAAATATCTTCAAAAAGAGATAAAACCGAATTTGTATCAAGTTAGATTAAGGGGAATTTTTGTCAAATATTAATGTTGATACTAAATATTTCAAATTCGCTTTTACTATGGTTGAACTTGTTTTTGTTATCGTAGTTATAGGCATACTTGCTGCTGTTGCCGTTCCGAGACTTATGGTGACAAGAAGTGATGCGGTTATAGTTAAAGGAAAAAGTCAAGTATCGGCCATAAGAAACGGCATATCTTTGCAAAAGTCAAGAAATATGTTAAAAGGAGACAGCACTCCTTATCCGGATAAGCTTGATAATGTAACTACTTACAATGTAAATGATCAAAAACTTTTTTATTTTAATGATGCAAACAGTTCCAATATTTTGGAATATCCTATATATTCC
>CAZKWE010000092.1:0-76924 GCA_964556545.1 uncultured Campylobacteraceae bacterium | reverse complement strand
TTGAAGGAGAAAAGATAACTTTTATATTGTTAGACGGTTCATCTTTCAATACTTTGTCAAGTTGTCCCGTAACAGAGTGTCTTGCCTGGATAATTGTCTTGCCACCTGATTTTTTGATGAGTATTTTTTTATCGACTACTTGAGTAAAGATTTTGATATCATCAGATATATCTTTTACATATAATTTTCCTGAAACTTGAGCAATATCATAAGGATAATCATTTTGTAAAGAAAAAGTAAGATCATAGTAAGGAAGCAGAGTGCTATCGTATATATAAGAAAAGTCTTTTACTTTTATCTTATCGCAACTGTTTACCATAAACTCTTTTTTTGTCTCTATCTTTTGTTTTTTCACCTCTTGTTTTAACTGTTTTATCTCCCGGTCTTTGCTGTTTAACTGTTTTTCCATCTTATTCATTCTTTGTATAAGATAGTTCAATTTTTTTTCAATATCCTGGGTTGAGGCACCAAAAAGTAAAAGTGCACTAAAAGCCAAAAGCAGTAATTTTTTCATATAATCTCCTTAAAATAAGAAAGATTTTATCTAAAATGAGATAAAAAACTACTGAAAAGATATAAGATAAAAAGTTAAGATAGGTAAAATAAAAAAGAGTCAAATATCAGCAGATATCCCCGCCAAAAAGGCGGGGAGTAAAGTGTATGTAAAAAGATTAGAAGTTGTATCTCGCTTCAAATCTAAATTCATTTTCATCATTATTGGCTACATCATTGTCATAGTCGAGCACATCATAGTATGCATGGAAACCAAGTTTTTTGTTGTATTGGTATTTTACACCTGCCATATACTCATCGCTATCATTGTTTCCTGCTACATTGCCTTGGTCGATAGAAGTATATGCTGCATATACATTTGTTTTGGCATCAACATTGTATCCTACTTTACCATACCATGCATCAGTATCTTTCATATTTGCGATAACATATCTGTTTGCTGTAGGAAGAACTGCTGCTATGGTAGAGTCTGCTGCCAAAGAAGCTACACCATTATCATCACTACTGTTTGCATAACCTACTTTACCACTAAAGCCGTTGGCTGCATAGCCTACATTGATATTGTAAAATTTCTTAGTATCTGTATTTGCAGCTTGCGGATTAAAGTATGAATAATCTCCGTGAATGCTCAAACCGGCCATAGGCTTGACAGTTGCTTGAACTGTAAAAATGCTATCATAAGCATTTGTAATTCTATAGTACCATGCCGCTACATTTACCATATCGTTTTTGTACATTACTGCCAAAGCACCAAGATCATTTCCTAAATACTGTACCCCACCTAAAGCTTCACCCGGTCCTATATTTACAGCATCTACGAATGCACCTGCCAAAGTAAGACCGTTTCCTACATTGTATGTTCCCAATACGCCAGCACCATGTGTAGGTGTAGCAGGATCGATACTTGTTATAGGTGTTGCAACCGGAATTTTACCTAAAATTACATTTGCAGGACCGTTTGAATACTTCATAAACAAAAGATTGTTTGCGATAGTATTATCTATTGTACCACCTTGAGCATAAGAGAGGTTATTTCCGTTTGTGTGTATATCAGTTTGCACTGAAGATCTGTAAACTATAGATAGATTGTCACCTACAGGAACACCAAAAATGAATATACCGTTTGTTCTCCATCTGTTGTATGCCGGTGCATGATCAAATGTTCTGTTGTAGAATCTAATTCTCAACATACCGTTTAGAGTAACACCTTTTATAGAATCCTCAAGTGAGGATGCATTTGCTACTGAAAAAGCACCTGCTGCCAAAATAGCAGCCAAACTTAGCTTAGCTAATTTCATATATATCTCCTTGTAAAATTGTTTTCCTGAGTATTATACAAAAAAGTTTTATAATTTACAATTAAATTTAGCTTAAAACATAAGTTTTTATGCTATTTGATTGTTAATTTTGTTAATAAATGAAAAAAATTGTGAAAATTGTGAATTGTAAAATTCAAATCTGCTTAAATTGGAGATTTGATTTTGTTTGATATTGACAAGTTATACAAAACATGGAGGATAATGTCAATAAAGCCGGTTGTTTTAACCTCGTTAAACGACTATTCAACTCCGTCCAATTAACCGTAAATCTACCTCGTTTCACTCGCTACGATTTACTTTAATGTTCCGGACTTTTTTGTGTTCGCCACTAAAAACCTTGTTTTAACATGTTTTTACCGCTAAAGCTTTGTTTTAATAAATATTTACTTCGTATCAATGTTTTTGTATGCGTAGAATTTATCTTTATTGTGTTTAACTTCGTTAAACTACTATTCAATTACATTGAATGAACCGTAAATCTACCTCGTTTCACTCGCTACGATTTACTTTAATGTTCCGGACTTTTTTGTGTTCGCCACTAAAAACCTTGTTTTAGGGCTTACATATGAAAAAAGTCGTAAAATCCTAAAAACGACAAGCAGTTGTCGTTTTTTTAACGGATTTTACCCATACATTATATTTGGTAGCCATAATGATATAATAGGTATATAAGTTACGATAGCCAAACCTACAAGCAAAGTCAGTGTCCAAGGAAGTGTATAGATAATGACATCTTTTATGTTAAATCCGGTTATTCCGCTTGTAACAAAGAGATTTAATCCTACCGGCGGTGAAACCATACCTATCTCCATATTTACCGTGATAATAATACCAAGATGTATAGGGTTGACTCCAAGGGCGGTTGCAACCGGCAAGAGAAGAGGCACGAGTATCATGATGATGGCACTTGGCTCCATAAAACTTCCTGCTATGATAAGCAGTATATTGATAAGAAGTAAAAATACTATCTTGCCGACATGTGCATTTACCAAAGCTTCCGTTATTTGCTGGGGAACATTTTCCAAAGTCAAAAAGTGGGCAAAAAGCATCGCATTTGCTATAACAAACATGATCATAGCCGCAGTTTTGGCTGATTCTAAAATGATAGGATAAAAATCTTTCAAGCTTACATCTTTGTATATTATCCAGGATACGAAAAATGCCCAAACAGCGGCAACTGCGGCAGCTTCGGTCGGAGTAAATATACCTCCGTATATTCCTCCTATAACTATAACGATAGTCATCAATGCCCAGGAGGCATCTTTTAGTTTCGCCATTCTTTCTTTAAACGGGGCAGGCTCAGTCTTTTTAAAACCCAGTTTTTTTGCACCTATATAGGTAACTGCTATCAGCATGCCTCCAAGTAAAAATCCGGGAATCACTCCTGCCATAAAAAGTTTTCCTATAGATTGTTCGGCAGTTACTCCATAGACTATCATAACGATAGAGGGCGGTATCAAAATACCGAGACTTCCCGAAGTTGCTATGGTTCCTATGGCATATCTTTTCGGGTAACCGGCTTCCTGGATGGCGGCAAACATAATGGAGCCGATAGCTACAACTGTTGCAGGCGAGCTTCCGCTAACTGCCGCAAATATAATACTTGCGAATATCGCACTTATAGGAAGACCGCCGGGCAGATGCCCTACCGCACTTTTTGCAAAGTCTATGATCCTTTTGGATGCACTTCCTTTGCTTAAAAGATTGCCGGCAAGTATAAACATAGGTATTGCCATAAGAGAATATGAGTCAATCTTTTCAAAAAGCATTGAAGATATTTCAGAAGGCGACAAGCCTGTAAACATAACAAGGGTTAAAAATGTACTTCCGCCAAGAGCAACAGCTATAGGCGTTCCTATAATCATCAGGAAAAAGAAGAGTCCGAAGAGTATATAAACATGCATTTTAACTCTCCTTTTTTAAATTTGTCAATTTTTGAGAAAGTTTTTGATGACAAGTTTCTAATTTTTTCTCAATTTTTTTAAGTCTTTCTCTTTTTTCATCTATATCAAGAGAATCAACCTCATTTTCTATGATTTTTTCCATTTCTTTTTCAAGTGTCTCTAATTTTTCCTCTATTCTTTCAATTTTGTCAATCTCTTCATTGGTTTCTACTATTTTTTCAATTTTTTCAAGTTTTTCTTCATCTTCACTTTCTTGCATTTTTGCAAGTATCATCTCTGCTTCACTCTCTCGTCTGGCTAATTCGGCAGGAGTTTTGATAATTTCAACCAATTTTTCAAAAACTCTTACAGCGGCTGAAGCAAAAGCCAAAGGTATAACGGAATATGGTATCCACATAGGAACAGCCCATTCGTCACTCATACCAAGCCATGATATCTGCGGTACTATTAAATCAACAGATACTTCTTCCATATCGATTTCCAAAAGAATATACTTGTAACCATAGTATGCAACTGCAGAGAGATATATGATAACAAAAATATGAGAAAGTATCATAAGTGCTTTCATAAGAGGTGCGGGAAGTCTTTCCATAAGAATGGTAACAGAGATATGAGAGTCTTTTTTAAAGCAGTAAGCTGCTCCAAAAAAGGCACTCCAGATAAAAAAGTAGTTTGTAAGTTCACTAGCCCATGTAATTGAACCGTTAAAACCGTATCTTGCAACAACATTTATAAAAGCCAATGCAACTCCGGCGGCAATGCCGAAAGCTGCAATGGATCTGTTTATGCTGCCGAGTATCTTATCAATCAGGCTAAACATAACTGTTGTGCTATTTTAGTTTTAATGCTGCTTGGATAAGATCTTTGCCTATCTTCTTAGGACTGTAAAACTGAGGATATATCTTGCTCTCAGCTTTTTCCCATGCCGCTCTTTGTTCAGGAGTTAGGTTGTATATCTTTAATTTTCCTGTTTTATCTGCATAAGCTTTGATCTTTGCAAACTGAGAATTGTTAAGCTCAATGGCATATTGTCTCTCTTTTGCAGTAGCTTCTTTCATAGCCTGTTTTACATCTTTTTTAAGATCGGACGGAAGTGAATTCCAGAATTTTTTGCTCATAACTACAAGATATCCCAAATATCCGTGGTTGCTCATAGTCATATACTTTTGAACTTCATAGAATTTTTTTGTATATATATTGGAGATTGTGTTTTCTTCTCCATCAATAACACCTTGCTGAAGTGCAGAGTAAACTTCGCTAAAAGGCATCATTTGAGGATTTGCACCTACTGCTTTAAATTGTGCTTCAAGAACTTTTGAACTCATAATTCTAAACTTTTGTCCTGCTGCATCTTTTGGCCAAAGAAGGGCTTTTTTTGATGAAGTTAACTCTTTAAAGCCGTTATCCCAAAAATCAAGTGCTACATAGCCCTTTTTGGTTACCATATTTTTAAGTTTTGCTCCGACTTTACTGTCTTGAACTCTGTGAACATGATCCATATCTTTAAACAGGAAAGGAAGATCAAAAAGTGCAAGCTGAGGCACAAATCTTCCGAATTTTGAAAAGCTAGGACATGCCATTTGGACCGAGTTTAGCTTAAGAGCTTTTAAAACGGCTTTATCTTTATACAACTGAGAATTCGGATAAACCTGAACATCTATCTTTCCGCCGCTTAATTCCTCCAATCTTTTGGCAAAAAAATCAGCTGCCTTGCCTTTTGGTGTATTTGGACTAACAACATGTGAAAACTTAAGCACATAATCAGCTGCAAATGTACTTGAAGCCAATAAACTTGCTATCATTATAGCTTTGAGGCTTTTTCTCATAATAACTCCTTGTAAAATTTTGCATCTATTGTAATATTATTGTATGTAAATTATATGTAAATTATAATAAAATTGAAATTTTTTTAATAAGGTATTTAATTTTGAAACAAAATGAAAGTTTTAAATATTTTGGAAACTTGCAGGTGCCTTTAAACAAAAAATAAATTTATAGTCAAGCACCTGATTGGAAGTGGTCTTACAGTCTGTATCCGGTAGCATGTATATTTTTTACAAGACCATCAGGAAGTTTTTTTCTAAGATTTTTTGCGAGCAGTCTTAGGGCATTTTGGCTCATTGCATTATCATATCCCCATACATAAGTTTCTATCTCTTTATAAGTTACTGTTCTATCTTTTTCGGAAAGCAGTTTTAAAAGTCTGTCTTCTTTTTTTGTAAGTTTATGTTCATTTCCTTCAGGGTCGATAGTGATATGTTTATCTTCATCATATCGCCATCCGTCTTCAAGTTCATAAATTTTTCTTTTTTCTTTATTTTTTAAGAAAAGTTCCAAAGCTTTGTTTAACTTTGTCTGCGTCAAAGGTTTTACTATGTATCTTATAAGTGAAAGCTCAACCGCACTAAGCATATAATCAACATCAGTATAAGCCGAAATAACTATAATCTGGGTAGAAGAGCTTATCTTTCTTATCTCCTTTGCAAGCTCTATTCCGTCAAGTCCGGGCATTTTTATATCCGTTATAACAAGATCAGGCATATGTCTAAGATAAAGTTCATATGCATCATCTCCATTGTCAGCAACATATACTTTTTTAAACATCATTTTTAAAAGTTCGGATATATTTTCTCTTGTACCCGGTTCGTCCTCAGCATATAAAACAGTATAATTTTTTAAATGTTCCAATTTGTTTTTCATATTTTACCTTTTAGAGATGTTCATAAAATGTTATAGCAATGTATGATATAATAATTTACCAATAAAATCAATAAAAATAGGAAAAAAATGAAAATTATCAAAGAAAACAATATAGCAAAAGTTATAATCATCTCTTTTACCGTTATACTTTTTGCTCTTATGACTTTTACAGTATATTTTTCTACCGACAGGCAGTATGAAGAGTTTGAAAAAGAGTTGGATAATTTAAAAAAAGAGAGAATTAACAACCAAAAAATATTTTTAAAAAGAGAAGTTGACTCGGTTGTGCATTTTATAGATTTTATGGATAAAAATGAATATATTGACAATAAAAAATCACTGAAATTGATAAAAGATTATATAAGTTCCATAAGATTTGGAGAAAACAGACTGAATTATATATTTGTTTATAAAATTATCAATTTTAATGGCGGAGAAAAATTTGCCAAAATGTTTATCAATCCAAATAGAGCGGATCTTATAGGTAAATATATCTCTTCAAAATACAAAGATGCCGACGGGAAAATGTTTAGAGAACAGTTTTTAAAAGATATAAAGAAAAAGGGTGAATCATTTGTAATGTACCGATATAAAAAACCAAAAACAGTTAAAAAGATATTGAAACTGTCATATTTTAAACTGTATAAAAAATACAACTGGGTTGTGGCGGCAGGTGTGTATCTTGATGATATAGAAAAATCTATAGCAAAAAAAAGAAGTGAACTCTTAAAAAGTGTAAAAAAAGAGATAATTTTAACAGTAATAGTATATTTAGTATTTTATATAATAGCTTTTTTGTTTGCTATATTTCTTGGCAATAGAATAGACAGATTTTTTCAAAATTACAGAGACGAAGTAAGTCACAAAGCATTTGAACTTGAAAATCTAAACAGAAATTTGGAAGAAAGGGTAAAAAAAGAAGTAGAAAAAAATAGGGAAAAAGATCAATTTTTAATTCAAAAGTCAAAATTTATAGCTCTTGGTGAAATGATAAGCAATATAGCTCATCAGTGGAGACAGCCGTTAAATGAGCTTTCATCAATTATGATGAATATAAAAATGAGATATCAAAAAGGTTTGCTTGATAGTGAATATATGCAAAAAAAAGGAGATGATATAGACAGGCTTTTGGAATTTATGTCTCAAACCATAGATGATTTTAGAAACTTTTTTATTCCGGATAAAAAAATGAAACTTTTTAGCATAAAACAGGCTGTTATGAGAGTTCTTTCGATCATGGAATCATCTTTAAAAGATAAAAATATCAAAATTGTTATCAATATAGACAAAGATATCAAAATATACGGTTATGAGAGTGAGTTTGAACAAGTTGTTTTAAATATTCTTTCAAATGCAAAATATGCTCTTATGAAAAATAGCATAAAAAATCCACAAGTTGTCATATCATTAGAATCAAATAATGATAATATAATAAAACTATATATCAAAGATAATGCCGGCGGAATACGGACAAAACCGATAGAAAAGATATTTGAACCGTATTTTACCACTAAAGATACTTCTTCGGGTACGGGAATAGGACTGTATATGTCAAAACTTATCATAGAAAAAAATATGAAAGGCAGTTTAAAGGCATACAATGACGAAGACGGGGCAGTTTTTTGCATAAAGCTGTATAAAAAATAAAAAAGGGTGACTCTCGCCACCCGATTTCATGAAAACAACACACAAGAGAGCTGATAGATTTAAAGATATTTTCTTTTTCTAAGCTAATAGGTAATTGTAGCTTTAAAAAGTTAACAAAAAGTAAATCAAAAAGTAACCGTTTGTACTTTCGGAGCACTTATAATTTGCTTTCTATGCATTGTTTTAGGGCTTTTTTTATAAATTTTGTGAATTATCTTTTTTTTCTTATTTTTTCTAATTATTTTTCTTTTTTTCTTTAATGTGTAATTTTTTGAAGATTTATAGATGTAGATTGATTTTATATATCCGTCTTTTATAATTGCATATACAAAATCATTTATGTGTCCTGATTTTTTTATGGCATAGACTTTGGCACTATTTAATTTTCCGTTTGACAAGTCCGTACCTTTTATATAATAAATCCACTTGTGTTTATTTTTGTCATAATATATACTTTTGAGAATTCCTTTTATGTAGCCGCTACCGTAAAATTGTAAGTTTTTATTTGTAGGTAGTAAAATATTTTTTTTAATTTTTGGAGCATAAAAAGCAGTTTGTTCGGTATATGTATAGTTTTGATTATTTTGAAGAGAACTTTTATCCCGGGTTCGGTTTTGATATTTTTTGGGTAATGTCAGTGTGTTTTGAGAGGTTTGGCATCCGCTAAAAATGATTATCAATGATAAAGAAAATATAGTCTTAAGATACAAAATTTGCTCCATTTTGATAGAAAATTGGTGGAAGTGAGGGGGATCGAACCCCTGTCCAAAAACAGACTCACAAGAGGTCTTGTTACATGCTTGGTGCAAATGAAAAAGTTTCAAGTTTTCTACCCATTTGCAAGATAGAAAACTCTCAGTCCAAAATGTCAGATAAAAGTAGGACACCTTTTATCTCAAGCTATCAAAAGTGTTAAGCCAAATAGGCTTCCGATAGCAGGAAACCCAAATGACTGACCGAGCCGTTAGGCTATTACGCTACAGCGAGCGCAGGTCTGTAATTTGTATTGTTTGCGTTTATTTTTAACGGAACATTTTTGCGGTATTGTTCAAACCGGCATGAACCTCAAGCTTGTCTGTTCCTGTCGAAGCCAAGTCACTCCCTAATTAATCTCGTTTTTTATACAAGATGCAAGTTGAGATATATTATCAATTTTTTGTATATTTGTCAAGCTTTCATCAAGAAAAATTGAAAAATTAGGGGATCATAAAAAATTAAGGTGGCAACTGACCTCCACTTCTATCTTAATCCTATATCAAGCCTCATACCAAGTGCTTCAGCATATTTCATAAGTGTTGCGAGATTGGGCATATAGCTGTTATTTAAGCTCTCAAGCCTTGATATATTTGACTTGGAAGTTCCGATTTTCTTTGCAATTTCATCTTGTGTAAGCCCTTTATCAAGGCGTGCCACAACCAACTGTTTCTTAATGGCAAATAGAGGTTTGAGTGCATTATATTCTTTTTCAACCGCTTCGTTTTGCAATGCTTTTTTCTTGAAGTTGGCAAATGTAAGTCTTTTAGTTGTTTGCATTGTCTATCTCCTTTTTGCGTTTAAGAGCGATTTGTAAATCTTTTTTTGGTATTTTTTGGTCCTTTTTTACAAATGAATGTAAGATGATGATCTTTTGCCCTTTTTGATAACAGTAGATACTTTTACCAATATCCTCTTTGGCTTTTGCTCGTACTTCAAACAAACCATCATTAAGCGGTTTTGTGTAGGGTTCTCCAAGCTGAGCTCCTGCCATTTCTATCAATTCAAAAATGTGTAGCATTATTGCCAAAATCTTTGGAGGCAGGGCAAGGGTTTTTGCCTCTACACTCTCATCAAAAAACTCAATTATCCAATTCATGTGGTATGTTATCATATTTGATAACCTTTGTCAAGGCTATTAAATTCTGTTTTTCTGTTTGTTTTCTGCTCATCCAACCAATTTGTTCACCATAGTATCATTTTTTTGCGTTGTATCAAGAAAAAAGTTAAAAGTAAAGCCCTGACCCCCACTCTTCTAATTAATCTCGTTTTTTATACAAGATGCAAGTTGAGATATATTATCAATTTTTTGTATATTTGTTAAGCTTTCATCAAGAAGTACTTTTACAAAGGCACTTCCGACTATAACTCCGTCAACATTTTCTGACTTTTTCTTTGCAGTTTTTTCATTGACGCCAAAACCCAAAAATATATCCGTATTTGTTGCTTCTCTTATGTTGTTGACAATCAAAGTCAAATCTTCATTTTTTCCCGAACCGGTTATGCCTGCATACGCAACAAGATATATAAAAGTTTTTGCATTTTTGACTATTTGATTTATCCTTGCCTGAGAATCCGTAGGTGCAACAAAATCTATGAGTGAAACATTGCTTTTTTCAAACTTGTCTTTGTAGTTTATTGCTTCTTCATAGGGCAAATCAGGTACGATAAAACCTTTTATACCGAATTCTTTTGCTTTTTGTATGTGAAATTCAACTCCGTTTTTATAAAAAGGGTTAAAATATCCCATCCACAAGGTATCAATTTCTTTGGCGACTCTTTTGGAAACTTCAAACAAATCTTTCATCTTAAAGCCGTTTTGAAGTGCTTTTAAATTTGCTTCTTCTATAACGGGTCCATCAGCAACAGGGTCGGAAAAAGGAACCCCAAGCTCTACAAAATCCACACCATTGTCTTTGAGTGAAAGTATCAAATCTTCTGTAAAATTTATATCAGGATATGCACAAGTTATATAAGCAACCAATTTTTTCATCATATTTCTCTTTTTGTCTATTTTTTTTCCAAATCCGTAGGTATTTTGATAATATTTGTATCAAGATCGCCAAACTCTTCGGCATCATTTTCTAAATCTTCCTTATATCTTTCAAATTGATCTTTTACTGATAGCATCCAGTCTATAAAGTCATCATTTGAAGGTCCTTTAAGCTCTCTTGCTTCTTCCAAAACTTCTTCAAGCAGAGTTGCAAGTTTTAAAATAGGCTCTATTTTTAAAAATCCTGCAGCTGATTTTATATTGTGGGCAATTCTAAATAATTCTTCAATATTTTCTTTATATTCGTCCTCTTTGGCGGAGTATATTATAAGGTTTTCCATTTGATAAGTCATTACACTGTAATGCAGTATAAAATCATCCACGATATCATAGTCGTAATTGTCAAATAAATTTTGTTTTATACCCACAATACTACCTTCTTTTTAAGATTGATTGATATTATATCATTTTTTGGATAAAATTGATAACCCAAAAAGAAAAAAGGGGAAAAGTGAAAAAGATAAACATAAACAGCATAAAATCTTTAAAATTTAAAGAAAAGATAAGTATGATTACTGCATATGATGCTCTGATGGCAAAAATTTTTGATGAGATAGTAGATGTGATTTTGGTCGGAGATAGTTTAAGTATGAGTTTCGGAGGAGCTGATGATACATTGGAAATTGGCATAGATAAAATGATATATCATACCAAATCCGTATGCAGAGGTACAAAAAGAGCTTTGGTAGTTTGCGATATGCCTTTTGGCACATATCACAATAAAAAAGAAGCATTAAAAAATGCTATCAAAATTTATAAGCATACAAAAGCAGACGCAATTAAACTTGAAGGCGGAAAAGAGAGAGTCGATATTGTAAAAGAGTTAACAAAAAACTCGATAGCCGTTATGGGACATATAGGACTTATGCCACAATTTGTCAGAGCTGAAGGCGGTTACAGAGTCAAAGGAAAAAATGAGACAGAGATAGAAAAACTTATAGAAGATGCAAAGGCTTTGGAAGAAGCAGGTGTTTTTTGTATAGTGCTTGAAGGAATCAAAGCAGATGCGGCAAAAAAAATAACCGAGTCCGTAAATATACCTACCATTGGCATAGGCTCAGGAAAAGATACAGATGGTCAAGTGCTTGTGTGGAGCGACATGCTGGGCTTTTTTGATGAATTTAAACCGAAATTTGTAAAAAGATATTTAAATGGAGCACAAATAATTAAAAAAGCTGTAAAAGAGTATGTACAGGATGTAAAAAACAGCACTTTTCCTTCCGAGGAGTACTGGTACTGATGAAACGGGTTGTGGAAATTGAGAAGTTTGAAGAGGAAAATCGGTATGAAGCTACTTTAAGACCTTCAAGCTGGGAAGAGTATGTAGGACAGGAGAGAATTAAAAAGAATTTAAAAGTTTTTATAGAGGCTGCCAAACAAAGAGAGGAAGCTCTTGATCATACTCTGTTTTTCGGACCTCCGGGGCTTGGCAAAACAACACTGGCTTATATCATATCCAATAAAATGGAAGCAAATATCAAAGTGACAACTGCTCCTATGATAGAAAAAGCCGGTGATTTGGCTGCAATTTTAACAAATTTGGAAGAGCTGGATATACTTTTTATAGATGAGATACACAGGCTTTCTCCTGCGGTTGAAGAGATATTGTACTCGGCGATGGAGGATTTTAGACTTGATATTATCATTGGAAGCGGACCGGCGGCACAAACGATAAAGATAGATATTCCTAAATTTACACTTATTGGAGCAACAACCAGAGCAGGTATGATAAGTTCGCCTCTTAGAGACAGGTTCGGTATGCATTTTAGACTTCAGTTTTATAGCAATGACGAGCTTGGAGAGATAATTAAAATTGCTTCAGGAAAATTAAATATAAAATGTGAAAATGATGCGGCATTGGAGATAGCAAGAAGAAGCAGAGGAACGCCCAGAATCGCTCTTAGACTTTTAAAAAGAGTAAGAGATTTTGCAGAAGTAGATAAAAAAAAGAGTATTACGCTTGATACTGCAAAATACGGTCTTGATGAACTCGGTGTAAATGATATGGGGTTTGATGAACTTGATGTAGGGTTTTTAAAAATTTTGCTTGAATCAAAAGGAAAACCATTGGGATTAAATACCATCGCGGCTGCTTTAAGCGAAGATGAGGTAACCATAGAAGATGTCATAGAGCCATATTTGCTTGCAAACGGCTATATACAAAGAACAGCCAGAGGCAGGATTGCTACACCAAAGACTTATGATTTGTTTAAGCTTGGTATAAAAAACTCACTATTTTAAAAGGATGATAGTTGCATCAAAAAGATAAAAATTTTTTAACACTTATGACACTGCTTATGGCAGTATTGGTTATATATCTGTATAAACCGTTTTTGATGACTATCATCATCGCGGTTTTGCTCAGTATCGCAACTTTCAGTGTTACCAAAAAATTTACAGAAGTTACAAAAAGTAAAATTGTAGGTACATTGGCTTCAACAATTATAATGTCCATACTGTTTTTTGTACCTATTATTTACTCGGTAAATACCCTTGTGCAGGATATCAATCATTTTGATATCAGCTATATAGAGAAAATTTCAACATATTTGACCAATCTGCACTATAAGCTTCCGGATGCTTTGAGTTATTTTCAAAAATATTTTGATGATTTTGTTTCCAAAATAAATGTTGAAAATATAAGCGGTTTTATACTTCCTTATGCAACAATATTTGGAAAGATGAGTGCCGGATTTTTAAAAGATATGTTTTTGATAGTTGTCTTTTTCTTCTTTGTTAATCTTTATGCAAATGAATTAGTAAGATATTTTAAAACAGTTTTGCCGATGCAAAAAAATGAGGTTGACGAAATATTTTCTCAAATAACTGATGTTATGAATGTTGTTTTTTATTCTATATTGACAACGGCGATACTTGAGGGGTTTTTGTTTGGTATTATCGGAAAAATATATGGATATAACGGATTGTTGCTCGGGATATTATATGGGTTTTCTTCGTTGATTCCGGTTATAGGCGGAGCTGTAATGTGGCTTCCTATATCTTTATATGAGTTGTCTTTGGGGCATACGAAAGAAGCTTTGTTTTTTGCCGTATATTCTATTGTAGTTATTTCTATCATTGCAGATACATTTTTGAAGCCTATGATTATCAAATATATCAATGAGAGATTTTTTAAAACAAAAACTACCATAAATGAACTTTTGGTATTTTTATCCATTCTTGCAGGTCTTTCAACATTTGGTTTTTGGGGTATGGTTTTAGGACCTGCCATAACTACGCTTTTTATATCGATACTTAGTGTTTATAAAAAGATAGAGGATTAGAGATATTCTTAAACCGCTTTGTAAAAAATGACCTTTTGATTACCGCACCAAATGGTGCGGTAATTATCTAAGTTCAACCAATTTTCTTCTCATATAGGCAATTTTAGTCTGAAGAGGTAAATTTTTAGGGCAGTTGTCCTCACATCCCAAAAGTGTCATACATCCGAAAATCCCGTTATCATCTCCGACGAGTTCATAAAAATCTTCAGCAGTTCTTTCATCATGTACATCCACTTCAAATCTGGCAACCCTGTTAAGACCTACGGCACCGATAAAATCAGGTCTCATAACTTTTGTTCCGCAGGCCGCAACACATATACCGCATTCAATACACCTGTCAAGTTCAAAAGTTTCCTGAGCCGATTGGGGCTCTACTCTTTCTTCAAGTCTGGCAATATCAACTTTTTTGGTAGAATGTATCCAGCTTTCAACTCTTTCGCACATTCCGTGCATCCATTCTCCGGTATTGACCGATAAGTCTTTTAAAAGTTTGAAAGCCGGCATTGGCAAGAGTTGGATTTTTCCGTCTTTAAAATCACTTGTTAAAGTTTTACAGGCAAGTCTTGGCTTGCCATTTATCATCATACCGCAGCTTCCGCAAATTCCGGCACGACAAACAAAATCAAAAGACAGATCAGAATCAAGATGCTCTCTTATATAATTTAGTGCCACAAAAAGGGTCATGCCCGGGGTCTCTTTTATTTTATATTCAACAAAATGAGGCTTTGAAGCCTTTACCTGGGGATCATACTTTAATGCGGTTATAGTTAATTCTCTTCCTTCATTACTCATTGTCATCTCCTAAAGGCTCATTTAATCTTTCATTTTTTCTTTTATATTCAGGCTGTAATTCAAAATGCATCAAAGCATCCTGAATTTCCCATCTGTCTTTCCCCTCTGATTCTAATTTTTTTCTTATGGCATCAACTTCTTCTTGCCTTTTGGCACTCAAAGGATTTTCTATAATCATACCTTTTCTGCCATAGCCTCTAAAAGCAGGAGGCATTTCCATCTTCATAATATCCAATGGCTCATAGGTTAGTATAGGTTCATTGTCATCTTCCATTCCCCATGAAGCAAGAGTTCTTTTTAGCCAGTTGGCGTCATCTCTTTTTAAGAAATCCTCTCTGTAGTGTGCACCTCTGCTTTCAGTTCTGTCTCTCGCTCCTTTGGCAACGCATAATGCAATTTTAAGCATTTTCGGAAGTCTGTAGGCATTTACAAGTTCAGGATTGAAATCGGTATTTTTATTTTTAATAGAAATATTTTTACTTTTTATATATAATTCTCTTAACTCTTCTACGGCTTCTTCAAGCTCATTTCCGGTTCTAAAGATACCGACTTTTTCATCCATTATTTCTCTCATTTTTCTTCTTATGTCATAAAGATTTTCTCCGCCATTATTGTGAATAATGCCATCTAAATAGTCTTGCTGTTTTTTGATCTCTTTCTTGATAAAATCCGTATCAAAATCAATATCTACCTTTTCACAGTGATCGGCCATATAATTTCCCACTATCATACCTGATACTACAGTTTCAGAGACTGAGTTTCCTCCAAGTCTGTTAAAGCCGTGAAGATCCCAGCATGCTGCTTCACCACAGGCAAAAAGACCTTCCATATTGTAAGCGGCACCGGTAGGCTTGACTCTTATGCCACCCATGGAGTAGTGCTGCATAGGACGAACCGGTAACCATCCTTTTTTACCTTCATCTGCAGGGTCAATACCATTGAATGTTTTTGCTATATCCTGAACATCTCTTAAGTTTTTCTCTATATGTTCTCTGCCTAAGATAGATATGTCAAGCCATAAATGAGGACCGTAAGGTGAAGGTACGCCTTTGCCTTTTCTTATATGCTCCATCATTCTTCGACTTACAACATCCCGGCTTGCAAGCTCTTTTTTCTCCGGTTCGTAATCAGGCATAAATCTATGTCCGTCAACATCTCTTAAAATTCCTCCGTCGCCTCTGCAGCCTTCTGTCAAAAGGATACCCGAAGGAACAATCGGAGTCGGGTGAAACTGTATTGCCTCCATATTGCCAAGATAACCGCCTGCTTCAAGTGTTATAGCTTGACCTATGCCTTCGCATATAACGGCATTTGTAGTATTTTGATAAATTCTTCCGTATCCGCCTGTTGCTATAAGAGTCGCTCTTGCTACATAAGCAGAAAGTTCGCCGGTAACAAGGTCTCTGACAACTGCACCATAGCATTTGCCATCTTTGTTGATAATTGAAATTGCTTCTTTTCTATCTTCTATGTTTACACCGTCTTTTATAGCTTCATTTGCAACACCGTAAAGCATGGTATGACCTGTTGCATCTGAAGTGAAACATGTTCTCCACTTTTTTGTACCGCCAAAGTCACGAGACTGTATGAGTCCGTGAGCATTTTCATCTTCAACTATAGTGGTTCTTTGGGCATTTATGACAACATTTCTGGGGCCTTTTTTGATTCTTGTCCACGGGACTCCCCAAGATGCCAGCTCTCTTATGGCTTTGGGAGCTGTAGTAACAAACATTCTTGCAACTTCCTGATCGCATCCCCAATCGCTTCCTTTTACGGTATCGGCAAAGTGAACATCTTCATTATCTCCTTGACCCATTTTTGAGTTTGCCAAACTTGCCTGCATACCGCCCTGAGCTGCTGCGGAGTGCGATCTTTTAACCGGCACAAGTGATAAGACTACCGCATTTAGTCCTCTTTTTTGAGCAACAACAGCGGCTCTAAGACCGGCCAATCCGCCACCTATGATTAAAGCATCATGATAAATAACTTTCATTATGCTACCTTTCTGTTTTTGTTGTATTGTATAGATATAGATGATGTTGGAACATATCTTTGTCCGTACTGATGTTTGTGTGCTATACCTATCTTAATATATGCTGCCAAAGATAGTACTCCTAAGGTTAAAAATATAACCGTTACGATTTTTTTTGCTTTTTTTAGATTGGCTCTTGTCTGTTTTGGATTGTCGCCATCAAACCATCCCCATTTTACACATAGTCTGTAAAGCCCGATGGCACCATGAAATTCAACAGCCAAAAGAAGAAGTATGTAAAGTGGCCAAAACCAATCGCTTACAACTCTGTCACTTGATGCATAAGGTCCTATTTTGTCAGCTTTTGTCATAATTGTATATAAATGCACAGAACCCAAAAAGAACATGGCAAATCCTGTATAAGCTTGAATAAACCACATTTTCGTATCATCATGATTCATCAGATTCATACTTGTTTTAAAAGTTTTATACTGCCTGTAATTTATGGGAAATTTTCTCATTGCAAGTCCTGCATGTGCGATAAAAATTACAAACACGATAAATACCGAAATACTTACAATAACAGGTTTTCCCTCACCAAATATAAATTGTCCTTCAAACATTTTTGTAATGTCATACATAGCATTGTTGCCTAAAAGTATAGACGATACAAAGATCATATGAGCCCACATAAAAAGTCCTAAAAATAATCCTGTTGCACTTTGATAAAAATCAAGTTTCGCAGGAATTCGACTCTTTTTTCTCTCCCGGTTTACACCTGTTAAGCTTTCTATGATATCAGCCTTTTCCAAAGCAAATCCTTTATATTGATTTTACCTTACATAACCTATACATTCTTGCAGTATAGGGAGTTTGCGGTATAACTTAAGAGTATTTTACTCTTTAAAATATAAATTTTATTTTAAGTTCAAGGCTTTTTTTTGCAAAATTAATATTTATGGGGTCAGGTGATTAGTTATTATGTTTATTCAACATTGTTTAAACATTTTTGTTTTTTATAGTAGTAAAATATTATTGAAAAAACGATCATAACGATTGAAAGAAGTTGCCCCATAGTCATCCAGCCACAGCATATAAAACCGAGTTGTATATCTGGTTGTCTGTAAAATTCAGCAGTAAATCTGGCTATACCATACAATATACCGTATAATATAATGAGTTCTCCGTTAAATTTCTTATGTTTTCTGTATATAAATAGAAGTATAAATATCAAAAAACCTTCTAAAAATGCTTCATAAAGTTGTGAAGGGTGTCTTAAAATACCATTTACATATATTCCCCAAGGCTCATCAGTTACTCTTCCTATAAGTCTTTGATTTAAAAAGTTGCCAATTCTTCCAAAAATATATCCAAAAGGGATAGCAATTGCAACAATATCCATCAAAAGCCAAAAGTCCGTTTTGTATTTTTTTACATAAAGATAACTTCCGAGCAAAAAACCAATGACCGCACCATGGTAACTCATACCGCTGATTCCCACAAATCTACCATCCATAAAGGGATTTAGTATCTGCCATGGATGAGTAAGATAGTATGTCGTATGAGGGTCGTAAAAAAGTATATATCCCAATCTTGCTCCAAGTATGACTCCTATCTCAACCCATATAAAATAATTGTCCAACTCTTCTTGTTTTATAGGAAGTTTATCGTGTTTTACTACCCATTTAGCTATATATAATGCTGATAATAGAGCAAAAACATACATTATACCGTACCAATGTACGCTAATATCACCTATCTTAAAAGCAATAGGTGAAAAATTTTGGTATATATGATTCCAGCAGGACATAGTTTTCCTTTACAATGCTTCTGCAATGAGTTCAATAGGATTTTTAAAGATTATTTTGGAGTTGTTATAGTGAAGAGAATTTGTTATCTGCATTCTGCAGGCACTGCATTCTGCACTGACTATATCGGCTCCGGTATTATCTATCATAGCGGCTTTCGGAAGTCCGGCGGCCTTTGCGAGATGAAATTTCTCACTTTGCATGGTAACTCCGCCAAATCCGCAGCATTTGTTCGGATCGTCCATCTCTTTGATAGTGTAATTTTTGCTAATAAGTTCTCTTGGTTCTTTGAAAATTCCCTGCATTTTTTTTGCATGACATGGATCGTGGTAAGTTATGATTTCACTCATTTTTTTACCGTTTTTTTCAAGAATATTTTTAAGATTGGTTTTTTGTTCTAACCATTGTGTAGCCATATAAATTTTTTCATTTAGCTTTTCCACTCTTGTTTTCCACTCGGGCTTATCGTGAAAAAAATGTAAATAGTCCTGTTTTAGCATTGCTGAACATGTAGCTTCGGGAACTATAATGGCATCAACTTCATCTATAAAGCTTTCAAAGTATTTTATATTGTGCTTTGCAAGATAATCAACCGTATCAAAATCGCCGGTAAAATATGCCGGAGCACCGCAACAAAGTTGATTTTTGATAAGATATGCATCAATTTCCAAAGTTTTAAGAATTTTCAAAAGTGCTTTTCCCGTATCGGTATAAGTATAGTTTGCCAGGCATCCTATAAAAATTGCCACTTTTTGTTTTCCGCCGTTTTTTATCACTTCGGGGTAAGAGTTTAAAAAACTTTTTGCTTTTGCACTTGGTAAAAATCTATCCTTTTTTATAATCGGGAGTGAAAATCTTGGCTCCATAGCATTTTGTTTTTTATGGATTTTAAATCCGCAGGTCTGGAATACATAACCAAATTTTGCAAGAAGATCCATGATTTTTCTATGTCTAAGCAGATAAAAAAAGAGTTTTTTATACCATGCAAGACCATACTTTTGTCTTATATCATCTCTTACTTGTTCAATTACCATATCTACCGGTAAATCATTCGGGCAAATTTCTGTGCAGGCTGTACATAAAAAACAACTCTCAAATATATCTTTTGCATTTTTGTCAAGTTTTAAATCCCCTTTTTGATAAGCATTCAAAAGATCCAAAAAACCTCTTGGAGATGTTACTTCATCTGCATTTACATTGTGTATGGTGCAAGCAGGAATGCACTTTCCGCATTTTATACATTCATCACCGACTTTGCTAAATATATCTTTTGTAGTTTTCATACTGTTTTGCTAAACCTTCTTTTGTTTTCCGGTATCTTTTTAAGGTATGCATCAAAAGGCATAGATATGTTTCTTATAAGCATTGCTCCGGTAGGACTTACTTTTATAGACTCGTCATCTATGCTTAAAAGTCCCTCGTTTTCATAATCTTTCAAATCATTTAAAGCATCACTGAAATACTCTTTAAAATCTATATGAAACTCATTTTCCACCCGTTTTATATCAAGCTTAAAGTTTGCCATAAGCTCCATGATAACAGCCTTTCGTATAATATCATCTTGATTTAACTTGATACCTCTGCAAACAGGCAGTTTCCCTTCGTCTATCGCCTTTTCATATGCTTTCATATCTTTTTGATTTTGAACATAATATGATACCCCCTCCCCGATACTGGTCAATCCGACACCAATCAAATCAGCTCCGCCTTTTGTGGTGTATCCTTGAAAATTTCTGTGAAGTTCACCTTTTTCTATAGCTTTAAAAAGTTCATCACTTGGTTTTGCAAAGTGATCCATGCCTATCATTTTATAGCCGTTGGAAGTTAGATAATCAATGGTGTATTTTAGTATCTCAAGTTTTGTGCCGGGTTTTGGAAGAGTAGTTTCATCAATTTTTCTCATAGTTTTTTTCATCCATGGAACATGAGCATAATTAAATATGGCAAATCTGTCAGGGTTTAGAGTTAGAGCTTTTTCAAGTGTAGTTTTAAAAGTATCTAAAGTTTGATACGGTAAACCGTATATCAAATCCATATTTATTGATGTTATATTCATTTCTCTTGCCATTTTAACTGTATTTTGTGTTACTTCGTATGGTTGGATTCGGTGTACGGCTTCTTGAACTTTTGCGTCAAAGTCTTGCACTCCGAAACTTATACGGTTAAAACCGCCTTTGACAAGTACATTTAGTTGATCCCGGGTTAAATATCTCGGGTCAATTTCGCAACTTATCTCTGCATCCTGAGTAAAGTTTTTAAAATAGCTTTTTATAAGAGTTATAATTTCATCCAACTGTTTGTCGTCAAAAAATGTAGGAGTTCCTCCGCCAAAATGCAGCTGTATGACATTTCTGTGCATATCAAGGTATCTGCTTAGAATTGCAAGTTCTTTTTTAAGATATGAGATATATCTTGTTTTTTTATCTTCTTTGGAAGTATAAACTACATTGCATCCGCAAAAATAGCATGCAGACCTGCAAAATGGAAGATGAAAATATAAAGACAAAGGTCTATTTTTATCCTGCCTTTGCAATTCTTCGATATAAGCTTTTTCATCAAAATTTTCATTGAATTCCGGTGCCGTAGGATAACTTGTATATCTTGGACCCGGTTTTGAATACTTGGAAAATTTATCAAAATTTATCTCAATAGTGCTATTTTTACTCATATTATATCCTCTTGATTTGTTTGAGACAAGTATCTATCAAGATTTAAAAATAGATTTGGATATTTCTTTTTTATATCTTTTACAATTTTGTCTATATCAATTCCGAATGACTTTTTATCTTTTGATTTTGCCAACTCTTTTTTTATCTCATCCATTGCTACTATCCAGACATCCTGAAAATCTATAGGAACATTTTGCCAAATACTTTTTTCAAGTTTTAAATTGAAATTTTCTTCCTGGGCTATTCTGAGAGATTTTATGAGTTGTAAAAGTGTATCCAAAGAAAGCATTGTATGAATTTTTCCGTTTTTATCTATAACGAACCATGGCTCATCATTTTCCCAAGTTCCGCTTTGAAGAGTAAGAAGTTTTCTCTCGGGATTATCGGTATCTTCTAAGTTCAGTATAGTTTTTTCCTGATTGTTATCCATACCGATTTTTTTTGAAAGTATTTTTATCTTGTCTATGGCATTTTGTACTTTTTTATTGTCATCCATATTGTTAACTCCTGTGAGCATCAAGCCAAACCATTATACCCTTTTGGATATGCAGTCTGTTTTCCGCTTCTTCAAAAATAACACTTTGTTTGCTTTCAAGGACACTTTCGCTGACTTCCTGTTCTCTGTATGCCGGAAGACAGTGTAAAAATATAGCATCTTTTTTTGCATTTTGCATTAAATTTGTATCCACTTTGTATCCTTGAAAGTCAAGCTCTCTTTGTTTTTTTTCATCTTCTTGTCCCATTGATGCCCAAGTATCGGTAGTGACAACATCAACTCCCATTACAGCTTCGACAGGATTGTTTCCAATGGATATTTTTGCTTTGCTTATTTTAGAATTTTTTAATGCTTTGTTTAAAATTGCTTCATTTACTTCGTATCCTTTCGGAGTGGCAATCCTAATCTCAAATCCCATTTTAGATGCCAACATAAGCCATGAGTGAGCCATATTGTTTCCATCTCCGATATAGGCTACTTTTGGATTTTTATCTTTTGCATACTCTTTCATAGTCATCCAGTCCGCCATAAGTTGAACGGGATGAAATTCATCAGTCAAACCGTTTATGACAGGAACTTTGGAAAAAGCGGCAAATTCCTCAATATCGCTTTGTTTGAAAGTTCTTATCATAACCATATCTACCATACGGCTTATAACTCTGGCAGTATCTTTTATAGGCTCTCCTCGTCCAAGTTGGGTATCACGGGAGCTTAGAAACAATGCATGACCTCCAAGCTGAGTCATGCCTACTTCAAAACTGACTCTTGTTCTTGTGCTTGACTTTTCAAAAATCATTGCCAAACTTTTATCTTTCATTCTGTGTACTATGTTACCGTTTTTTATCTCATTTTTTATCTTCAACGCGATATCTACTATCTCATTTAACTCATCTTTTGTAAAATCATCAAGTGTAAGAAAGTGTCTCATTATTGTATCCTTTTTAAAAAAGATAATATACTACCTAAAATTATATAAAAAAAAGTTGATAATAAAAGTTAAAGATGAAAATAATCATTTTTGTAAGCATCTTTTGCTATAATACAAAAAAATTTTTAAGGATAACAAATGAAAAGACCTGAGCCGATTGATGAAGAAATTATACTTGATAATACCAAATACATTGAAAGCAGTACGGATTTAAAAGGTGTGATTACCGACTGCAATGACTACTTTGCAGAAATTTCAAGATATTCCAAAGAGGAACTTATAGGTCAGCCTCATAGTATAGTAAGGCATCCTGATATGCCGAAAATTGCCTTTAAAATCCTTTGGGACAGGTTAAAAAACGGACAAAATATAAATCTTGCAGTAAAAAATCTGGCAAAAGATGGAAGATACTATTGGGTTTTTACACATTTTGATTTTAAAAAAGATATAAACAGCGGTGAAATTACAGGTTATGTGGCTTATAGAAAAACAATTTCAAAAAAGATAACCGATGTACTTTTGCCTATATACAAAAAACTTGTTGAGATAGAAAAGAGTGAAGGTATGACAGGTAGTGAAAAATATCTTACAAATCTTTTGGAAGAGCATGACTTGAGTATAGATACTCTTCTTGATGAATTTTATAAACTCTACTAAAGTTTAGATTTGTTCCATAGCAACAAATTTATATAAAAAAAGTTGCTATGGATTATATGGGGCTGATAGAGATACACTTTATGCAAAATACAAAAAGTTGCATAAAAACAAGTCAGCTTAAGATTGTTGCAGCCTCTTTGGCATGGTAAGTTATGATAATATCAGCTCCGGCTCTTTTAAACCCTGTAAGAGTTTCCATCATAACTTTTTCATAATCAATAAGCCCCATTTTTCCGGCCATTTTAAGCATCGAATATTCTCCGCTCACATTATAAACAGCTAAGGGTAAAAGTGTTTTTTCTCTTATATCTCTTATAATATCCATATAAGCAAGTGCAGGTTTTACCATCAGTATGTCCGCTCCCTCTTTTTCATCTTCAAGAGATTCATTTATAGCTTCTCTTCTGTTGGCAGGATTCATTTGGTAACTTCTTCTGTCTCCAAAACTCGGAGCAGATTCGGCGACATCTCTAAAGGGACCATAATATGAGCTTGCAAATTTGGTAGAATAACTCATAATGGGAAGATTTATGAAGCCGGCCTTGTCCAAAGATTCTCTGATAGCACTTATCATACCGTCCATCATACCGCTTGGCGCTATCATGTCGGCTCCTGCTTTTGCATGTATGATCGCTTGTTCACCTAAGATTTTTAATGTTTTATCGTTATCAACTGTTTTATTTTGCATATCAAGTATGCCGCAATGTCCATGGTCGGTGTATTCGCAAAAACAAAGGTCTGTTATAACAAACATATCCGCATAAGCTTTTTTGATCTCTTTTATAGCAGTTGCCATAATGCCGTGATCGCATAAAGCATCACTTCCTATAGAATCTTTAACTTCCGGAATTCCGAAAAGTATGATTGATTTCAATCCCAGTTTTTGCAACTCTTTGCACTCTTTTAGGATATTGTCAATACTCATTTGATAAACTCCCGGCATTGAGTCTATCTCTTTTTTTATTCCGGTCCCCGGTTTTATAAAAAGCGGATATATAAAATCATTTGTATCAAGTTTTGTCTCGGCAACAAGATTTCTTAAATTTTCATTAATTCTTAATCTTCTAAATCTCTTAAACATCTTTTTTCCTTATTTTAGATAAAATTGCAAACATTTTAACAAAAAAGAGTATAAAAAAAGATGAAAGATATAAAAGTTTCAAAACGGGCAAATCTTCCGACGAGATTCGGCATATTTAAGATAATAGCTTTTAAGCAGAGGGAAAAAGAGCATTTGGTTATATTTAAAGAGCCTTTTGGTGATACTCCTCTTGTTAGAGTACATAGCGAGTGTTTGACCGGAGATGCCATAGGAAGCCTGAAGTGTGATTGTAGAGATCAGCTTGAATATTCATTAAAAAAGATTGCACGAGATGGGGGGTTGGTTATATATCTAAGGCAGGAAGGAAGAAATATAGGTTTGCTAAACAAGGTAAATGCCTATGCCTTGCAAGATAGCGGTTACGATACGGTTGAAGCCAATCATCAACTTGGTTTTAGTGATGATGAAAGAAGTTATGAAATGGTTGAATTTGTATTGAATTATTTTGGTATCGGAAAAATTAAACTTTTAACAAACAATCCAAAAAAGATAGAAAGTTTAAAAGATATAGAAATTACCGAAAGAGTACCTATCATAATGGAGTCAAACAGATATAACAAAGAGTATCTTAAGACAAAAAAAGAGAAAATGGGTCATTTGCTATAAGTACCCAACCAAAAGAAACCCCGATTAATAGCATAAAAAGAACGGTATGAGTACGAAGCAGATTTGTGCAGGACTACCCGTAGGTAATTCAAGCAAATCTGAGCATTGTAATCGTGCCGTTATCTTTGTGCCCGAAGGGAAGCTCAAAAAAATTGCATTTACAACGCTCAAAACTCTTGAAGTATAACAAATACGACTGCGAGTTTTTCACCTTGTAAATGCAGCTTTTTTGAGCTTCTATTAATCGGGGTTTCTTTTGGTTGAGTACTTAAAAAAGAGGTGAGAATTGATAACCGATATAAAGCTTGACGAAAAGATAGATATTTTTTGCGAACTTTTGCTTTCATACAATAAAGTCCACAATATCAGCGGAGTTAAGAGTAAAGAAGATATTGTAAAATATATTAAAGACAGTATTTATCCTGTAAAATTTTTGAAAAATCATCAAAATATCCTTGATATAGGAAGCGGAGCAGGATTTCCCGGGCTTATCATAGCTCTTTTTTATCCTGAAAAAAAAGTAACTTTGCTTGAACCCATAAAGAAAAAAAGTTCTTTTTTGCATTTGGCAAAAAGCAGACTTGAGTTGAAAAATGTAACTGTTTTAAGCAAAAGAGTAGAAGAGTGCGAAGTGTTTTTTGTGGATTTGATAGTTTCAAGGGCGGTAACGGATACCAATGTATTGTTAAAGCTTTCAAAAAATTTTTTGAATAAAAAAACAAAACTTCTTCTTTACAAAGGAAGTAGTGTCACAAAAGAGTTGGATAATATAAAATATGATATGATACAAAACAATAACAGAAGATATATTTATATAAAAGGTGTGTAATGATATTAAAATGGTTAATTTTCGGTGTGATTGTCTATGCGGTCTATATACTGTTTTTTAAAGAAAAAAATATAGCATCAAAAGATAGCAAATCTTTCAAAAAAGATGATAATGATAGCGAAGAGATGGTTGAGTGTTGTGAATGCGGAACTTTTATATCTTCAAAAGAAGCTTTTATAAAAAATGGAAAATTCTACTGTTCCAAAGAGTGCATGACAAAGGGATAAAATGCTGATATTCGGAGATATATTTAATGATCATTTACCTTTTTTTGAAATAATAACGATAGAAGATATAAAATCAACCCCTTCAAACTCAACTGTTTTATTTGATTATGATATAAAAATTGCTAAATATTGCAAAACAAACAATGTGTCATATGCAATGAGAGTAAAAACCATAAAAGAGTTGGTTTATGCCAATGCTTTGGAGTGTGATTTTGCATTTGTAAAGAGAGAATTTGCAAAAGATGCTCAAAATATTGCAAATGAATATATGTTTGATATGAAAATTATACTGCCGGTAAAAAATGATGAAGAGCTTGAATGGGCAGTATTTAAAGGAATTGACGGGGTAGTGTATCAAAAGGAGAATTAAATGGAAAAGTTAAAAACTTTTTTGTTAATGTTTTGTCTTACACTCTTGTTTATGTGGATAGGTGCATTTTTTGGCGGGCAAAGCGGTATGTTTTTTGCACTTGTCGTAGTGGGGCTTATGAATTTTGTTAGTTATTTTTACTCTGACAAAATGGTTTTAGCCCACTATAATGCAGTTGAGGTAGATGAAAAAAGTGCACCCGGTCTTTATGCCATTGTTAAAAAACTTGCAAAAAAAGCCGGACTTCCCATGCCGAAAGTTTATATTATTCCGGATAAGATTCCAAATGCCTTTGCAACAGGACGAAATCCTTCTCATGCCGCAGTAGCGGTAACTGAGGGGATACTTGATCTTTTAAGCGAAGAAGAGATAGAGGGAGTTTTGGCTCATGAATTAAGCCATGTAAGGCATTATGATATACTTACCGGTACTATTGCCGCCACCATAGCAGGAGCCATTGCGTGGATAGCAAATATAATGCAGTGGGGAGCGATATTTGGCGGCGGAAGAGATGACGAGAGAGGCTCAAATCCTTTTGTAATGATACTTCTTGCCATACTTTTACCCATAGCCGCTTCTGTTATCCAAATGGCTATAAGCAGAAGCAGAGAATATGAAGCAGATGCCGGAGCAGCAAAATTGACAGGCCATCCCGAGTGGCTTCAAAGCGCACTTGTAAAACTTGAAAATTATAACAAAGAAGGTATTGTTCGCGGTGCTACCGAAGAGACATCCCATATGTTCATAGTAAATCCGTTTGCAGGCAAAGACATATCTTTTGCTTCACTTTTTGCAACTCACCCAAGCACTCAAGATAGAATCAAAAGACTTGAAGAATTGAAATATGAGATACATGGCAAAATTTCCCAAAAAGAGGAGTATTCAAAAACGATAGAAGATTTTTTTAAAGATAATTAAAATAAAGTATAAGATTTTGCAAGAAAAATTTTACACTTTTAAACAATAATTCTTTTTATATATGGTGAAAGATTTGTGATTATTTCGTAAGTAATAGTTTTGAAATAATCAGCAAGATATGTTGCATTGTCAAATACACATACTTTCTCATCATTTCCCTCTATACAAAAACTATCCATCGAAACTCTTCCGAGTATGGATTTTCCATTTTGTATTTTTAAATTGCCAAGTCCGTTATATCTAAAAAGACCGTCCCCGTATCCTATATCATAAGTTGAGATTATCATATCTTTTTTGGCTTCAAAAACTCCGCCATATCCTACTCTTTCTCCCTTTTTCAATTCTCTTTGGCTCATTTTTTCCGCCCAAAGTGAAAGAACAGGTTTTAAAGAAGGATTTTGCAGAGGCGGATTTAAGTAGTGATATCCGTATATGCTTATACCGCTTCTTGCAAAATCTTCATTAAAATTACAATTTCTAAAAATTGCGGCTGAATTATGAGAATGAAAGTAAGGCTTTGGCATTTTGTGTTGCCTGCAAAGATTTTTTATTTTACTTTTGATAATTTTGAAATTTTCCCGCTGCCAAAAGTATTCACTACTTAGGACATCAGCACTTCTAAAGTGTGTAAAAACTCCTTTGAGTATCAGCCCCTTTTGTTTTATAAGTTTTAGTGCATTGCCAATTTCATTTGCTTTTATACCGTTTCTATGCATTCCAGTATCAATTTTTAACTCTACAAAAGAGCCTTTTGGTATTTTTGCTATAGATGATATATGATTTATGGTTGTTCCGATAAAATTTATCTTTTCTTGCGGAATGTCGCTAAGGACCAATATGTAGTTAAAGAATTTTTGTATGCGAAGTGCTTCTTTAAAAGTTTTTACAGCACATCTTGTTGCCCCGTATTCTTTTGAAAGTTTTGCCATCTCTTCCAGCCCATGTCCGTAGGCATTGTCTTTTAAGACAACAAAAAGTTTTTCAATACCGCCTATTTGTTTGGAAATTATATTTAAGTTATGAAAAAAGTTAGATTTGTTTATTGTAATGTAAGACACTTTAAACCCTATTCTAATTTAAGATTGTAAGCTTTTGCCATATATGGTCTTAATTTTCTTGCTTGATAATCAAGTTTATAAAAAAGAGAATATATATTTTTTGCATCTAATTGCGGATTGGTGCTAAAATCAAACCGGTTTTCGGTCTTTGGTAAATGAGTATCTAAATATTTGTAAAATTCGTTTCTAACTTTTGCAAGCTCTTCCAACTCTTTTTTTGCAGCTTCTCTTAGGTTTTTATTATTATCATCATTGCTTTGCATAACTGTTTCCTTAAGGTTATATGAAGAATTTGGCGTATTTTAGCATAAATGTATAAAATTTACAATTTTTTTGTAATTATTTTAAATATCACAATAAATAATTTCTTTTAAACGGATCCCGGTATTTAGGTATTTTTATAGAAAAGCTTAAAATAGCATAAATATAAAACTTAAAATAACACATTTATGACTTGATGATAATCAAGGAAATTTAACATAAATTTAACTATAATTTCACCATAGAATTATGTTTGGTTTATAAAAACAGAAATTCAAAAATTTTTAAGGAGGATATATGAAGCAAATGGTTAGAAAAGTAGCTACCGTTGCATTAGGTACAATGGTGGGTATGACCTTGCTTTCAGCTCAAAGTGAACTTGAGAAAGTTATGAAAGAGAGGCATCTTACCCAGCAAGATTTGCTTGCGGCAGCAAAAACTTATCTGCCAAGCGGCGGTAGAGACAAGTACTTGGTTTTCAGTTCGACCGGTCAAGCCGGACAAATGATGGTTTACGGCGTACCTTCTATGAAGATACTAAAGTATATAGGTGTATTTACTCCGGAGCCTTGGCAGGGATGGGGTTATGATGATGATACCAAAAAGATTCTTGCCGAAGGTAATATAAGGGGCAAAAAGATAACATGGGGTGATACTCACCACCCGGGACTCTCTGAAACAAACGGAAAATATGACGGAAAATGGCTTGTTATCAATGATAAAGCCAATCCGAGAATCGCTGTAATTGATTTGAAAGACTTTGTTACAAAGCAAATAGTTGTAAACCCGGTTTTCAAAAGTGATCACGGTGGAGCTTTCTTTACTCCAAATAGTGAATATATCTTGGAAGCTTGTCAGTATGCGGCACCGTTGGATAACAATTGGCATCCTATGAGTGAGTATGTTGATTCTTACAGAGGCGGTGTGACAATTTGGAAGTTTAATAACAAAACAGGAAAGATAAATGTAAAAAAATCTTTTACACTTGAACTTCCTCCGTATATGCAAGATCTTTCAGATGCAGGTAAAGAGGCAAGTTACGGATGGGGTTTTACAAACAGTTTTAACTCTGAAATGTATACAGGCGGTATCGAAAAAGGTCTTCCTCCTTTTGAAGCAGGATGTTCAAGAAACGATACGGACTTTTTACAAGTATATAACTGGAAAAAACTTGCAAAACTTGCAGAAAATCCAAAAAATGTAAAAGTCATTAACGGTATGAAAGTTATACCTATTGATGTAGCTGTAAAAAACAACTGTCTTTTCTTGGTTCCTGAGCCAAAATCACCACACGGTGTTGATGTTACACCTGATGGAAAGTATGTAGTAGTTTGCGGTAAACTTGATACCCATGCTTCAGTTTATGATTTTGCAAAAATGATGAAACTTTTTAAAAATAAAGAGTTTGTCGGAAAAGACCCGTTTGGTATTCCGATTCTTGATATGAAAAAAGCTTTACATTGTCAAGCAGAGTTGGGACTTGGACCATTGCATAACCAAATAGGTAAACATTGGAAAAAAACCGGTGAAATATACACTTCACTTTATGTTGACAGCCAAGTTGTAAAATGGAGTTATCTAACTTGTAAAGTTGCAGATAGAATAAATGTTAACTACAACATAGGTCACCTTTGCGGTATGGAAGGTAAATCCGAAGATCCTCAGGGTGATTATATAATCGCATTAAACAAGTTATCAATAGACAGATTTGATAGAATCGGACCTTTGCATCCTCAAAACCATCAGCTTATTGATATAAGAGGCAAAAAAATGCAAATGCTTTACGATCTACCAATAGGTCTTGGTGAGCCTCACCAGGCAGTTGCCATCAGAGCAAGCAAGATCAAGCCTTATGTTAGATATAAAATGGGATACAATCCTTTTACAGACAAGCCTCATAGAGGTAAAACTCTTGCAGGACAAGAGAGAATCGTGAGAAAAGGTAAACATGTTTATGTTTATGGAACTTTGGTAAGAAGCCATATCAATCCTGAACATGTAAATGTAAATCTCGGAGATACGGTAACATTTTATCTAACAAACCTTGAAAGAGCTGAAGATGAGACTCACGGATTTACAGTAGATCAGTACAATGTTCATGCTTCTTTAGAGCCTGGTAAAACCGTAGCTCTTACATTTAAAGCTGACAGAGAGGGTATTTTCCCTTACTACTGTACTGAGTTCTGTTCTGCACTTCACCTTGAAATGATGGGATACTTGCTTGTTAAAGATCCAAACAAAAAATATGTAAGTGCTAAGAAAATTCACAGAGCAAAAATGAGCAAGAAACAGTTGATGGCAGAGTACAAGAAAACAGTTGCCGTTAACAATGCAACCGATAAAGTTATCCAAAGTGTCGTTAAATTCTTAAAAGAGAATCACTATGAGAAATATCCGGTTGTTAAAAACTTGGTTGTTGATGCACTTGATCAGTACAGTAAAATCAAAAAACAAAAAGAGTTGTCCGATAAAGCTCTAAAAGCCGGAGATATTGAAAAAGCAATTCTGTTTGAAAATATGATTTGGCAATATATGGTTAAAACTGCAGATGTTGGTATTAGAGCCAGAGATCTTCTTGTTAGTAAGTTAGCTACTCCTATGAGTGAAGCGGCCAAGAGAGGTAAGATAGCATTTGACGAAGGCGGATGCGGCGGATGCCATGTTATAGGAAAAGTAAGTTCAGGTCCGGACTTGACAGGTGTTCTTCAAAGACATCCTAACGGTGAAAAATGGGTAACTGAGTGGATACTTAATCCTGAAAAAATGTATAATGAGCCTTATGTTAGCTCAATGATTCATTACTTCAATCTTAGAATGCCTAACCAGGGTATGAGCAAGAAACAAGTTAAAGATATCATTGAATACTTCAAATGGGTAGATAAAAACGCAAATCTATTCTAAAATAATTACACTCCGCAGACTGCGGAGTGTAATCTTATAATTTACTTAAATATACACTTTTATGACTTGATGAATATCAATAAAGAATAAATAATATTATGATAGAATACTTTTCAAATTTTATAAAGGAAACTAAGATGAACAAAACCCTTCTCAAATCAAGGATTTTTGCACTTATCGCTCTTGGTATGTTGCTGTATTGGTTTGTTATACCAGCAGTTTTGACACACAATATTCAAGACTTGGTTGAAACTGACCAAGTAAATAAGATAACACCTATGATGGCAAAAACATGGAATTTTTACCAAAAAGGAAGATATGTAAGTCCCAATGCACCTGATGCAGTAAAAGAGGACCTTAAGAAAACAGGTGAAGTTCATTTGATGAACATGATAAAAAATGATGCAGAGTTGAATGTAGTAACAGCTCCTATATGGTATGTTGCACTTGAAGCTCCAAACTATCCTAAAGAGGCATTTCCCGAGGGAATTCCCGTATATTATCATTTTGACGGATTTAGCGGAGATGTTCATGAGATGAATACTATCAATCACTTTATAGGTATGGATCCTATGAAAAGAGGAGCACCTTATCTTAGAATGATAGCTCCTTATGCTTTGGTATTTTTATCACTGCTTTTGGTATATTTTATACTTTATGATAGCAAGATATTGAACATACTGATGTTTATACCTGTTGCATTGCCAGTTATATTTTTGGGATTTTATGCATATTGGCTTTATTGGTTCGGTCATCATATGCATGCATGGGGAGCCTTTAAAATAAAACCGTTTACTCCTACGGTTTTTGGTGATGGTAAAGTTGCCCAGTTTACAACACATTCATATCCTACATGGGGTTTTTGGGTGCTTATAGGTATAAGCCTTCTTTCACTGTTGGCTATAATATCAAGAATCAAAGCTGAAAAACAAGAGGCATAAATTGAAAAATATAGTTATTGCTCTTATGTTGTTGTCACTTGAATTATTGGCAAAAAATGTATTGCAAGAAGCTATAAATAATGCAAAGCCAGGTTCAAAACTTGAATTGCCGGCAGGTATATACAAGGGTAATATAGTTATAAACAAACCTATAATTATTGACGGAAAGAATCAAAAAGCAATAATAGAAGGTGACGGGAAAGGTACTGTTATATCTATAAAAAGCTCAAATGTGACTATTGAAAATTTAACAATAAGGCACAGCGGAAAGGAGCATGAAAGAGTAGATGCCGGCATATCGGTTAAAAATGCACATGGCTCAAACGATACTTTGATAAGAAATGTTTTGATTAAAAACAATCGAATATTGGATTGTCTGTTTGGAATCGACCTTCAAATGGTAAGCAATTCCAGGATATTGGATAATTATATTACTTCCAAAAAGTTTTCTCTTGGACTTAGAGGAGACGGAGTAAGACTTTGGTACAGTAATGACAATATCTTAAGAGGCAATTATCTGTACAAATCAAGAGAT
This sequence comes from uncultured Campylobacteraceae bacterium, assembly GCA_964556545.1. GTDB lineage: Bacteria > Campylobacterota > Campylobacteria > Campylobacterales > JALSKU01 > JALSKU01. The sequence continues at coordinate 43,681 of CAZKWE010000092.1, read as the reverse complement.
TTTGTCGTTTGGTACAGTCATGGGAATTTGATAGAAAAAAACAGAGGCGAATACGGAAGATACTCTTTACATTTTATGTATGCGGGTAAAAATATAGTAAAAGATAATGTTTATAAGCATAACTCCGTAGGGATTTACTTTATGTATTCCAAAGACAGTGAAGCATACGGAAATCTGATAGAAAATTCTATGGGAACCACAGGACTTGGGATAGGATTGAAAGACAGTTCGAATTTTACTATAAAAGATAATACTATTATATATTGTTCAAGAGGATTTTTTATAGACAGGTCACCTTTTGAGCCCGGAACACATAACTATATAGAAAATAACAGATTGTTGTATAATTCTATTGCGGTAAAGTTCCACTCTTTGAGTATCGCTAATATATTTAAAAAAAATATAATAAAAGGCAACATGGATAATATTGTAAATGATTCTTTCAATAGAAAAGTAACTCAAAATTTATGGGATGGAAACTATTGGGATGATTATGAAGGTTTTGACAAAAATGGTGATGGTATAGGGGATAATCCTTATATATACTATCAGTATGCGGATAAAGTTTGGCTTTTAAATCCAAATATAAGGTTTTTTTATGGATCTCCGGTAATATCCATACTGAACTTTATAGCAAAATTGGCTCCTATATCCGAGCCGGTTAAATTGTTGGAAGATAAACACCCTATTATGGAAGAGAGTAAAATACTATGACACCAGAAGAAAAGAAAAGAAGAGATTTTATAAAAAAGGCTACAAGCCTGGGAATACTTGGAGTTGTTGCTGCCGGCGGAATTGCCGTAGCACCTGATTTTAAGCCAAAAGAGAAGAGATTAAGACCTCCGGGAGCGGTTCCGGAGAAAAACTATCTATCTCTTTGTATCAAGTGCGGACAGTGTCTGCAGGTTTGTCCTTATGACTGTATAAAACTTGAAGATGTGGAAGGAAAAGCCGGCTTGGGAACTGCATTTATCATTCCCAGGGATAGAGGTTGCTACCTATGCAAAGCATTTCCTTGTATATTGGCATGTCCTACAGGTGCTCTTGATCATGAAAGTGACAGTATAGATAAAGTTCATATGGGTGTAGCCATAGTTAAAAGACCAAATGCCTGTCTTGCACAAAAAAATGAAAAAGTTCCAAGAAGTGCAATAGACAGAATTTACGATCATACCAAAATTCTCACCAAAGAGGAGAGAGAAAATAAAAAGGTTATAGACAATCCAAATGATCCTGAAAAATATGTACTTCAAAAAAAGGTACTTAAAAAACTTGAAAAATTTGAAGGAGAGGAGTGTACGATATGTGCAGACATGTGTCCTTTTATACCGGATCCTTCTTTAGCTATAGGTATGGTCGATCATAAAACCGGCAAATTACCTCAAATAAGAGAAGCATGTGTCGGGTGTGGAGCTTGTGTAGAGCTTTGTCCTACCAATGTGCTTGAAATCGTACCAAGAGCTACATATAAACAAATATACGGGGAGAGCAAAAATGCATAAGACAGGATTAATTGCTTTATCTTTGGCAAGTATTGTATTTTTAAGCGGATGCGGAGAAAAAAAGAAAGAAGAAAAAGCCGACAATCATCAAGTAGTAACCAATATCTCGGGTATTAAAGTTACTAAAAATGCAGTTAAAAAAGAGGATAAATCAAAAGAGATTTCAAAACAAAACGGAGGTCAATATTACTACTCTTATAATGAAGAGGATAAATCAAAAGAGGCTAAGGCAATTGAAAAGTATCAAGAAGATACTAAACAGCAAAGAACGACCATAGATGCATATTTGCATGTCAGATCTCCTTATGAAAGGATAAAGATAAATCTTATGGTAAATAAATTAAGCCATGATTTTATAGTTCACTGCTCTGCCTGTCATGATGATTACGGTAACGGTATCATAGGGCCGTCCTTGCTTGGAAAGAGCGGGGATTTTGTATATGGCAGATTGATGGACTTTAAATCCGGCAAAAGAAAAAATGTACTTATGAAAGGTCTTGTATCACAAATGGATGATGCAAAACTAAAAGCTATCGCTAATGAGATAGCTGACTTCAATGCAAAATTACTAAAATTAAGGAATGGAAAATGATAAAACATATCATAGCGGCGATTGCAACAATATTGGCTTTATGGGCTTCATATTATATGTATTCACTTGACAAGCAAGTTCACAAGCTTCAAACTATTCACAGGATTATAAAATCTTCTGAGATAAAGGTGCATCTTAACAAACCTGTAGTTGCAAAAAAAGAGGTGCAAAACAGTGTGGATAATGCTGCAGAAGCCAAAAAACAGTTGGAAAACAAAAATAAAGAGTTAGATAAAAAACTTCAAGCTTTAAAAAATAAAGCAGGCAATATTGCGGCATTTAAAGTAAGTAGACTTTATAAACAAAATTGTTCTTCTTGTCATGGTGTAAACGGCAGGGGTATTATAGGACCGAATCTTGTGGGTAAGTCCAAAGAATTTATTTTAAAACAATTACATGACTTTAAAACAGGTAAAAGAAGAAATTATGTTATGTATGGACTTTTACAAAAAATGGATGATGCAACATTGGATAAATTAGCTACTGAAATTTCGACTTTTAAAGAGAAATGGGATAAATACAATAATCAATAAAGGTAAAACCTATGGATAGATATCATGATAGTGGAAGGGAGCTTGTAAGAGCTTCCTTGCTTTCAACTTTGATAGAAAAAAATAAAAACGGCAAAACAAGGCTTACATGGAGAGCTTGGAGATGGCTTAGTGTCATTATCATAAATCTTTTCTTTTTTCTATCGTTCAATGCTGATGTACAAGTACTTGAGGGAACACTAAACGGTTCAAGACTTTTGGGTTTTCACCTGATAGACCTTTTTACAGGGCTTGAAATATTTGCTGCAGAACACCATGTTCATACCAATGTCATTATAGGTACCAGTACACTGTTGGTTTTTTATCTATTAGTCGGCGGTAAAGCATACTGTGGCTGGGTGTGTCCGTATGGATTTTTAAGTGAAATTGGAGAACATATTCATTTGATGCTCGTCAGAAAAAAAATTATTAAAGAGAGAAAATTTGATCCGAGAGTTAGATTTTTCTTTTGGGCAGTATTTCTTATAGCTGCGGCAATTGACGGATACCTTGTTTTTGAAGTCATAAATCCCATAGGAATACTTAGCAGATTTATCGTTTACGGGTGGAGCCTTGCAATCGTTTGGGTTGTGGTTATCCTTTTGTTTGAAATTTTTGTTTCAAGAAGAGCATGGTGTAAATACATTTGTCCGGTAGGAACAACATACAACCTTGTAGGTTGGGTCAGCGCGACAAAAGTTCAATGGGATAATGACAAATGCGATCACTGTGGTGCATGTCTGCAAGTTTGTCCGGAAGAGCATGTGTTAGAATTTACAAAACCAAAACATGACAGAGAAAGACGAGAAAAGGGTATAACAAAACAGATGGTCGTAAACGGTGATTGTATAATGTGCGGTAGATGTTTTGATGTGTGCCATACTGATGCCTACAACTTTCAATTTAGGTTAAAGAATCTCGTATGACCATAGATATAAAAAATGTGATTAAAAATTTTGGTGAAGTTAATGTCCTTGATAATATAACCCTAAGTATCAAGGAGGGTGACAAGATAGCAATGCTTGGTCCCAACGGTGCCGGTAAAACAACTCTTATAAGGGCAATTTTGGGGTATTATAAATTAAATCAGGGCAGTATAGAAGTTGACGGGAAAGATCCCGTAAAGCAGAGAGTGGATATCTTGAAAAAGATAAGTTTTATCCCTCAACTTCCTCCTCCCATAAAGATAAGTGTTGAGGATCTTATAGGCTATATATGTACAACTTCAGAAGTATCAAAAGAGAAGATTGTGCAAGAAGCTGTTGATATGGAATTGGATATTGTAAAAAATATGAAAAAGCCGTTTTTCAAACTCTCTGGCGGAATGAAGCAAAAACTGCTTATTGCGATTGCACTGGCAAGAAAAAGTGAACTTTATATATTTGATGAGCCAACTGCCAATCTTGATCCTAAAGGCAGGGAAAATTTTGCCAAACTTTTAACAAAGCTTGATAAAAAAAGTTCGGTTATCTACGTAACTCATCGTTTGGAAGATTTAAAAGGACTTACAAACAGACTTGTATATCTTGATATTGGAAAAGTTACGGAAGATAAAAAGATAGAATCTTAAGATGATGCAAATGAAGAAGTATATATTTGTATTTTTGTCTTTATTGTTTATGGGTGGTCTTACGGGGTGCGATAAAAAGATAGATTTAAAACCGCAAAAAATGCATTGGGATAGAGATATATGCCAAAGATGTGACATGGCTATCAGCGAGAGAAAATATGCAGTACAAGTGGTAAATCCCAAAACAGGCAAGCATTATCTTTTTGATGATATAGGTTGTGCGGTTTTGTGGATGGATGAAAATAAAATACCATGGAAGGATAAAGCTGTTATCTGGATAACAGATGCTAAAACCGGAAAATGGATAGATGCAAGAAAAGCCTTATATACAGATGATATGATAACTCCTATGGCCTATGGTATAGCCGCTTTTACAAAAAAGACATTGCCAAAAGGAGAAAAGCCTTTGACTTTAAAAGAGGCTGAAAAGATTATACATAAAGTTGAAGATTTCAATCAGCAAAAAATACAAAAGGGAAAATAACGGTGAAAAATTTATTGTTAGTAGCAAAGCTTGATATAAAAGAGTCTATAAAATCAAAATGGTTTTTTATATATAGTATAGTTTTTGGCGGACTGATGGCTTTATTTTTTATAACAGGTATTACAAATGCTGTTGTTATGGGATTTAGCGGACTTAGCAGGATACTTCTTATATATATGCAAGTAACTATAATCATACTTCCTATCTTTATACTTACTACTACCGTCAAATCCATTGCAGGTGATAAGGAGAGTAATATACTTGAGTATATGTTGTCATTTCCCATATCGTTAAAAGATTATTATTGGGGTAAAATGCTCGGCAGATTTTTAACGGTTTTTTTACCTGTTGTTATCGCTTTATTTCTTGGGGTTGTTTGGGGAATTTTTAAAGGCGGAGCATTGCCTTACAATATGTTAATGCTGTATTCGGCTTTACTGTTCGGACTTTCATTTTCATTTCTCGGAATTGCTTTTTTTATATCATCTATTGTAAAATCACATGATGTGGCCATAGGGGCATCATTTGTGGTGTGGATAGTAATGCTGGCTTTTATAGATGTAGCTCTTATAGGATTGATGCTTCAAGACAGGATTTCGGATAATCTTATCATATCTATCTCGCTTTTAAATCCGATGGAAGTATTTAGAGTAGGAGCTATAAGCCTATTTGACCCCGAACTTACCGTTATAGGCCCGGTAGCTTACTATTTGCTTGATAATTTCGGACATACGGCTTTTATAGCCTATGCAGTAACATATCCGGTTATAATAGGTGCTTTGTTTGCTCTTTTTGGATTTATTTCATTTAAGAAAAAAGATATATTGTAATATGGGTATCCATATTTAAAAACAAATAAAAAATTTGGAGGGAATTTTATGAAAAAAGTTATATTAAGCATTTTGTTTTTTGGATTTTTGGTTTCAGGACTTAGTGCAGGAGAATTGAAAGTTCCCAAAAATGCACTTGATCCATTGTTTAATTGGAATGTAAACAAATATGGAAATTTAGTCTGTATGATTGAGTTGAAAAATGGTAAAAAGGCATACTTTAGTTCTGTTAAAAGTATGATGGATTTTTACTATAGACCGTGGTATTATACCGAATACGGTGCAAAAACTACCAAAGACATAAAAAAAATGGTCGTGCAGGATTATATAACAGGTAAAGTAATAGATGCAAAAAAAGCTCTTTATGTTTTTGGTAGCAGACTAATAGGCCCGAAGGGTGATGATTTGGTACCTTTTAGCGATAGAACAACTCTTAAAATGTTTGAAGTAAAATACGGAGGAACAAAGGTTTTACCTTTTTCAAGAATTTCAAAAGGATTGATTAAGTATCTTGATATGCTGTAATTGATTTTTTAAATATATCATAAACATTTTTTAACAAACACTTAACACTTTTTTGCTATATTGATATATTATATTGTTGGGGAAAAATATGAAAAAGATTCTTGTATTATTGATATTGTTTGGCTCTCTTTTTGCTATAACAGATGCACAAAAAAAGATTATTTATTATCCTATGGGTAAAAAGATATATCAAAAAGTTTGCAAACCAATAAATGTTAAAAACTATGAAGATATCAAGATGCTCAAAAAAGCTATAAAAGAGAAAAAGCTTTGCAAAAGGTTGTCCAAAAAACAGTTGTTGGCGGTATCATTGTATCTTTGGGATATCAAAAGAGCAGGTAAACCGAAAGAATTTGGTAAAGTAGTTGTCCACAAAGGAGAAAAATGTCCGGTTTGCGGAATGCTTGTTTACAAGTATCCAAGATGGGCGGCTCAGATTTATTTTAAAAAAGATGGCAAAATTCATCATTTTAGTTTTGACGGTGTAAAGGATATGATGAAATTTTACTTCAATCCGGATGACTATGGCAAATATGATATAAAAAAATTTAGAAAAAGTATTACCAAAATAATTGTAACTGATTATTATACTCAAAAGGGTATAAATGCCAAAAAAGCATATTATGTGTTTTGGAGTAATGTTTTAGGACCTATGGGGAATGAGCTTATACCTTTTAAAACACTCAAAGAGGCTGAAAATTTTAAAAAAGATCATTTCGGAAAATTTATAAAAAGATTTGATGAGTTAAATGATGATCTTGTCTGGTCGCTTGATGAGCAAAAAAAATGAGTAAAAATTTAAAGATTTTTTCTCTTATTTTTACAGCAATTGCTCTTTTTTTTACATTTGAAGTTTTGTTTTTAACACTTAAGAGTAAAAACATATCTCAAAAACAGATATTTGTTAAATATATCGGACTTCCTGATTTGTCTATATCTACTGAAGCCAAATACATAAGGCATAGAAGTTTGAGCGATCTGTTTTCCATATTTAGCGAAGACCCCGAAGGAGTTAGCTACTTTGTAACAACCTATGTTTATGCTCCCTCGACAATACTTTTAAAAACCCCATCAAAGGTTATATGCAAATGAAATTATTTAATCTTTTGCTTTTTGAATATGCACTAAGTGCTATAAAAAGAAGAGGAAGTAAAAATATATTTATATTTATCATTTTTTTTATACTGATATTTTTACTATCATCTATCTTTTTTATATCCAACTCCATAAAAAAAGAGTTATCCTATACGGTTGATTCTTTACCTGATATTACCATACAAAAACTTAGTGCCGGAAGAGAGCAGGATATTAGTTTGGATGTTGTTGAAAAGTTATCAACTATTGAGGGTGTTTCACAGGTTTCTCCAAGAGTTTGGGGATACTACTACTTTAAAAATGCAGGTGCCAATTTTTCGGTAGTAGGTGTTAGCAGATTTGATACAAACTATAAAAAAAGCATACAAAATGTTGTTGACAAATATGATAAAACGATTTTTGATAAACCAAATACCATGATAGTAGGCGAGGGTGTAAAAAAGATACTTGAAAAAAATTATTATGATAAATACTTTAATTTTATAAAACCAAACGGAGATTTTAAAAAGATATATTTAGCAGGAGTTTTTAAAGGAAGCACTCTTTTAGAATCAAATGATATCATTTTGTTGAGCAATGAGAATGCAAGAGAAATATTTGGAATGAGTGAAGATAAAGCTACCGATATAACCATAAGAGTACCAAATCCAAAAGAAGTTAATGAGATAGCCACAAAGATACGATTGATGTATCCGAATTTCAGAGTTATTACAAAAAATGATCTTAGAATTTCATATAACAATATATTTGATTATAAGAGTGGAGTTTTTTTGGCACTTTTTATCATAGCTCTTTTTACATTTTTTATCATTATATATGATAAAACAAGCGGATTAAGCAGTGATGAAAAACGAGAAATAGGTGTTCAAAAAGCAGTTGGATGGAAGATAGGAGATATACTTTTGCAAAAATTTTATGAAGCTTTTATCATTTCATTTGTTGCATTTTTCAGTGCATTGACTTTTGGTATGTTTTATGTATATTTTTTAAATGCTCCTGTTTTAAGAGATATATTTACCGGTTATTCTATACTCAAGCCTCCTTTTGAACTTCCTTTTAGTTTCGACTTCGGAACTGTAACGCTTATATTTTTTGCCACAGTGCCACTTTATATAGCGGCAACTATCATACCTTCATGGTTTGCGGCGACATTGGAAGCTGACGAGGTAATAAGATGATAAAAGTTGATAAAATTTATAAAATTTTCAATCAAGGCAAGCCAAATGAAACGGTAGCTTTGCAAAATATAACATTTCAGGTAAAATCAAAAGAATTGGTTCTTTTAAAAGGGCCAAGCGGCAGCGGGAAAAGTACACTTTTGTCAATTTTGGCCGCACTTTTAAAGCCAACCAGCGGTGATGTGGAAGTTGATGGCAAAAAGATAGCAAAGCTTCCTGATAATTTTGCTTCTATGTATAGACGGGAAAATATAGGTTTTATTTTTCAAAAATTCAATCTTATACCAACACTTAGTGTATATGAAAATGTTATCTTGCCTCTTATTCCTTCAGGATTTACAAAAGAGGAAATTGATACCAAAGCAGAGCTTAGTATGAAAAAATTTTCAATTTATCACAAAAAAAATGATTTGGCTAAAAATCTATCAGGGGGAGAACAGCAAAGAGTGGCAATTGCCAGAGCTTTGGTAAATGATCCGAAGATTATACTTGCAGATGAGCCCACAGCCAATCTTGATGCAAAACTTTCACAAGATTTTTTATCATTTTTAAAAGAGTTAAAAAATGATAAAAAAACAATTGTTATTGCTACACATGATCCTATATTTTTTAATCTTGATATTACTGACAGGGAAATAGAAATAGTAAAAGGCGTAATGAAGTGAATTTGTTGACACCTGATGTTCTTGTGATTTTGATACTTGACGGTATTTTTGCTTTTTTCGGAACAATTGCATTTTTTTTAAGTATAAAGATAATTTTAAAATGGGATATCACAAAAACAACAACTACACAGTACAGACTTGAAAAACAGAGTTATCTTGTAGCGACAATCATAAAATATATACTTTTTATAAAATTGCCTCTTTTTTTGTACTTTATATATGTACAGGATAAGTTATCGGTTTATATACCGGGAGCTATGTGTGCAGTCGGTGTAGTAAATTCTACAACATATGGTTTTTATGCCATGATAATAAAAATTATAAATTTATATCTGTTTAGTTCCTGGCTGGTGCTAAACAAGGTTGATTTGGAAAATGAAAAAATGCCTTATACAAAGATAAAATTTATCTTTTTTGTTATAATATATATTTTTTTGATGAGTGAGATTGTGCTGGAGGTTATGGAATTTTTTTCACTCGATCCGGCAAGAATAGTCAGTTGCTGCGGAACCGTATTTTCAGCTGCGGGAAAATCAACTATCGCTTCTATACTCTCTTTGCCAAATACTCTTTTGGTTTCGCTTTTTTATATAAATTTTATACTTATTCTTTTTGCTTACAGACTGAAAAATTCCGTATATTATGCTTTGGCAAATATTTTATTTGTAGCAACTTCCATCATTTCACTTATATCGTTTTTCGGAACTTACATATATGAACTGCCTACTCATCATTGCCCGTTTTGTATGCTGCAAAGTGATTATCACTATATAGGATATGTTTTATATACCACTCTTTTTATAGGAACTTTCAGTGCAATTGCACGATATATTATCTTGCTTGCCGGGATAAAAAAGAGTAATTTTGGAAAGATTTCTTTGATTTTTGATACTGTTTATGTTATTATAGTATCTGCTTATCCCGTAATTTATCATTTAAAAAATGGAGTATGGCTGTGATGAAAAAAAGTATTATATTTGCGATATTTATTTTGTTATTGTTTAGCGGCTGTGAAAAAAGAGAAGTGGCAACTCTAAAAAGCAAAGACGGAAAACCGGTACCGGTAAAGCTTGGAGTTACAATGGATCCGCAATGTGGCATGGAAGTGGAAAAAATGGATCATTCAAGTGAAGTTATACTAAAAGATGGCAGAGCTTTTGTGTTTGATGATCCTGGTTGTATGATACTTTGGCTTCATAAAAACAAATATGACCCGAAAGATGTAAAACTTTGGACATATAGTGATGATACCCATAAATGGATAGATGCGAAAAAAGCTCATTATACAATGACCGACAGTACTCCGATGCATTATGGTTTCGGAGCATATGAAAAAAACAGTACAAAAAAGAAGTTGATACCTTTTGATGAAATGAGATTGAGAATGTTAAGAGGAGAAAATCTTACAAACCCTAAAATAAGAAAAAAATTGCTTGGATTTTAATCCGGGTAGTTAGTATTTTTATTTGCCGTTGTGGTATTGGTTTCTAAAGAGTGGGTATTGTTTGCTCTGTTTAGAAGGTAGCATATCTTTAAACCGTATATATAAATAACCCAGGAAAAATATATCCATATAAAAAAGAACATTATCGTGCTAAATGAACCGTATATGCTTGTATAGGTTTTATTATAGCTGACATAATAGATAAAAACAGTTTTTGATATATACCAAATAGAAGAAGCCAGAAAAGATGAAAACAGGACTATTTTTGTATCAACCTTGATATTTATGGATATCATATACATTATAAAAAAGAGCATCCAAAAGATAAGAAAAGGAAGTATAACAAGTATGTTTATCCAGCTTGTATATTGGTAAGAGTTTAATATATGCTGTATTTTGCTTGAGATAAAAAATGATACTCCTATACCCATTGGAAGCAATGTTACAAGTGTCCAGTATGTAGAGATACTTTGCCAAAAGGTTTTTGGTTTTGTCTTGAAAATTTTACTGACTATATACTCATAATCCATAAAAAACATAATCGAAACATATATTACAAATATAAAACCCATTATTCCCATATTTAGGGTATTGTTTAAAAATTTATCTATGTAGTTCGATATAGTCTCTTGCTGGCTTGGCATCAAAGATGAAAAAATAAAATTTTTTATAAGCTCATAGTATTTGTTGAAACTCGGAAGTTTTGTAAAGATTGAAAGTGATATAAGAAGCACGGGAATAAGTGCCAATATAGTATGAAAACTTAGGCTTGAAGCATAATGCAACAAATCTTTATCTCTAAATTCTTTGATATAAAACTGTATTTTTTCTTTTTTTGTTTTCAAAGTCCCATTTTACCCGGATTTAATATATTGTTCGGATCAAAAGCTTTTTTAACGGACTTGAAAAGTTCCATTTCTGCTTTACTGAAGGCCATATCCATAAACGGAGCCTTGCTAAGGCCTATACCGTGTTCACCGCTTAAAGTTCCTTCAAGATCCACTGCGAGTTTAAAAACTTCAACAATAGCTTCATAACCTTTTTGGAGTTCGTCTTTGTCGTTTGCATCAACCATTACATTTACATGTACATTGCCGTCTCCCGTATGTCCGAAACAGGGTATTTTTATATCATATTTTTCTGCTATTTTGCTAATACCCTCTAAAAGCTCCGGCAATCTGGATCTGGGTACCGTTATATCTTCATTTAGTTTTTTACTTCCGTATATGGTAATGCTTTGGCTGGCATTTCTTCTTGAAAACCAAAGATCATTTGCTTCCTCTTTGTCTTTTGCTATAACAAAGTTTTTACAACCGTTTTCTTTGAAACCATGTTCTATCTTTTGAAGTTGTGTATCAAGTTCTATATCAAGATTGCCATCAACATCGCATATAAGTATGGCTCCGGCATCAACCGGTAAGCCTTTGTGGAATTTTTCTTCTACGGCTCTTATGCTCAGATTGTCCAAAAACTCCATAGCAACAGGAGTGACACCGCTTGCCATTGTTTTGAAAACCGCATTCATAGCATCTTTGACACTTTCAAAAACTCCCATAGCAGTTTTTGTTTTGGACGGTTTTGCTAAAAGTTTTAAAGTAATTTCGGTTATAACTGCCAAAGTTCCTTCGCTGGCAATAAGAATACCGGCTATATTGTATCCTGCTACATCTTTTATCGTCTTTTTACCGGCTCTTATGATTTCTCCGTTTGGTAAAACTGCTCTTAATGCCATTACAAAGTCTTTTGTTATGCCATACTTTGCAGCTCTCATACCTCCGGCATTTTCACTTACATTTCCGCCGATAGTAGAATAATCTTGACTGGCCGGATCAGGCGGATAAAAAAGTCCTATCTCTTCAACCGCATTTTGCAAATCTCTGTTTATAACCCCCGGTTGGACTATAGCAACCATATTTTGCATATCAATTTCTATGATTTTATTCATATGTTTTTCAAAAGCAAGCATTATGCCACCGTTTACGGGCAATGCCCCGCCTGTAAAACCGCTTCCTGCACCTCTTGGAATTATGATGATTTTATTTTCATTGCAGTATTTTAATATCCTGCTTACATCATCTTCGTTTCTGGGAAATATAACAGCATCAGGCTCGTATCTGTTTTTTGTTGCATCATACGAATATGCCAATAGGTGAGCTTTGTCATTGTATATATTTTCTTTGCCGACAATATTTTGGAAAAATTCTATATCTTTTTTTGTCATCATATTATCTCAAAAGCATTTTATAGTAACTGTTATAGTCGGCGATCTTTGACTTTCCAAAACTAAGCCAAGAAGTATCTATATCTTTTATTCTTGAATAAAAAGGAACTGTTGTTTTGCCGTCTTTTGAAATAATTTTTTCAGTTTTTAAAACCTTAAAACTGTTGCAATCTACAAAGTAGCCATTATTTTCTATTGCAAAATAAAGAAGTGAAAAAGAGTATTCTTTGCAAAATTTTTGAAAATCTTTTCTATTTGGAGAGGGGTTGTTGTCGGCAAAAAGTTCACTTGCAAATAAATCAGGGTGAAGCCACGAAATATCTTTATGTTTTGCGGTTATATCTTTATATGTTTTATAATTTGGTGCAACGACAAAAGCATGGTTGTAAAGATAATTTAATATAACCGTATCTCCGGTATGAGGCAATATCATAGGAACCGGCAAGACATCTTGCTTCAAATCATCAAATTTTCTAAATCTCAGCTTTATATAGTCACTGTTTTTATCTATTACTATAACTTTTGCTACTACTGTTGAATGGTTTTTGGAGTATTGGTGTACAACTATTCCGCTTGAGCCAATTTTTACATCAGCAAAGCTTTTGACGGTTGCAGTATTTCCGTCGATTGATAAAATTTTACTTTTATACTCTGAAAATTTCGCATTTAATATCGTTGCAGATAAAATTAAAATTACAAATAACCACTTTTTCATAAAAATCCTTACATTTTAGTAGTGATATTATACTAAAAGTGGATTAAAAATTGCTTTTAAAGCATACAAAGGATATAATTCCGAAAAAAGCAATAATTTACTTTGTACAATATATTGCAAAATAAAAAGCAGTATAAAGTATAAAGTTAAGTTGATAAGGTTTGAAGATTGAGATTTATTTTTATTTTATTGATATTGGTAAACGGGTATCTTTTTGGTGCGACAAAACTTGTTGAGCAAAAATGGGAAAAAGGAAAAACATTTCTAAACTTTTTGGAAGACCATAAAATGCCGCTAAAACTCTACTACAATCTTGATACGGGAGACAAAGAGTTAACTTCGGAGATAATAGCGGGAACAAGATATCAATTGCTTCAAGATGACAATGGCACGGTAGAACAAGTGTTAATACCCGTAGGTGAAGAGTTGCAGATACATATAGGAAAAGACAATGGTAATTATTTTGTAGATTTGTTGCCGATTATTTATGAAACAAAGCAAAAAACACTTGAAACTTCCATAAAGACTTCTCCTTATAATGATATAGTAAAACTTACAAACAATTACCTTTTGGCAAATGAATTTGTCCAGTCATATAAAAATAGTATCAATTTTAAAAGAGATCTTAGAAAAGGCGATAGACTTGTAATTGTATATACTCAAAAAATAAGACTCGGAAGACAGCTTGGCAATCCGGTCATAATCGCTTCAATGATAGAAACAAGAGGTAAAAAGCATTTTATCTATAGGTATAAGGGCAGATATTATAATGAAAAAGGCAAAGAGTTGGAGGGGTTTTTCTTGTCTCGCCCATGCAGATACACAAGAATTTCCGATAGATTTACATATAAAAGATGGCATCCGATACTTCATAGATACAGAGCCCATTTGGGTATAGATTTTGCTGCACCTATCGGAACTCCCGTTCATGCCGCAGGTGATGGAAAAGTTATATTTGCAGGTAGAAAAGGAGGATACGGAAATTGTATCATTATAAGGCATACAAACGGTTATAAGACTTTATACGGCCATTTAAGAAAGTTTGCAAGAGGTATAAGACGGGGAAGGTATGTAAAAAAAGGTAAAACTATCGGATATGTAGGCTCAACCGGTCTTAGTACCGGACCACATTTGCATTTTGGTCTGTACAAAAACAATCATGCGATAAATCCCGCAAATATCATAAAAGTTACCAAAAGCATACTAAGGGGAAAAACAAAAAGAGACTTTTTATCTTATGTAAAAAAATACAATAAACAGTTGCAAGTTGCCTTAAATGAGAAAATTGTACCAAAAAGAGAAGATAAATTTGCTTTTTATATGAATGTCAAAAGAGCAAAAGAAAATTCACAGGATTAAAATTTTTTCTTCGTATTTAAAAGAGTATGATTTTTAATCATTATATCTTTTAAGTAAAGTTTTGTATGCATCAATTCTTCTATCTCTCAGGAAAGGCCAGATATCTCGCCTTTTTTTGGTACAGATTGTATCAATTTGGATAATTTTACATTGTTCGCTATCATTATCAAGTTTACACAATATCTCTCCTGCGGCACCACAAACAAAAGAGTTCCCCCAAAATCTTATACCTTTGAGGCATTTGCTTTCATCTTTTTCAAAGCCCACTCTGTTGACTGCAACAACCGGTAAGCCATTTGCTATGGCATGTGATCTTTGTACGGTTATCCAGCTTTCAAGCTGCTTTTGTTTCTCTTTGTCGTCATCTTCATCAAACCACCCTATGGCAGTTGGATATATCAGTATTTCCGCTCCTTTTAAAGCCATAATTCTTGCAGCTTCCGGATACCATTGATCCCAACATATCAAAACACCAAGTTTTCCGATACTTGTATCTATCGGCTCAAATCCCAAATCTCCCGGTGTAAAATAAAACTTTTCATAAAAACCAGGGTCGTCAGGGATATGCATTTTTCTGTATTTTCCGGCAATACTCCCGTCTTTGTCAAATACAACTGCCGTATTGTGGTATAGACCGTGAGTTCTTTGTTCAAATAAAGAAGTAATCAATACTATACCATACTCTTTGGCAATTTTTGACCAAAAAACAATATCGTTTTTAAAACTTTCTGCTTTTGCAAAATTATCAGTATTTTCATTAATGCAAAAATATCTGTCTTGGTGAAGCTCTTGCAATACAACAAGTTCGGCATTTTCTTTTTTTGCCTTTTTTATTAATTCAAGAGTTTTTTGTATGGTTTTTTCTTTAGTGTTGTGAAATTTTTGTTGAATTAAAGCTGTATTTATTTTCATACACAAAGCCTTTGGCGGAAAAGTTTATAAGTATTTTATCATATCTTGTATTAGATGGTCTATATTTTCTATGATAAATAATAAAACGGATGATAAAACAAAATGCTTTTGGATAGGTACTTAGCACCAAAGAGGCACTTTTGTTTGTTAAAATACAATCGGCAAAATATGATATGTCTTACATATTCTGCCAAATAAAAGCAAGGATAAGATTATGAAAATAAGATTGATTTTAATCTGGGTACTAAGTATAGTCGTTTTAAATGCCGGTGAGTATATCATAAAAAACAGTAAATATTCTGTTGATAAAACTATAAAAAATATAGAAAAGATAGTCAAATCAAAAGGCATGAATGTATTTGGCATCATTGATCATAAAGCCAATGCCCAAAAAGTTGGATATGATATGCTTGAAGCCAAAGTTATTATATTTGGCAATCCTAAAATGGGCACAAGAATAATGCTAAGAGATATACGGGCTGCCATTGATTTGCCGATTAGGATATTGGTTTATAAAGATTATAACGATCAAGTAAAAATAGAGTATTTAAATCCGGATATTTTAAAAAAGAGATTTAAATTGCAAGGCTGTGCCGTAATACCTAAAATGAAAAATGTTCTTGATCAAATAACAACAAAAGCAGGCAACTGACGGATTTTAATATTTCTCTGATTATTTGCAAAATAATTCTTTTTAACTCTTTTAATTGATAATGATTATCACTTTAAGTATTTATTAAACTCTTTTTTGTTATGATTTCGCAAATTAAAATATTTTAGGATGATAATCATAATGAAAAAAGTATCTCAGATGAATATAGGCGATTGTGCGATTGTAAGAAAAATTACGGCAAAAGAGCCTATAAGAGGCAGACTTACAGCAATGGGTATAGTTAAAGGAGCAAAAATAAAAGTATTAAAACATACTCTTGCCAAACAGACATGGGATATCTTGGCCGGGAATACAAAAGTGGGTCTTAGAGAAGAAGAGGCAGAAAATATCATAGTGGAGAGTGAAAAATGAACACTCACCGCAAGAGTAGCTTATCGGCTGAAAATGATAAAAGTCTCGTAAAAAATAGTAAAATAAAAGTTGTAGTTGCAGGACAGCCAAATGTAGGCAAATCATCTCTTTTGAATGCTATAGGAGACGCAAGACTTCATACCGGTAATTTTTCTGGTGTCACAGTTGATACAAAAGTGGTTGATATTAAAAAAGACGGATATGATATAAGTTTGGTTGATTTGCCCGGAATTTACTCTCTTAATGCTTATACTCCCGAAGAGCAAGTCAGTAAAAATTATCTTATACAAGAAGAGTATGACATCATTATCAATATCGTTGATGCAAATACTCTTTCAAGGAATCTTATATTTACTTTGCAACTTCTTGATATGCATAAAAAAATGATACTGGTTATCAATATGATAGATGAAATTGAGGCAAAAGGAGGAAGCGTTGATAAAGATAAGCTTGAAATGCTTCTTGGTATTCCTGTTGTCCTCTCTTCGGCAAAAGAACATAAAGGAATTGATGAAATAGTAGATACTATCATAGAGGTTTACAAACACCCAAAAGAAAAAAACAAGATTTATTACAGCGAAAGGATAGAGCTGAGGATAGAAAAGCTCATATCAATACTAAAAAAGTCACCTCATTTTAAAGATCCTGATTTTGCAAGATTTGTAGCAATCAGACTTCTTGACCGAGATGAAAATATATATAAAATGATACATGATTTGCCTGTTTGGATAGAGGTTCATGATATTTTGGAAAAAATGTACAAAAAACTTGAAGCGGAATTTGATGAAGAGAGCACAACCGATATACTTTCCAATGAAAGAGCGGCACTTTCGCACAACCTTCAAATGGAAGCACTAAAAATACCTGAAATACAAGAGAGTCTTAGCGAAAAAATAGACAATATACTTATTCATCCTGTATTGGGGCTTCCTATATTTCTTTTTTTTATGTGGGGCTTGTTTCAATTGACATTTGAATTGGGTAATATTCCTATGAATTGGATAGACTGGTTTTTTAGCAACAGTGCAAATTATATATCGGAAATTTTGCCAAAAGGGGAATTTAATTCACTTTTGACAGAAGGTGTTATTCCTGCAATCGGTGCAGTCGTAATGTTTTTACCGAATATTTTAATACTTTTTTTAGGTATAAATTTACTCGAACAAACCGGATATATGGCAAGAGCGGCATATCTGATGGACGGATTTTTGAAAAAATTCGGTCTTCAGGGAAAAGCTTTTGTGCCGTTGGTTAGCGGTTTTGGATGTACGGTACCTGCATATATGGCGGCAAGAACTCTGAAAAATCCAAAAGACAGGATCATTACTATGCTTGTTTTGGGATTTATGAGTTGTGGAGCAAGACTTCCTATCTATGTTTTGGTGATTGCCGCTTTTTTTGCCAACCATAATCCCGGAAATGTACTTTTTGCCATATATATCGGCGGGGCCGTACTTGGCTTGATTGTTGCAAAAATACTCAGGGTTGTTTTGTTCAAAGGCGAACCCGAGCCGTTTGTAATGGAGATACCGCCATACAGATTTCCTTCAATGAAATCTTTGCTTATGGACTTATGGATAAAAACAAAAATGTTTTTAAAAAAAGCAGGTACTTTTATAGCTGTTGCGGCAATGATTGTATGGTTTTTAAGTACTTATCCCCACCATCCAAAAACAGAGCAAATTTTTGAAAAAAAGATAGAGTTGGCTACAAATAAAAAGAGTAAAGAGAGTTTAAAAAATGAATTAAATGCCAAACTTTTGGAAGATAGTTATCTTGGTACTATCGGAAAAACAATAAATCCGATTTTTAAACCATTTGGCTTTGACTGGAGAATGACAGTATCCGTCATAGCCGGTCTTGCAGCAAAAGAAGTAGTTGTTTCTACCATGGGAACTCTTTATGCTGTTGGAGGAGGATTGGAAAACAACGGACTTATTCAAAAAATGAAAGAGAATGTTGACTTCAAAGCTGCAGTTGCACTTATTATCATTATAATGATATATTCTCCCTGTCTTGCTGCAATGAGTACATTTTATGCTGAAATTCCTCAATGGCTGTGGAGAACTTTTTATACTGTTTATCCGAATGTATTAGCCTGGCTTTTGGCATATACGGTATATAATATATTGAAAATTGCGGGTTATTGATTGGAGATATAAGTGAAATTAAGTGAACTTGACAAAGGTGGAAGAGCTATTATCAAAGATATTGATTTGCCAAATGATTTAAAACAGAGACTTCAGTCTATGGGATTAAATAAAGATGAAATGATTTATATATGCAGAGTAGGATTTTTAAAAGGCAGCTTTTATATCAAAACAGGGTGCGATTCTTGTGTAATTATAAGTAAAAATGAGGCTGATCATATAGAAGTTGAACTTTACGGCAAAGGGCATCAACACAGATGGGGCAAGAAAAGAAAATTTGAGAATTGTTGCCAAAAGGAAGAGGGTTAGGTATTTATATCGGAGTCATCATAAGGATCAAGGTGTATAGTTATGCTCCAATTGCTTTTATTGTCCAATTTCTTGATCTTATCTTCTATGGTATCAGCAATCCTGTGAGCTTCCAAAAGTGAAATATCAGGTGTCATAACGACATGAACATCTACAAAGTTGGTTTTTCCGGATTTTCTTGTTTTTAAAAAGTGATAATCCGTAACTCCGTTTGTACTAATAATAATATCTTTAATACTGTCAACTATTTTTTTATCAAGTGCTACATCAAGCAACATTAAAACCCCTTCTTTGATAATTGCATAAGCAGAATATATGATATATACTGCAATTGCTCCTCCAAAAAGAGAGTCAATGATTTGGATACCTGTTAATTTTATAAGAAAAAGTGCTAAAAGAATTGCTCCGTTACTGTATATATCGGTTTTATAATGTAGTGCATCGGAACGAATAACAAGGTTGTTTGTTTTTTTGGCAACATAATTTAAAAAAAGAACCAAGCCGACAGTTAAGACTATCGAAACACCCATAACAAGTATAGAAGTATCAAGAAGTTGCGTGATTTCTTTGTTTACGGCTTTTTTAATCGCTTCATACAGTATAAAAAGACCGCTCATAGTGATAACGGTTCCTTCTATAACTGCAGCCAAAGCTTCTATCTTTCCTCTTCCATAGTTAAACTCTTCATCAGCAGGTTTTTCCGATTTTGTAATGGCAAAAAGATTAAAAGCCGATACTATGAGATCCAGTACGGAGTCTATCGCACTTGCAAGTACTGAAACAGAACCGCTTAAAATGCCTATGATGAGTTTTATAATTATAAGAATCGTTGCGATACTGCTTGAAACGATAGTAGCTTTTTTTTCAAGAGTCATTTATATCCTTTGGTTGTATGTATCTTTGCATCGTGGCACAGTGAATACTGCCGTGTTCTCTTATAAGAATAGATGCATCAATTGGAATTATATCTTTATTCGGATAAAAATTTCTAAAAATTTTGATAACCTCTTTATCTTTTTTTTGATTGTAAATTGGCAGTATTATGGCATTGTTTACAAATAAAAAGTTAACATAAGTTGCAGGCAATCTTTCTCCCTCGTAAAAAACAGGATCCGGCAGAGGAATAGGCACAAGCTTAAATCCGCTTTGTTGCAACTCTTTTTCCATTTTATTCAATTCGGTATAATGTTCGTCATCTTTGTTGTAGCACTTTACATAGCAAATTGTATCGGTATTTAAAAATCTTGCAAGGGTATCTATGTGCGAGTCCGTATCATCTCCGAAAAGCCCACCGTTTTTTAACCATAAAATTTTTTTTAGTCCAAAATATTCAAAAAGTTTTTTTTCTATTTGTTCTTGTGATAAAAAAGGGTTTCTGTTTTTATTTAAAAGACACTTTTTTGTAGTAAGCAAAACCCCGTCTCCGTTAGAATCTATACTTCCGCCTTCAAGAACAAAATCTATTTTTTTTAGTGAGTTTTTGAAAAAATTTTTTTTATATAATTTTTGATTTACCAAATTGTCCAATGAAGCATCAAATTTTTTACCCCATCCGTTAAATGTAAAATCATACGATACTACACTATCTTTGTCAATGAGATCAATAGCTCCATAATCTCTTATCCAGGTATCATTTGTGGATATATTTGCAAATATAAGATTGTCTTGATTGAAGTCGAGAATATTTTTTACTCTTTTTATATCATCACATATTATCAAACACTTTTGATATTTTGATATACCTTTTATTATTTGGATATAAGTTTTTTCTATCTCTTGCAAACAACATTTCCAATCACTTTTTTTGTGAGGATAAGTGATCATGATACATTTTTGTTTTTCCCACTCAGCAGGCAATCTTTTCAAAACAGTACTCTTTGTATTTTTTAAATATAGACAATATTGTTACTAAGCAACAAAGGGGGTTGACTCCCCTTTGCTTTGTTTACTCAGGTATAGGATAATTTTCTACAACAAAGTCTATGTCTTTATCGCCCCTGCCACTCAAGTTTACTAAAATTGACTCTTTTGGTCTCTCTTTGGCAAGCTTCATGGCAAATGCAACAGCATGAGAACTCTCAAGTGCGGGAATAATACCTTCATATCTTGAGAGTTTATAAAAAGCATCTATAGCTTCTTCGTCTGAAGCGGTTGCTACAATGGTTCTTCCTATGGTTTTTAAATGAGCCTGTTCCGGTCCGACTGAAGGATAATCAAGTCCGCTTGCAACCGAATAAACAGGAGCAGGTTCCCCGTTTTCATCTTTTAGCATTATAGAATTAAATCCATGCATTATTCCGTCACTTCCATAAGTCAGACTTGCTGCATGTTCACCCAGTCTTGTACTGATACCAAGAGGTTCAACTCCGTATAGTTTGACAGGGTCATCTATAAAACCGCTAAATATGCCCATTGCATTGCTTCCTCCTCCGACGCAAGCCACTACACTATCCGGGAGTTGATTTGTCATTTCATAAAATTGCTCTTTTGCTTCAAGCCCTACAACCATTTGAAAATCTCTTACCATTTTTGGAAACGGATGAGGTCCTACAACCGAACCTATCGCATAAAAAGCACTATCAGCCTGAGCCACATAAGCTTCAAAACAGCTATCCACCGCCTCTTTTAGAGTTTTAAGCCCATGAGTTACCGGTACCACTTTAGCTCCGAGGATCTTCATCCTTATGACATTGGGTTTCTCCTTTTCGATATCCACTTCACCCATGTGTATTTCACACTCCAATCCAAAATAAGCTGCCGCAGTTGCAAGTGCTACACCATGTTGTCCTGCTCCTGTTTCAGCCATGATTTTCTTTTTGCCAAGGTATTTTGCTACAAGAGCTTCAGCCATACAGTGGTTTAACTTATGTGCACCCGTATGGTTCAAGTCCTCTCTTTTCAAATAAATTCTTCCTCCACCGACAAATTCACTAAGCCTTTTTGCATAAGAGATTGGAGTAGGGCGACCCTGATAATGTTTTCTTATGCTTTTTAACTCATCAAGAAAATCGAAACTCTTAGATAATCTATCATAAGCCTCATTTATCTCCGCAAAGGGCTTTTCAAGTTGAGGAGGTATAAAAGCTCCGCCATATTTACCAAAATATCCTTTTTCATCAGGATTTGACGAAAGATATGATTTTTCCATATTTTTATCCTTTTATTATATTTGCTATCATTCCTATTGCAAAAAACAGTATAATGCCGCTTGCGACAATAGAAATATTTTTTATCATATTGTGAGAGAGTAAATGTTTGGTTTTGTGTACAGCATAAGGCATAAGAGTTATCCATAAAAATATACCGCTGAAAAGTCCAAGCAGTGTAAAACCAAAAGAGAGGTTTTTGGTTGATATATATGCTGAAACACTTATCCAAAATCCTATAGTATAAGGATTTAAAAGAGTTAATGAGTACCCTTTTAAATAATTTGAAACTATCTTTGTATGTCCGTCTTTTATCTTCGAGGGATCAAGTTCTATCTTTTCATTTCTATTTTTAAAGATCAGGTATGCTATATAAGTTAAAAACAGTGAACCAAAAATTCCAAGAAGTGTTTGAAATATTCCGTTTTTAACAAATGCAAAAAGCCCTAAAAGGATAAGTACCAAATAAGTTATATCCGCACTCATCGCACCAAAGCCTATACTTAAGGCATTTTTATAATTTTTCAAGGCATTTGTCATAATGAGTATATTTATAGGACCTACCGGTACTGCTGCTCCTATACCAAGAATAAACCCTTCTATAAAAGCACTCAACATTTGGAATTCCTTTTTTCCGTTATAATCGAATATGTTGCCGTTGAATAAGCTACGATCTTGTCTTTGTCAAAAAGCTCTATAACGACAAAAACAGTTTTTCTGGTTTTGTTTACAACTTTTGCCTGTGCTTTTAAAAGTTCTTCAAAAGCAGGTTTTAAATAATTTATCTTTAACTCTATTGTTACACAGGTTTGTCCTATTTCTATCTGTGATACTGCAGCATACCATCCGGCATGATCTGCCAAAGTTGCCATAGCTCCACCGTGAACTACTCCGAGATGCTGTTTGTGAAAATCATTTATTTCAAAAGCAAGTTCGGCATATCCTTCACTAAAGTTTACAAGTTTTCCGCCTATATGAGAAAGAAAGCCTATTTCACTTTTTTGTAACTCATCAAGATTCATATTATATGGTCTTTAAAGTTTCAATACTGCTTTCTTTTAAAATATTTACTGCCTTTTCAAAATCTTTCGGACCAACTTTAAAGATAAATATACCGTATGTATCACTGTCAACAGTATAGATATACTCGATATTTATATCATTTTTGCTTAAGGCGGTTACTACTTTGTTAAAACTTCCTACTTTGTTTTTTATCTTTATGGCTATGACATTTGTAATTGTCAGACTAAATCCCTCTTTTTCCAAAACAAAAGCTGCTTTTTTAGTATCATCTACAATAATTCTTAACAATCCAAAATCACTTGAATCAACCAGATTGATTGATTTTAATGAGACACCGTTTTGAGAAAGTATTGTTGTGATATCTGTCAATTCTCCCATTTTGTCTTCTACAAATACTGTTAACTGTTTTATATGGTTGTTCATTTTAATTTCTCCTTTTGTCAACTACCCTTACGGCTTTCCCCATGCTTCTCTCAATTGTTCTTGGCTCAACGAGTTTTACATTTGCATTTATATAAAGATTGTTTAAAAGTGAGTGTTGCAACTCTTTTTTGATATTTTCAAGTTCTTTTATATTGTCGCTCATAACTTCATCACTTATTTCAACCAATATTTCAAGTTTGTCCAAAAATCCTTTTTTATCGGCAATGATTTGATAGTTTAGAGTAACACCTTCAGTATTTGCTATGACATGTTCAACTTGAGAATGATATACATTTACACCGTTTACTATAAGCATATCATCTGCTCTTCCTACGATACTTTCCATTCTTACGGTAGTTCTTCCACATTTGCACGGTTCATAAGTCAAGGATGTTATATCTCCTGTTCTGTACCTTATGATAGGAAGTGCCTGTTTTGTCAATGTTGTTATGACAAGCTCTCCTCTTTCTCCTTCGGGCAGTACTTCGCCGGTTTTGGGATCAATAATTTCAGGATAAAAATGATCTTCGTTTATATGCAGAAGTTTTGAGTATTTGCAACTTGATGATACTCCCGGTCCTATTATTTCACTAAGTCCGTATGTTTCATGATAATCAATGCCCCATGCTTTTGATACTTCTTTTTTGAGTCCTTCGCTTACGGGCTCTGCTCCAAAAATTCCGCATTTTAATTTATACTCATTTTTATAATCAGGTCCGCTTTTTTTTGCAACTTCTGCTAAATGTAAGGCAAAAGAAGGAGTGGCGGCAAGAACCGTAGCTCCAAAATCTCTCATAAGCATAAGTTGCCTGTCTGTAAAACCTCCGCTTGCAGGTATGACTGTTGCTCCTATCTTTTGAGCCGCTTCGTGAAATCCAAGACCACCGGTAAAAAGACCGTATCCGTAACCGTTATGAACCACATCTTTTGCACTAACACCTGCCATTGTATATACTCTCGCCATAACTTCATTCCATACATCCATATCGGCTTTCGTATATCCTACGACAGTAGGTTTGCCGGTAGTTCCGCTTGAACTGTGGATTCTTACAACCTGACTTAAAGGAACCGTAAAAAGTCCGAACGGGTAATGGTCTCTAAGATCCTGTTTTTTCGTAAAAGGAAGTTTTTTTATATCATTTAATGACTTTATATCACTTGGCAATAGTTTTAACTCGTCAAATTTCTTTTTGTAAAAAGGTGTTAAAGAGTAAACTCTGTTTAAAGTCTCTTTAAGTCTTTTAAATTCCAGTTTTTCTATATCTTCTCTTTTGGCACACTCAATTTCGTTCCAAACCATTTATTCTCCTTTCATACCCATTTCAAGTATTTTAAAATTCTGCTCCGCCATTTTCAAATTTATCTTTTTGATTGCCTCTTTTACATCATTTGCACTAAAAGGAAAATTCGGTTCGTTTTTTAGTGCAACTCCAAGCATAAAAACATTTAAAGCTTGTATCGGTATCTTGTTTTCCAATGCCAGTTTGTTTGCATCAATCCGTGCAATTCTAAAAGGAATTTCAGGATAACTATCATCCGCATTTACTACCATAATACCATCTTTTTTAAGATAAGATATATTTCTTAAACTTTCATTTTTATCAAGTCCTATAATCATATCGGCTTGATTTTTATCGATTACCGGATTTTGAAAATTGCCAATCTTTATATCGCAACTGACTGCTCCGCCTCTTTGGCTCATTCCATGGTTTTCCGTACCTAAAAAAGGTATATCCTTGTTTCCCGCACAAATAGCTAAAACTTTTACCAAAAATACAACGCCCTGTCCGCCGAAACCTGCTATTACTATCTGATATTTCATAACTAATCCTTTCTTTCTTTAAATGCATCAGTCGGGCATATAATCTCTAAACATCCCCCGCATCCTGCACATAAAAATGGATCTATTTCGATTTTACCTTTTTCGTTATAGTGCATTGGAGGACATTTGTAAACTGTAGTACATTGGTCGCAGGCTACACATTTTTCTTCGTCAACTTCAGCAAAAATCCCCGGCACCCAGTCTTTGGCTCTTGGATTGTCCAATATGCAAAACTGTTTTACCACTACTACCAAAGGAGAATTTGCATCTTTGAATTTTTCTTTTACATTTTTAAAAAATTCGATATTTTCATGCATAAGATGAGAATATTTATATTCCAAACATTCTATACCCATGCCCTCAACTATTTTCGTTATATTGATACCCTGATTGAATCGTTCCGGAGTTGCCTGTCGTCCGGTCATGGCTATGGTAGAGTTATCTAAAACCACAAGGATAAATTTATGTCTTTGGTATACGGCATTTAAAAGAGGAGGAATACCCGAATGAAAAAATGTTCCGTCACCAATGGTTGCAACTACTGTTTTATCAGGATTGGCTATGCTAAGTCCGCTTGCCATTGATACACTGCCGCCCATACATAAAACAGTATCTATCGCTCCTTGAGCAAGAGCAAGAGTATAACATCCTATATCAGAAGGATATATGGACTTATTTTTTTTAAAAACTTTTGTTATGGCATAGTAAATGTCTCTATGAGGACACCCCGGACATAAAGCGGGCGGTCTTGCCGGTACTTCGAAACCAAAGTCTATTTTTGGAGATTCGTATATATTTTCTCCATTGTAAAAAGCTATTTTCCGTAAAGCTTTTAAAACATTTTCTTTGCTCATTTCATCTATTTTATGAACCGTATTGGTATTTTTGCCATATACTTTTTCTGAAGCAATTTGCTCTTCAATGCAAGGGTAGGGTTCTTCAAAAACTATAATTTTGTCATAATGTTTAAAAGCATTTTTCATTTGTTCTACGGGTAAAGGATACGGCATAATGATTTTGACAATATCTGCTTTAAGATTTAAATCACTCAAAGTCTCTTTTACAAAACCGTCTCCCGTTCCGCTTGTAAGTATGAGTAATTTTCCACCTTTTAGAGTATCAAATTGGGGTTTTAAAAATTTTTCCCAATTGTAATTGGCAATTTTTTCAACTCTTTTAAGTTGATCATACCCTTGAGCAAGTCTTCCGGCTCTTGGAACTGCAGCCCATCTTCTTATATCTCTTTTGAAACGGTTATTGGTTTTTTTAAAATTTGTTTCATCATCTACTTCTATGATTTCTCTGGCATGAGATACTCTCATTACAGGTCTTAACATTACGGTTGTTTCAAAAAGTTCACTTATTTCAACTCCGAGTTTTACAAAATCGTAAGCATCTTGAGGAGTAGAAGGGTCAAGTACGGGAATTCTTGCAAATTTGGCAAAAACTCTGCTGTCCTGTTCTGTTTGAGAAGAGTGAAAACCGGGATCGTCCGCAGATATCAAAAGCATAGCTCCCTTATTTCCAATATAGCTTGCACTCATCAGAGGGTCGCTTGCAACATTAAGTCCTACTTGTTTCATAGTGGCACAGCTTCTTTGTCCGCTGATTGCTCCGGCATAAGCTACTTCAAATCCTACTTTTTCATTTGTAGCCCACTGCACATACATATCAAGATTTAAATCTTTTTGTATTTTTTGTACGGTTTTTAGTATTTCACTTGAGGGAGTTCCGGGATATCCCGAGACCATTTGTATATTTGCATGAACTATACCCCATGCGATAGCCTCATTCCCCATAAGAGTTTGCTTCATTATATTTTCCTTTTTTGTATAACTTTTGGTCAGGTACTTACTATGCCTTAAATTATACTTGTAAAAAATTTAAATATATGTAAAAAGAGTTATAAAATTATTATAAGCAATACCCCCGGTGAATAATGTGTAAATATTTCACACTTTTTTTAAAAGAGATATAAAACAAAAAATAAGTTTATATTTTTTAAGTTATCATAGATATAATAACCAAGAAGACATTTAATCAAACAATGAGGAGATAAGAGTTATGCTAAAAAAAATTAGTATTGCGGGATTGTGTATTTTAAGTATTTTCAGTTTCACATTAAATGCCGGCACTATAAAAATAGGTGCTATAGTTGCTTCAACGGGACCTGCTTCATTTATAGGTGATCCGGAGCTTAAAACTTTGAAACTGTATGTTAAAAAGATAAATGACAATGGCGGGGTCAATGGAGACAAGATTAAACTTATAGCTTATGACACCGGAGCAAATCCGAGAAAAGCGGTATCATTTGTTAAAAGACTTATTTCACAAGATAAAGTAGTTGCCATTATCGGTCCCTCAACTACCGGTGAAACCATGGCTATTATCCCGTTTGTACAAAGAGCAAAAATACCTCTTTTGTCTATGGGCGGAGGAATTCCTATTATAAAACCTGTAAAAAAATGGGTATTTAAAATTGTTGCAACCGACACAATGGCCTGTAAAAAGATTATGGCTCATATGAAAAAAAAGGGTATCAGAAAAATCGGTATGATTTCAGGAAGCGGAGGTTTTGGAAAATCTATGAGAAAACAGTGTAAAGATGTAGCCGGTGAGTATGGTATCAAAATTTTGGCAGATGAAACATATGGCAAGAAAGATGCCGATATGACAAGCCAGCTTATAAAGATAAAAAATACAAAAGGTATTCAAGCGGTATTAAATCCCGGTTTCGGACAAGGACCTGCAATAGTTACCAAAAATTACAGGCAGTTAAATATCCCTTATCCTTTGTATGAATCTCACGGAGTTGCTTCCAAAAAATATATAGAAATTGCAGGAAAAGCCGCTGAAGGAGTTATAGTTGTAGCACCGCCTGTAGTAGTTGCTGATAAATTAAGCGATGACAATCCTATAAAAAAAGTTTGCGTAGCTTATACAAAAGAATATAAAAATGCTTATCATACGGATATAGCAAGTTTCGGCGGTCATGCATATGATTCACTTTATGCTATAGTTGATGCTGTAAAAAAAGAACACTCAACTGATCCGAAAAAGATAAGAGATGGACTTGAAAGCCTTAAAAATTTTGTAGGAATTGATGGTGTGGTCAATATGAGTCCAAAAGATCATTTGGGTCTTGATACAAAAACCGGATTGGTTCTTTTAAAAGTTAAAAACGGTAATTGGAGTGTTATTGAAGAGTAGGTTTTAAAGGTGAATGAATTTTTTCAACTTTTGCTCTCAGGGGTAACGGTAGGATTTATATATGCATTGGTAGGTATGGGTTTTACCGTTATATACAATTCAAGCGGTATTATAAACTTTGCTCAGGGTGAGTTTGTGATGGCAGGCGGTATGAGTGCCGTATTTTTACTAAAATGGGGAATTCCGTTTTGGTTGGCATTTTTGCTTGCTATCATAATAACCGCATTTCTCGGAGTAGTTTTGTATAAGCTCATAGATATGTCAAAAGAACACTCGGTTATATCTATGATAATTTTAACACTTGGTTACAGTATAGCCTTGAGAGGTTTGGCGGAGGTTGTGTTTGACAAAGAACTTCATACTCTTCCCTCGTTTGTCGGGGACGGTACTTTTAGCATTTATGGAGCCACTCTTACCTATCAAGCTTTATTGGTTATGATAACTTCGGTTATTATAGTTATCTCTTTATATCTGTTTTTCAACAAAACAAAAACAGGGAAAGCTATGCTCGCACTCTCAGACAATAAAGACAGTGCAAAACTGATGGGAGTGGATATAAATAAAATTCTGATGCTGAATTTTATCATATCAGCTGTTATAGCAGGAATAGGGGGGCTTCTTTTGGCACCTATAACTTCAACAAATTATGAGATAGGAATTATGCTTGGACTCAAAGGTTTTAGTGCGGCGGTTATAGGCGGCTTATCAAAACCTTTCGGGGCTGTAGTGGGAGGATTACTGCTTGGTATTTTAGAATCACTTGTTGCAGGTTATATATCAAGCGAATATAAAGATGCAGTAGCTTTTGTTGCACTTCTTGGTATTCTTTTTTTTATGCCCGGCGGAATTTTTAGTAACTTAAAAGCAAAAAGAGTATAGATGGCACAAGCAGTAAAGCAGATAAAAGATATCCTTTTTTTGATTTTTTTTCTTATTGTTATACCATTTTTTTTCAAAAATGATTTTTACTATGAAATTGCCATACTTTCTCTTTTAAATGCGATAATTTGTATAGGTTTAAATCTCCTTATGGGATATGCTGGACAAATAAGTTTGGGGCATGGTGGCTTTGCGGCACTCGGAGCTTATATAACTGTAATTTTGAGTAGTATTTATGGCATATCACCTGCCGTCAGTCTTTTAGTCAGTCTTGTCTTTATGGCTTTTTTTGCATTTGTTATATCAAAACCCATACTAAAACTTGAAGGCCATTATCTTGCTATGGCAACACTTGGTGTGGGTGTAATTATATACATAACGGTAAATGCCCAGGCAGACTTAACAGGAGGTCCTGACGGAATGGGTGTAGATATATTTAAAATTTTTGGATTTGAGTTAGATTCAAATATAAAATGGTATATATTGAGCTCTGTTTTGCTCATTCTTGTTATAGTTACTTTTAAAAATATCATAAATTCTCCTTACGGAAGAATTTTAAGAGGAATTCATGACTCAAATCAGGCTGTCAGCAGTGTTGGTGCTGATGTAGCAAAATATAAAAGTTATGTATTTGTCATATCCGTTGTAATTGCGGCACTTGCGGGGAGTATGTATGCTTTTTTCTCAGGTTTCATAAGTCCTGCCGAAGCCAGTTTTAACAGATCAATCGAATTGGTGGTTATGGTGGTTTTTGGCGGTATAGGAAGAGTGTACGGAGCACTTTTGGGTGCCATTTTTCTAACGGTTTTGCCTCAGCTTTTAACATCATTTGAAGATTATCAAACATTGATATACGGGGTTATTATTATATTTGTTATGATGTTTATGCCAAAGGGTATCATATCTCTTTTTGATAAATTGGGGAAAACGAATGCTCATAGTTAGAGAACTTTGCAAAAATTTTGGTGGCTTAAAAGCCGTTGACGAGCTTAGTTTTAATGTTAAAAGAGGTACCGTTCATTCTATAATAGGCCCAAACGGAGCCGGAAAAACAACCCTTATCAATATGATAACGGGGATATACAGTGTGACATCGGGAGAAATATACTTAAGAAAAGATGATGATATAAAGTGTGTTGAAGAAGATGATATCAAAGATATGATACACGGGCATAGAGAGAATATTACAAATATTCCTATGCATAAACTTGTCCATAAAGGGATATGCAGGACTTTTCAGCATCTTGAGATTTGCGGAAGTATGAGTGCCCTTGAAAATATTATGCTTGGATTTGATAAGTTTATGAGTAAAAATATTATTCAAACCTGTCTTAGAACAAAAAGAATAAAAGAGGATGAGAAAAAGTTTGAATATGAGGCGATGAAATACTTAAATATGTTTAATCTTGAAAAGATAGCATACAAACAGGCTGACTCACTCTCTTACGGAGTGCTTAAAAAACTTGAAATTATAAGAGCTTTGGCAACAAAACCGAAATTGATACTTTTTGATGAACCGGTTGCAGGTCTAAATCCCAAAGAAACCGATGAAATTTCACAAATCATTAAAGAAGTGGCAAATGAGGGGCTTAGTGTGATATTGGTTGAGCATGATATGAAGATGGTAATGAAAATTTCAGATGAGATAACAGTTATGAATTTCGGTAAAAAATTAGCTTACGGCAAACCCGAAGAAATAGCAAACAATAAAGAAGTTATAAAAGCATATTTGGGGTCTAATTATGCTTAGAATCGAAAATTTGAATTTTAGTTACGGCAAGATAAAAACTCTTATAGATATAAGTTTGGAAGTAAAAAATAATGAGATAGTATCGCTGATTGGTGCAAATGGAGCCGGAAAAACTACACTTTTAAGAGTAATAAGTGCACTTCAAAAAGAGCAAAGCGGAAAAATTTATTTTAATGATAAAGATATAAGCAGTAGCGATTCAAAACAAAGAGTCAAACTTGGAATTGCCCAAGTCCCGGAGGGAAGGGGGTTGTTTAATATTTTGAGTGTGGAAGACAATCTTTTGATGGGAGCATATATCAGAAATGATAGTGATATCAAAGATGATATAGAGTGGATATATGAACTTTTTCCGGTTTTAAGAGAGAAAAAAGAGCATTACGCAGGAACACTCTCAGGCGGTCAACAACAAATGCTTTCTCTTGGAAGAGCTTTAATGAGCAGACCGAAGCTTTTACTTTTGGATGAGCCGAGTATGGGTTTGGCTCCGATTATTGTAGAGGATATATTTGAAGTGCTGCAAAATTTAAAAGAAAAAGGAACTACTATATTTTTAGTGGAGCAAAATGCCTATCTTGCACTTGGTTTTAGTGACAGAGCTTATGTGCTTGAAAACGGAAAAATAACAATGAGCGGCAAATCAGACGAATTGATAAATGACAAAAAGGTAAAAGAGGCTTATTTGGGAGCATAAAGAGAGCCGTAAAAACTTAAAAATTCTCTTATTTTTTCAAAATTTTCTATCTTGAGTCCTTTTTCAATCCATTCTTTTATCTCTTTTGGAAAATTCTCTTTTAGCGGTTCGGTATATTTTAGTTTTGTTTTGTTGTCTATATATCCTTTTTCAACAAGAGTATTGATATGAGTCAATATAGTCACGGGCTTTAATTCTCTTGCTTTGCAAATTTTATCAAAACTCTCCCCTTTGTTTATAAGAGTAAGTGTTTCTTGGTATGTTTTATGCAGTGGTTTTTTAACAATTGGTTTAAGATTGTTGCACAGTTGTATAAAATCTTTGGCATATCTCTCAAGCTTTGTCTGTCCGACTCCAGAAATTTCCAAAAACTCTTTTTTGTCTTTGGGCAGTTTTTTGGATATTTCAAAAAGAGTTTTGTCACTAAAAACCATATAAGCCGGTATTTTATCTTTTTTGGCAAATTCACTTCTAAGTTCTCTTAATTTTTCAAATATTTCATCTTTTTTTATCTCTTGTTTATACTCTTTAAAACTTATATCTGTTTGTAAATCTTTTTTCTTTATTGTTACTGTGAGTTCATCTTTTAATATTTTTTTGCCGATATTTGTAACTTTTAAAGTTTTATATTCACTCTCTTGATAAATTGCTTCCATATCAAGTAATTTATCCTGTATGCTTCCCCATTGCTCTTTTGAAAATTCATTTCCTATGCCATAGACTGAAAGTTTATCGTGTCCAAGTTCAAGTATTCTTTTTGATTTTGAACCTTTTAGTATATCTATGATGTAATTTGCACCAAATCTCTCACCGCTTCTTAAAATTGCCGATAGAAATTTTTGAGCGGGTATTTTAATGTTAAGAAATTCAGTATCCTTTTCAAGGCAGTTGTCACAGTTTGTTTCGCATTTTTCTATCTGATCGCCAAAATATTTTGCTATAAACTGATGACGGCAGTCGGAAGTAATACAGTAGCGATACATTGTATTTAATTTTTCATATATATTTTTTTTATAGTTTGATTCTGCCAATTCTTCAAGAAAAATTCTTTTATTTATCTCGTCTGATTTGGAGTAAAGTAGCAAAGCATCGCTTTTTAACGAATCTCTTCCCGCCCGCCCTATCTCCTGAAAGTAGTTTTCCAAAGTTTTTGGCATGGAAGTATGCAAAACAAATCTGATATTGTCTTTATCTATACCCATTCCAAAAGCAATGGTGGCAACAATGATTTTTATCTCTTCATTTTTAAATTTATAAAAAATTTCATCTCTTTTTTTGTTTGGCAAACCTGCATGATAAGATAGTGTCGAAAATCCTTTTTGATTTAAAAAGATTGATAATTTTTCTGTCTCTTTTCTGGTAAAACAGTAAATTATACCACATTCATCTTTGTGAGTATTTAAAAAAGAGATAATTTGAGAATACCCGTTTCCCATTCTTTTTTGGCATCTTATAAGAATATTATCTCTTATAGTCTCTGCTCTTAGCGTATGTTTAATCTGTAAAGTTTTTAATATATCTTTTTGGACTTCTTTTGTTGCAGTTGCGGTAAAAGCAGTAACGGGAATATTGGCAAATCTGTTTTTTATAAGGTTTAATTTTCTATAATCATCTCTAAATTCATGTCCCCATTCGCTGACACAGTGAGCTTCATCTATTACAAAAAAATTTATATCTATTTTCTGAAGCAATTGTAAAAAATTTTCATTGACAAATCTTTCCGGTGCGACATATAAAAGTTTTATATCTGCATTCAATAATTCCTGCAGAGTTTGATTGTTTTGTTTTACCGTATTGGATGAATTTATCATTTTTGCATTTATACCGTTTAACTGCAGTGATGCAACTTGGTCTTGCATAAGAGCTATAAGAGGAGAGATGACTATGGTAGTGCCGCTCATTAAGAGAGAAGGAAGTTGATATATGAGTGATTTTCCACTGCCTGTCGGCAAAATAACCAACAAATCCTCTTTTTTAAGTATTCTTTTTACGGCTTTTTCCTGTATAGGCTTAAATTTGTCAAAGCCGAACTTTTCTTTTAATATTTTATTGTACATAGAATATTGTAACAAAAGTATGCTAAAATAACAGAAAAAAATCAAAGGATATTTACAATGCAGGCGAAGATATTTTTTGGAAGCAAAGAGACAATAAAAGATAATTGGATAGAAATAAAAAATCCCTATGAAGACAAGGTGGTTTCAGCATATCCTCAATGTGACGAAAATGATGCTAAAAAGGCTCTTGTGATTGCAAAAGAAGCTTTTGAAGAAACAAAAAAAACCAATCTTTCTCAAAGAATACAATGGCTTGATGATGTAGCAAAAAAGCTTCAGGAAAAAAGAGAAGAGTTTGCAAAAACTATAACGGATGAGGTTGGAAAACCTATAAAATTTTCTCTTATAGAAGTCGATAGATGTATAGAAACTATCAAACTGACCATATCTGCCGCAATACAACAGCATGGAGAAACTTTCAATTCGGATGCCATGCCAAGCGGAAGAAAAAGTATCAGTTTTTTTAAAAGAGTTCCGGTCGGTGTCGTGGTAGCTATAACTCCGTTTAACTTTCCGTTAAATCTGGTAGCACACAAGATAGTCCCCGCACTTGCTATGGGAAACAGTGTAGTTTTGAAGCCAACCCCGGAAGCTCCCTTGTGTGCTTATAAATTTGCCAAGCTTTTTTATGAAAGCAAATTTGCTATAAAAGATGCTCTTAGTGTAGTTTACGGAGATGCGGAAGTCGGAAGTGCTTTGGTAAGCAGCGACATACCAAGAGCCATAAGTTTTACAGGAAGCATGCCTGTAGGAAAAATTATAACAAAAACTGCCGGTATAAAAAAAGTATGTCTTGAACTTGGAGGTAATGCGGCCACTTTTATAGAAAAGAGTTCCGATATAAAAAATGCTGCCAAAAAGTGTGCGGTTGCATCGTTTTATAATTCAGGTCAAGTGTGTATCTCACTTCAGAGAATTTATGTTCAAGATGAAATTTATGATAAATTTGCAAAAGAGTTGATTGACGAGACCAAAAAGCTTACCGTAGGAGATCCGTACGATAAAGATACTTTTATAGGTCCTCTTATCACCCAAGAAGCTGTTTTTAGAGCAAAAAGCTGGGTAGAGAGTGCCATAAAAGAGGGAGCAAAACTGCTTTGTGGCAATACAAACAAAGAGAGGATTTTTTATCCAACGGTTTTGGGAGAAGTAACAGATGATATGAAAATAGTTTGTGAAGAAGTTTTTGCCCCGATTGTTTCACTTGTCAGAGTAAAAAACTTTGATGAAGCATTATCCAAGATAAACAATTCTCCTTATGGATTGCAGTACTCTATTTTTACAAATGATTTGCATTTGACCAAAAGAGCAATACGGGAGTATGAATGTGCAGGAGTGGTGATAAATGATATACCGACTCTAAGATTTGATATACAGCCGTATGGAGGGGTAAAACTAAGCGGTATCGGAAGAGAGGGACCAAAATATGCTCTTGAAGAATTTAGTGAAATTAAGTCGATTGTGATTTGTTAAAATAGCAGTTGCTATCTTAAAATCCATTTTTGCTTCAAATGGTACGGCTGAAGCCGTACTTCCTGAGTGTTTGTTGTACGGCTAAAGCCATACCTCCGGGATTGTTTTGGAAGTGCGACTTTAGTCGCACCTATTATCATTATACACATAAACAAACCTATCATCAGCATCTATAAGCTCTGCTTTGTAGGCATTGTTTTTTATATACTCCAAAACAACTTCAAAATGCTCATCATCTCTTATAGCCTTATCAAAATAATCTTTTTGCCAAAAATTTCCACTTTTGTTTAACTTTTTGTTTATCATAAACCCAAGAGAGCCTTTTATCTTTTGCATAATTTTTGGAAGTGAGTTATGTTGTATCAAGATTAGGTGTATATGGTTTGGCATAATACTAAAAGCTACAATCTCACACATATTTTTATCTAAATTTAACAGGTATTCTTTTGTTAGCTTTAGTATATCTGCATTTAGGTATGCACCTTTTTTTGAGTTATCTAAATATTTATCTATTTGGTATTGAAGTTGTTTTGTTTTTATGTTTTGTTGTGAAGCAAGTTTTAGTATATACTCATCCGTACTGTCTTTTGTGCGAAAAGTTACAAATTGGTAAAGTCCGGATTCGCTTATGTGTGGTAGGTTTGTGTGGTTTTTCATAGGAGTATTTTAGCATATTTTTTGTGTGGTGGTATTAAATGGTACGGCTAAAGCCGTATTTTCGGAGACTTTGGAAGTGTGACAAGTTGTTTTGGAGGTGCGACTTCAGTCGCACAGATAGATAGGCTTTGTTGGGTTTGATGGTACGGCTAAAGCCGTATCTTCATAAAATTAATATAAAAATCCAAAAAGAACGGTGCAAATGCAAGGTAGATAGCCAAAATGGATTTGAAAAAATATAAAGTTTATCGAAGCAATGTCAATGTATAATTTGAATTAAAGCTTGTATTTATCAGAACTCTTTTTGATTAGATACCTCAAAACTATCCCTGTAACAACAAGAGCCGTTAGAGATATTGCTATAGCTTTGTTTTCGCCGAAATATTTCCATACAAGACCGACAAAAGAAGCCCCTGTTGCTCCGCTTATGGCTACTCCTCCATAAAAAAATCCATATACGCTTCCTTTGTTTTTTGCATTGGTTGATATATAGGCTCTTATGGCATTCAGGCTTGAAACTGTAAACAGTCCGAGAGATACAAAGCCTGTAATTATGAAGTTAAAATACAATGACAGCATAGAAATTATCCCAAAAACAAAAGAGATAAAAAGCACTCTTTTTGCTCCGAATTTATCAATTTTGAGACCAAAAAAATAGCTGAAAAAAGTTTGTGTCAAATTTAAAATTATAACTAAAAGAGGGATATATTCCAACGAATATCCCGCTTCTTTGGCTTTTATGATATAAAAAGAGTCATTAAACATAAAAAATACAAAAACAAAATATAAAACCAAAACAGGCAATAGCGGCATATCATCTTTTAAAGCTATACCGGTATCGGTTTTTTTTGATTTGTAAGGCATATCTTTTACAAAAAATATAACTATAATTACGGCAAATATGCCAGGAAGCAGTGTCCATGCAAAAATAGTGCGAAATATATGCTCACTTTTTCCAATATAATAAAGAGTCAAAAATGCTATAATACTTCCGCTTAGTTCGCCTGCAATGTCCATAGTTTTGTGAAAACCGAAAGTTTTTCCGCTTTTTCCTTCTTTTGAATAAGCTGATATAAGAGTATCTTTTGAAGCACTTCTTATGGCTTTTCCGATTCTTTCAACTCCTCTTAAGGTTGCGACACTTATCCAACCGCTACTAAAATACAATAGCGGTTTTGTAACAGCTGATAGCAAATATCCGGTTACTACAAAAGGTTTAACTATTTTGTATCTATCACTAAGATATCCGAAAACAAATCTAAACCCGTATGATACAAAAGTGGCAATCCCCACGATAAATCCAAGTTTGTCTACTCCTTCATGAAGAACATAAACTACAAAAAGAGGAAGTATGGATGTAATCATAGATGAAGCCATATCGGTAAAAAAACTGACAAATCCCAATGCAATTATATTTTTATTTACCATGTTAACTTTTTAGTTTAAAATCTATATCCATATCGAACGAATGATAAATTGATTTATTGTATAGAGTTTTTGTTTCAATAAAGTTATAATCAAAACTGCCAAAATAGATACTATAATGGATCCTGCAATATCAAACGGATAATGCACTCCAAGATAAACCCTTGCCATACCGCACCACAAAGCAAGTATGGTTGCTACTGCTCCTATGATTCTTGTTGATTTGAAAGTCAAAAGCATAAGGGCGATACAAAGTGTAAAAGTTGTATGATCTGAAGGAAAGGAACTATCCGGCTTATGTTTTAAAATAGTTTGCCCTATACCATCCATAAAAGGACGATTATGAAAGTAAAACAATCCTATGATTTGATTGATGCCTACTCCAAGTGTAGTACTATATCCTGCATATAAAGCTTCGTTTTTTTTATTGTTGAACCAAAGATAAAACAGTAATATTATAAAAAGATAAGGCAAAAATTTGGCAACCAATATCATGATATTGTCTAAAATGCCGATTTTACCTGCGAAACTGTTTATCCATAAAAAAATACTTTGATTTAAATTATGCATTTATGTATCTTTACCTGTTTTTTTATTTTTATACGATTATTATACACTATAAAGATGAAATAAAGATGAATGTAAAACCTTATATAAAATAACAATTATAGAAATTTTATTTTGGCAAAAAATTTTTTATCGATAGGATTGTTTTTGATGAAGGAAAACTTTAAGTAAAAAGCCCCTTAAAAAAGGGGCTTGAAGAAGAGGAATGATTACATCATACCTCCCATGCCTCCCATGCCTCCCATATCAGGCATTGCAGGAGTTGCAGGCTTCTCCTCTTTTATATCGCTTACTGTAGCTTCTGTTGTAAGAAGCAGGCTTGCTACCGATACTGCATTTTGCAAAGCTACTCTTTCAACTTTTACAGGGTCTATAATACCTGCTTTAAACATATCTACATATTCTCCGCTTGCAGCATTGAAACCATAGTTTGCATCATTGTTTTTCTCCACCTCATTTGCAACAACTCCGGCATCAAATCCTGCATTGTCGGCAATTTGTTTTAATGGAGCTCTTAATGCTCTTTGAACAATTGCGGCACCGATAGCTTCATCGCCTTCCAAGCCCAAATCTACTTTGTTTCCGGCTTTAATGATAGCTGCACCACCGCCTATAACGACACCTTCTTCAACAGCTGCCTTGGTTGCACTCAAAGCATCATCAACTCTGTCTTTTTTCTCTTTCATTTCAGTTTCTGTTGCTGCTCCGACTTTGATAACTGCAACACCACCGCTTAGTTTTGCAAGTCTCTCTTGCAGTTTTTCTCTGTCATAATCACTTGTAGTCTCTTCTATCTGAGCTTTGATAACTTTAACTCTATCTTCTATAGCTTGCTTATCACCTGCTCCGTTTACGATAGTTGTATTGTCTTTGTCTATAATAACACTTCCGGCACTTCCCAAGTCATCCAAAGATGCACTCTCAAGTGTTCTTCCAAGTTCTTCGCTTATTACTTGACCGCCTGTTAAGATGGCTATGTCTTCAAGCATAGCTTTTCTTCTGTCTCCAAATCCGGGAGCTTTAACCGCAGAGATATTTAAAACACCTCTTAATTTATTTACAACCAATGTCGCCAAAGCTTCACCTTCTATATCTTCGGCTATAATAAGAAGCGGTTTTCCTGTTTTTTGAATTTGTTCAAGTACGGGCAACAAGTCTTTTAAACTTGTAATTTTTTTATCATACAATAATATATAAGGATTTTCTATTTCACATGTCATTTTTTCAGAATTTGTTACAAAATAAGGACTTAGATAACCTCTGTCAAATTGCATACCTTCGACTACTTCAAGTTCGTCTTGGATACCTTTTGCCTCTTCAACTGTAATAACACCGTCTTTGCCTACTTTTTCCATAGCCTCTGCTATAAGATTTCCTATCTTTTCATCAGAATTAGCTGATATAGTTGCAACTTGAGCTATCTCTTTTTTATCTTTCACCTCTTTTGCTATAGCTTTAAGTTCGGCTATGATAGCTTCAACTTCTTTATCCATACCTCTTTTTACTTCTACGGGATTTGCTCCGG
Organism: uncultured Campylobacteraceae bacterium; assembly: GCA_964556545.1. Taxonomy (GTDB): domain Bacteria; phylum Campylobacterota; class Campylobacteria; order Campylobacterales; family JALSKU01; genus JALSKU01. The sequence goes on along the minus strand of CAZKWE010000092.1, from coordinate 3,925 downwards.
CAGTTATATTTTTTAAACCTTCTCTAAAAATTGCATGAGCTAAAACTGTAGCGGTTGTTGTTCCGTCACCAGCTTCATCTGCAGTTTTACTTGCAACTTCTTTTACCAATTGAGCACCCATGTTTTCAATAGTGTTTGATAGTTCAATTTCTTTTGCCACCGAAACACCGTCTTTTGTTATAGCAGGAGCACCGAAACTTTTTTGGATAAGTACATTTCTGCCTCTTGGTCCCATAGTTACTTTTACTGCATCATTTAATTTTTTTACACCTGTGTAAAGTTCATTTCTTACTTCGTCACTGTATTTTATCTCTTTTGCCATTTTTATTCCTCCCTACTTATTTCAATACACCAAGAATGTCATCAGTATTTAGCACCAAATACTCTTTTCCATCAAGTGTTATATCTGTTCCTGAGTATTTTGCAAATACTATCTTGTCTTCTACTGCAATATTGCCTTCTTCTTCTACTTCTTTGCTTATAGATTTTACTATTGCAGTTAAAGGTTTCTCTTTTGCGTTATCTGGTATAATTATACCGGTTGCAGTTGTGGTAGGCTCTTCAAGCCTCTCGACTAAGACTCTTTGACCTAATGGTTGAAAATTCATATCAGCCTCCTAATTTTTTATTGATTTTTTAGCACTCTTTTTATTTGAGTGCTGAAATTTTACAGAAATATTAAAAAAAAGTCAAGTATTTTAATGATAAAATTCATTTATCTTGAGTGAGATTGACTAAAGTTAAATAAAAAGGAATATTTATGTATAGAGTATTGAGTGCTTTTTTATTATTTGTTATCTTGCTGTTCGGATCAGCTTTTTTGCTACTTTTTACCAATACCGGCAATACTTTTTTAAGACCGTACATAAACAGTTATATAGTTAAAAACTATGATGTGGATTTGAAACTGGTCTCTTTTACCCTTCGACCCAATTTTTTGGATTTGGAAGCATATTTATATAAAAATATACGAATAATTTTAAACGGTGATATAGATATATGGAAAAAAAGTTTTGATTTGGACTTTACGGTCAATGCTAAAAATGTTTCTACAAAATATATCAAAACTCCTGCAAATGCAAATATCAAAGGTAAACTTAGAGGCGATATAAAACATATTGAAGTAACCGGTGGCGGAAAAGTGCTTGAATCATCCGTAAAGTTTGATACCGCCATAGAAGATTATAAAGCAAAAAATCTGCATTTGTTTATGAAAAAAGCAAGAATTGCACAATTGCTAACTCTTTTAAGTAAACCGCCTTATGTATCAGGTGTTGCAAATATAGATATAAATTTTGATGATTTGAATCCTGAGAGTTTAAAAGGAAGTGCCGATATAAATATCCCCTATGGAAGTATAAATACACTTTTGATTAAAAAAGATTTCAATATAACCCTACCCCCGGGTTTTATTTTTAGGGCTGAAGATAAAACATTTTTAAAAGGAAAAGATACACTTTCAAGTATAAATTTTAACAGCAATATATTTAAACTAATCAGCAATAAAACAATATACAATATAAAAAATAAAACTTTAGATAGTGACTTTTCATTAATTGTGCCTGATATGAAGCTTTTAAGAAGTATAACAAAACAAAATTTTCAAGGAAGTTTTAAAGCTGAGGGAAGAGTGAAAAAAGAGGGAAATGATATAAGTTATCTTGTTTCTACTTTTTCGCTCGGAGGTAATTTAAAAGCTGTTGGCTACAATGACAAATTGGAAGTAAATGCACAGGGTCTTAGACTTGATAAGATACTTTATATGGCAGGTATGCCAAAATACTCTTATGCAGATATTAAATTTGATACATATCTTAACCATATCGGTACACAGGATATGAATGGTGAAATTAATGCAACTTTAAGCAAAGGCAGTATGAATGATGCTTTATTTCAAAAAGATTTTAACCTTACATTGCCCAAAAATTTTTCCTATGAAGTTTTGTATAATGCTAAAATTAAAAATAAAAATATAAATTTCCAAGCCGATATAAACAGTTCGGTAGCTAAAATGATTTTAACCGACGGACAAACAGATATAAATGATTTAAACACAAAAGCCAAATACACTTTGAATATACCGGATCTTTCAAAACTATACTTTTTGACAAATTTGCAACTTTATGGAAGTGCAAAATTTAACGGGAATTTTAATCTGTATGATGGTATTTTGTTATCAAAAGGAAAAACAGATATATTTGATACAAATACAACCTATGAGTATAAAAACGGAGATATCAAAGTAAATGCTTTAGGTATAAGTGTAGCACAATTGTCTGATACATTTGGATATCCGCAATTTTTTGATGCAAAAGGAAAAGCTGATTTGTTTTACAATCCAAAATACAAAAAAGGAAATTTTTATATAGCCCTAAATAACGGTAGAATTTTAAAGAATGAGTTAAGCGATACGGTTTTAATGCTAAGTGGTTTTGATATAACAAAAGAGATATACGAAAACAGTATACTGCAAGGAACCATAGAAGACAATCTTGTAAAATTCGTATATGATATGAATTCAACCAATACACTTTTTAAAATATATTCCGCCAATATCGATACAAAACAATTAACTATAAATGCACCATTTATTCTTAAGATAAAAGACAAAGATATACAAGGAAATATACAAGGAGATATACATCATCCAAAGGTAAAGATAAATACTTCATCATATATAAAAAACAAAATAGAAAAAGTGATAGATAAAAAAGTACCTAAAAAATTTCAGGAGCCCTTGAAACAGATACTAAATCTTTTTGGAAGGTAAGCACAAATTAAGCAAATATTAAATATAATTCTATCTCTTTTTTGTGGCAGGGTAGCTCAGCTGGTTAGAGCGCTGGTCTCATAAGCCGGAGGTCGGGGATTCGAGTTCCCCCTCTGCTACCACTTTAAGCCCTGAATTTAGGGGTTTTAATAGACTTGAAAAAACTTAAGTTTTTTCTTCCCACACTTTTTCCCACACTTTATATATCTTTGATTAGCAACCTTGCCGTAAAGCCTTCGACTTTAGGCATAGAAAATGCAAGAGGCTGTAATAGTCCAATTTCCGTTATAAAGCCAGAATCCTCTCAATTTATTAATGAGGAGCATATCAAATCTTATGATATAATTTATTTTTGAAATGAATAGACAACACCGTAGCAAGTTGTGATTATCAAGAAGATGGTTTGTGCAATTTTATATCTTTAGTTGATGGCAAATATGTTTTGTATTCAATATCTAAAAATAATTTCTACAATGAATTAGGAACTCTGTTTTTTATACGAAAAAAGCAGATGAGAAAATGCTATAAAAATATACTCTTTTTTAGTGAGAAATTCAAAGAAGATTATAAAAAAGAGATTAAAAACTAAGAGGCGGGAGGGAAGCTCCCCGCATCTTGCCACGCCAGTCCCCCCTGCTTAAAAAGCCAAAGGGCGTGAGGGTAATGGAATCCCGTATTTCCACCTCTCTTAGTTTTTAGATGTTTAATTATATTATATTTGATGACAAATGTCAAATCTACATTCCTCTCTCAATCCCTCTACTGTTTGTAACCTCATTCGCCATCTTGATATCTTCTCTTATATCTCTTTGGTTAGGTTGCATCTGCTTTTGAGCTATCTCTATGCTCTTTAGCCGTCATTTCGCACCATTTTCAATATTTTTTAATTTTTACTGTTTTGTATCACTTTTATTGCTATTTTTTGCACAATCTAATACCATTCCCCAAATGAGAACTGACAATTTGCTTTTGCTTCTGTATTTGCCAATTACAATGAAAGAAGAAGGGTGAAAGTTGAAAGAAGAAGGAAAATATGTAAGTTTTGAAATAGGTTTTGGTATAAAAAAAGCTCGAAAACTATTTGGATGGAGTTCTTATAGATTTTCTAACTTGCACAGTAGAATTAAATAAATATTAAACTTGAATTACCGTACT
>CAZKWE010000091.1:0-2020 GCA_964556545.1 uncultured Campylobacteraceae bacterium | reverse complement strand
AAGCATAAAGAGAAAGCATAATAATATAACTAACCAATATGAGATTATTAATGACAGATGAAAAAAGACTGTTTCCAAAAGCTTGTACTATAAACTCTATAGTACCACCCTCACTTGGATAACGGAGAGAAAGTTTTACATAAGAATAAACCGTAATAAGAGCAATAAATCCTGCTATGGCAAAAGCAACAGGTGCAGCACCTTTTGCAAGATTTATGGTGAGTCCCAAAACAGCAAAAATTCCTCCACCTACCATTCCTCCTACACCTATACTGAATGCTTCTAAAAAACCGATTTTTTTCTCCATTATTACAGCCTTTATCAAATATCTTTTATTACATCTTTTTTGATTTCTGTCAAGTTCAAAATCAAATCAGTTTTTATCTGTTTTGAAACAACTCTTTTTGTTGCCAGTCTCAATATTATCTCAATGGCAAATGCAATGATAAAACCTATCGCTATGGAATATCCCACATTGGGAATATGTTTGGAAGTATAATTAAAAGCCAAAGCGATTGTAATGCTTATTGTCAAAATGGCAGATACTACCAATATCCTGGAAGCTCCCGTATATTTGATTTTAAAAAGATGTCCGATATGAACCAGAGCATGAATAAACAAAATAGAGATCGAACCGATAGCCGCAATCTCATCAAGTTTAAAAAAGAGAATAAACAGGATTAAAATAACAGTGCTGACGATCAATCCCTCACTGCTGTTATATACATTTCTCTCATATACTTTCGGTAATTCTCCGTTTTTTGCCATATCATAAGTTACATTGGTAACGGCATAAAGATTTGCATTGATTGATGATGCTGTGGATATAAGAGCCGCTATTGCCATAATTGTAAAACCCGTATTTCCAAAAACAGGTTTTGCAGCTTCTGCCAAAGCATAATCTTTAGCTTTTATAATCTCCGATAAAGGAAGATTTCCAAAAACGGCAAAAGTTACGCCAACATATAAGGCAATAACCAAAATAATGGCAATAATCATGGAATGAAGCATGGTTTTAGACGGATCTTTCATATCCTCGGCCGTATTTGTAATAACACGAAATCCTTCATACGCAAAAAATGTCAATCCTATAGAAGAAAAAATATTAAAAACAGGAGGCGCATCTTTCAAAGCCAAAAATTCCGGTTTGATATAAAAAGAGACAATAACGGTAAAAAGTACAATGATGGAAAGTTTTATAATGACTATGATATTTTCACTTCTTGCAATCCATGAACTTCCGGCAAGATTGACAGCAGCAAAAAAAAGTAATATGGCAATACTGTAAATATTTATCCACAAAGGAGAATAAGAACCTATCATCATCATGGAAGCATAGGTACCAAACGCTTTAGCCACCATCGCAATTGCAACCATTGCCGAAAGATAAAAAAGTACGGAAACGGAACCTGAAAATATACCTTCATCATAACACTGTACCACATACTCTACAATTCCGCCTCTGCTTGGATATACCGATGCAAGTTTTGCCAACGAATAGCCACTCAAAAGAGCAATAACTCCTCCCAATATAAAAGATATCCAGACAAGATTTCCGGCAATCGCTCCGGCTTCACCGAGCAAAACAAAGATACCGGCTCCAACCATAGAGCCGATACCTAAAAATACGGCACTCCAAAGACCGAATGTTTTTTCTTTCATCTTTTACAAATCTCTTTCATCTATATCTTTAAAAAATTTCCCCATCATCAAAAGAACAAAGCCATCAAAAAAGAGACTGATACCTATAAAAAGTCCTACAAGCCAAACAGAACTAAAAGGCCAACCTGCAAGAAAAACAGCAGCAAGTATGATTGAAAAAACCGAATTTAAAATCCAAAGCCACCATCCTTTCAACGGACGCATTGTAAAAGCTATAGAAAAACTTCCAAAAGCATCAATCAGAAAATATATTGCAAGAAGAAGACCGACAGCTGCAATACCGGGCATAGGATAAAAAACAAGAAAAAGTCCGACAATTACCAAAGCAAAAGATTTAAGCCAACCCAGCCATTCTCCT
>CAZKWE010000090.1:0-24733 GCA_964556545.1 uncultured Campylobacteraceae bacterium | reverse complement strand
ACAAAGGATAGAAAGTGCAGGATTTCATCATATTTATAACCGTGGTGTTGAAAGACGAGTTGTATTTGCTGAGCCAAAAGATAAAGAAAAATTTTTAGAAATAGTTTGTGAAGTATCTGAATATTATGATTTTATCATACATGGATATGTCATCATGGATAATCATTATCATTTATTGCTTGAAAATAGCAGAGAAAATCTATCAGCAGGTATGAGACAAATCAACTCTATCTATGCTCAATATTTTAATAAAAAGCAAAAAAGAGTCGGTCACTTATGGCAAGACCGTTTTAAGTCTTGGTATGTATATGATGAAGCTTACTTATTTACACTTTTTAAATATTTAGAATACAATCCAATAAAGGCAAAAATAACAAAAAAAGTAGGTGAATTTAAATATACACTTTTACATGATATGCTACAAAATAAACTTAGAAAGTGCATGAAAGAAAGTTTTATTATAAATTGGTTTGATAAAGCAAGTGAAATTTTAAAGTCTTTAGATATCGATATGACTCCTGATGAGTTAGAGAAGATAGAAAGATTTCAAAAAGAATCAATAACATATAAAAAAAATCCAAATAAAATAGTTCAAAAATTAAAGCTTAAAAATTATTTTTCACAAGACCAATCAAAAAAAGATAGAAATGAACAAATACTAAAAGCTACTAAAGACGGCTTTACTCAAAGTGAGATTGCAAGATTTTTAGGACTATCTGATTCTGCAGTTTCAAGGATTTTAAAAAAGTCAAAAGTCAAACCCTGACCCCTGGATACCTTTCGGAATTCAGCTTGAAAACAGTAATTTTACAAATTCAATCAAACAGATAATTGACAAAAGCAAACTGGATGCTTCTTATCTAAATCTTGAAATTACGGAATCGGTATTGATGAATGATATAAAACAATGGAGCAATACTCTTGAATATATAAAAAAAATGGGCATAGACATATCGATAGATGATTTTGGCACAGGGTACTCTTCTTTGTCATACTTAAGACAATTACCCGTAGATGAATTAAAAATCGATAAATCTTTCATAGATGACATACCGAACAATCCGGATGCATATGTTATTATCAACAGTATTATATCTTTGGCAAAAAGCTTAGGCTATAAAACGGTAGCAGAAGGTGTGGAAACCACAAAACAACAGTCATATCTTTTAAAAAATGGTTGCGATATCATACAGGGATATTTGTATTCAAAACCACTCCCAAAAAAAGATATGGAGGAATTCTTAAAAAAGTGGTGTCCCAAGCAGGATTCGAACCTGCGGCCTCTTGATTAGGAATCAAGTGCTCTATCCTGCTGAGCTATTGGGACTTGAAAGCGAATTATACAAAAGATATATTTATTTTACAATAAAATGGAGGAATTTGATGTTTAAATACTTACTACTCCTGTTTGCTTTTTCTGCTTTATTTGCAAATGGCACAAATGAAACAAATAGTACAAAAAAAATTTCACAATACAAGATAACCCGAAAAATGAAAATTTATCAACAGGAAAAGCAACAAAAAGAAGCTGAAGCCAAAGAACTTGAAAAAGACGGTTTTTGTCCATGTTCGATACAAATGCCGTAAAGATACTTCTAATAATCTATATAGCTCATAAACTGTTTATTAGTATTTTTAGGATAAAATCGCTTTTGATTAGGTACTTAACTGCGCCCATAGCTCAGCTGGATAGAGCATTTGATTGCGGTTCAAAAGGTCAGAGGTTCGAATCCTCTTGGGCGCGCCATTATAAGGAAAATGTATGAAAATTCCATTTATTGACTTACAAAAACAGTATCGTCTGTACAAACATGAAATAAACAAAGAGATAAATGATGTATTTGAAAGTTGTATATTTATCGGCGGGGATAAGATTGAAAATTTAGAAAAACAGTTAGCCTTATTTACCGGCTCAAAATATGCCGTAACTTGTTCAAGCGGAACTGATGCTCTGCTTCTTTCGCTGATGGCTCTTGGCATAAAAAGGGGTGATGAAGTTATAACAACACCTTTTACATTTATAGCAACCGCAGAGGTTATAGCATTTTTGGGTGCCAAACTTGTATTTGTGGATATTGATGAAAAAACTTACAATATTAATCCAAGAAAAATAGAAGAAAGTATAACCAAAAAAACAAAAGCCATACTGCCTGTCTCTCTTTATGGACAGCCTGCGGATATGGATGAAATAAACCGGATAGCTAAAAAATATGATTTAAAAGTCATAGAAGATGGTTGTCAGAGTTTTGGTGCAACCTACAAAAATCAAAAATCATGCAACTTAAGCGATATCGGGTGTACCAGTTTCTTTCCGTCAAAACCGCTTGGATGCTATGGTGACGGGGGTGCGGTATTTACAAACAGTAAAGAACTTGCCGATAAAATAAAAATGCTTTTAAACCATGGACAAAATGAAAGATATAAGCACAAATATATAGGTATAAACGGAAGATTGGATGCTTTGCAGGCTGCTATTCTTTTGGTAAAATTAAAATATTTTCCAACCGAAATCAAGCAAAGAAAAGATATCGGCAATAGATATACAAAACTTTTATCCGACAGCAATATAATAACACCTTATATAAAAAACGACAGAACTTCCGTATATGCCCAATATTCCATCAGAGTACAAAACAGAGATAAAATCATAGAAAAATTAAATACGCTCGGCATTCCGACAGCTGTTCATTATCCTATGCCTTTGCATTTACAAAAATGCTTTGAATATTTAGGATATAAAAATGGTGATTTTCCGATATCCGAAAATATTTCAAAAGAGATAATGAGCCTTCCTATGAGTCCTTATCTTGAAAAAAATGATCAAGATATCATTATCAAGGAATTATTATGAAAAAAATAGCTCTCATAGGCTTGGGTTCCATGGGGAAAAATCATTATCGGGTTTTAAAAGGACTCTCGGGAATACAGATAAAAGCACTTTGCGATATAGTGCAAGAAAGAGATTATGAAGAGCCTTTTTATACTGATGTTGATGAAATGTTAAAAAATGAAGATTTAGATGCCGCACTTATAGTAGTTCCTACTTTTTTACACAAAGAAGTTGCCATAAAATGTTTAAACCACGGTCTTGATATCTTTATAGAAAAACCTGTTGCTTCCAATATTCAAGATGCTCTTGCTATCCAAAACAAAGCAGAAGAAAAAAATCTTAAAGTTTGTGTGGGGTATATTGAAAGATTTAATCCTGTAGTAGAAGCATTAAAGCATGAACTCATAGACAGAGATATATATAGTATCGGTATCACAAGAGTAGGACCTTTTCCTCCAAGGATTGCCGATGTGGGCATACTTACTGATTTGGCCGTTCACGATATAGACCTTATCAGATTTATAACAGGATGTGAGATAGTCGAAAAATCCATATTTAAATCACAAAAAATAAATTTCCATCATGAAGACAATGCAATACTCTCTTTCAAGCTCGAGGATGAAATAGTAGCTTCCATTACCACAAACTGGCTTACCCCTTTTAGAAAAAGAAAGATAGAAGTTGCTACAAAAAAAGGTTATTTTGAAGCTGATTTAATGGGACAGGATTTGGTGGAATACTCCGAATATAAAACAAACAATTCATATGTGATAAGAAATTGTTTTGTTAAAAAAGAAGAACCGTTACTAAGGGAGCTTAAGGCATTTTTAAGATACTTAAAAACAGGGGAAAGATCCGGTCTTAGCAGTATTCAAGACAGTATTGTAACTTTGGAAATTTCTTCCTACCGGGGATAAATATGCAAAAAGCATTGGTACTTTTAAACATGGGAGGACCCAACAATACGGAAGAAATAGAACTTTTTTTAAAAAATATGTTCAACGATAAAAATATTATCACAACAAAAAGTGACCTCTTGAGAAAACTGATAGCTTTTATGATTGTAAAATTTAGAAAAAAAACTGCTATACAAAACTATAAAGATATTGGTGGCAAATCTCCTCTTTCAAGCAACACTGAAAAACTGATTGAAAAATTGCAAAAAAAAGATACGAATGCTTTTGTTACCTATGCTATGAGATATACTCCTCCTTTTAGTAAAGATATTATAAAAAAATTAAAAGAAAAAGAGATAAAAGAGATTTTTTTAATGCCTCTTTATCCGCATTATTCTACAACTACTACCAAATCTTCTCTTGAAGATTTTATCGAACAATTACAAAAAGAGGGGCTTAGTGCCAAAATAACTTCAAGCGAAAGATTTTACAAAGAAGATGATTTTAACAAAGCTGTCATAAATCAAATAAGAGACGAAATTAAAGATATCGATACAAAAAAATATGATTTGATATTTTCAGCCCACTCTCTTCCTGAAAAAATTATAGAAAAAGGTGATACTTATCAAAAGGAGATAGAAGAACATGTTACAATTTTATCAGACTTGCTATCGCGTGAAAATATAAAATTCAACCAAATACATTTGGCTTACCAGTCAAAATTGGGTCCGATTAAATGGATAGGGCCGTCACTTGAAGAAAAACTGAAAAAAATATCCAATAAAAATGTTTTTATATATCCCATATCTTTTGTGTTGGACAATTCAGAGACTGTGCAGGAGTTGCATATAGAGTATGATAAAATTGCAAAAAATTCAGGATATAAAAATTACAAAGTTTTTAACTGTTTAAATGACAATGATGATTTTGTAACTTTTATACATAATTATTACATTGACAATAATTATTAAAAGCAGTATAATTTCGTTTTTTAAAACAATACAAAGGTTAAGAAAATGATGGATTATTACGCCGGTCTAAAAAGAAGGCAAGCACCTCCAAGGCCAATGCCTGTGGATGAAGAAGTAATACTCAATAAAAAAGACTTTATAGTTTCAAGAACAGATTTAAAAGGGTATATTACATATGCCAATGATTATTTTATAGAGATATGTGCTTACAAAAAAGATGAACTCATAGGAGTAAATCACAATATCATAAGACATCCTGATATGCCTAAACTTATATTTAAAGTACTTTGGGATCGCATCAAGGCGGGAGAGAAAATTTTTGCTTTTGTAAAAAATTTAAGAAAAGACGGAAAATTTTACTGGGTACTTGCTGAAGTAGAACCTGCTAAAAAAAATGGCCAAATTATAGGATATTACTCTTTTAGAGTAAGAGCACCAAGGCATGCCTTAAAAGAGATTTCTCAGGTTTACAATCAACTTTTAAAAGCTGAAGAAAAAGGGGGAATGAAAGCATCAAAAGAAGTTTTGGATACATTTTTGGCCAAAAAAAGAGTTTCCTATGATGAGTATGTCCAAAAATTATTTAAAAAAGGTTTTGGTTTTGGGGGATTTCTTAGAAGTTTTGGCAATATCTTCAGATAAAAATTATTTTGCAGGAACAAGATAGCCTTCTTCAATCATCTCTTCAACAATCTTTTTAAAAATCGGAACTGCTGTCAAAGAGGCATAATAGTAGTATTTTTTAGTTGGCTTTCTCACAAGCACTCCTATAGTATATGAATGATTTTTATCATTTGCAAAACCAAAAAATGAACTGTTATAAAGATCTGTATATTTACTTTTTTGAACTATATGGGCGGTTCCTGTCTTGCCTCCTATGATAAGCCCCGGTATTTTTGCAGCAGTTCCGGTTCCTTTTTCAACTGTTTTTATAAGAATTTTTTGCATTCTTTTGGCTATATCGACAGGAATTATCTGTTTATATGTTTTTGGCAACACGGAATACTTTTTCCCATAAGCATCCTGATAATATTCAACAACTCTGGGAGATACCGCTCTGCCATTGTTATTAAAAATATTATAAGCTTTTAAAAGTTGCATAAAATTTGCCCTTACACCATATCCGTATGCTGTTACCGCTTTGTATATTTCACTTTTTAATTTATAAATTTTAGGAATAACACCGGTATGTTCATAAGGAAGATCAATACCGCTTGGCAAGGAAAAACCAAATTTTTTCAATCCGTTATAATAATCAACATAATTTAATTTTTGAGCAAGCTGAGATATGCCTACATTGCTTGAGTGGACTATAACATCTTCGGCACTAAGCCATTCAAACTTATGAGAATCCCGTATAGTTTTTTTGCCTATTTTATACTTTCCTCCAAAAATCCTAACCAAATCATAAGGATTTACTTTATTTTCTTCCAAAAGAAGTGAAAACACAATAGGCTTCATAACCGAACCCGGCTCATAAGAAAATTCTACTGCCTTGACATTTAGATTTGGGTACTCTTTTTTCCTGATGGAAGAAGGATTGTATCTATTTGATGAAGCTAACATTAAAATCTTTCCCGTTTTACTATCCATAACACAGGCTATTATCTCTTTGGCTTTTAACTCATCTTTTGAATTATCCAGTATATTTTCAACAATTTTTTGAAATTTAAGTGATATATTAAGATGAATATCACAACCGTCTATTCTTGTTATAACCGTGCTGTATCCGTTTAAAATTATATTTCCAAGAGCATCTTTGCTTCCTTTTATACTTCCGTCTTGTTTTGGATTTAAAATATCATTATATTTTTTTTCAAGTCCTTTGATGCCATATATTTTTGTTATTCTGTTTTTTTCATACTTTCTGACATATCCTATAACCGGAGTTAGTGTATCTTTATAATTATATACTCTGTATTCGCCACTTTCTACAACATCAAGACCATGTGTAAAAGTAATGCCGCTCTTTTTATCTTCATAAGGTATAAAAACTCCGAGTCTGTAAAGTTTTTTTGCCAATTCTCTTAAATGTTGGGCTGATATTGCGTCTATTTTATAAGAGAGCACAACAGTACCGAAATATGAATCTATACTGCGTTTGATATCTTTTATGCTTTCGCTGCTATATAAAGAATAAAGCTTTAAAAATAACTTTTTTTTACCGGGATCAATATTTCTTGTATCAACCACGGCTTTATAGAGCTTTTTGCTACTGGCTACACTATACCCTTCTTTTGATATAATATTTCCTCTTAAAGCACTATCAATATCTTTTTTATAAAGTCTTGGCAATCTTCTGTCTATCTGTGCCCAGTAAAATAGTGCTAATATAAATACTATAAATCCCAAAAGTAAAATAAAAAATAAAAATGGTATTTTGGCATTTTTTTGATAATTTTTTTGCATAAGGGATTATACTTAATTGAATATTATATATCAGTAAAGAAGAAGATTACATTTGTGTTCTTGAGAGTTCCTTGTATGCATTTAGTGCTTTATTTCTAACTTCAAGCATTAATTTCATACTGATTTCCGCCTTATCTATTGCGATTGCAGCCTGATGAAGATCTTTGACGCTTCCTGTTGCTATATCACTCATGGCTTTATCACTTTTTTTCTGAAGAGAATTTACTTCATCAATACTCTCTTTTAAAACTTTGGAAAAATCACCTGTTTCTTTTTTGACATCATTTACATTTTTTATACTGTCTGTTAAATTATTTATTTTATTGATTGAATTACTCATCTAATATCTCCTTCTAAGCTCTTAAGATATCTATAGCACTCATAGCCATAGCTTTTGAACTTTGAAAAGCAGCTACATTTGCCTGATAAGCCCTGGTTGCTTCTATAAGATCAGCCATTTCCACAACAGGGTTAACATTTGGATAAGCCACATATCCATTTTTATCGGCATCTGGATTTGAAGGGTCATATTTCATCTTAAAAGGTGAATCATCCCTTATAATTTTATCAACTTTAACACTCATTATAGCAGGATTTGCACTTTCTTGCAAACCGGGTTCATCCAAAGGATTTTCATAATCCAAAGTTTTTAAATCTTCTTTGATCTTTTCATTTAATGTTTTATCAAAATTCACTGCTTTAAATACAACTTCTCTTCTTCTGTATGGCCCACCTTCATCAGTTCTTGTTGTATTTGCATTTGCTATATTGGAGCTTATTAAATTTATCCTGAATCTTTGAGCCGAAAGCCCATAACCACTTATATCAAAACTGCTTAAAAATGCCATTTTATACCTTTGAAGAATATTCTATAACGCTTTTAAATATCGCACTGTCTTTTTTTAATGCTGCCGTTAGTGCATCATACATTACTTTGTTTTTTGCAAGTTCGGTTGTTTCTACATCCAGATCAACCGTATTGCCATCATTTCTCGCATCTTGACCATCTCTTAAAAAAAGAGTGGGGTTTAAACTTATATCATCATTTAAAGGATCCATATGCAAATCATTACTCTTAGCCAATTCAAGTTTTTTATCTTGACGGTTGTATAAAAAATCTTCCTGAACTTTCAAAGCATTTTCAAAAGCAATATCTCTTGATTTGTATCCGGGAGTATCGATATTGGCAATATTGCCCGAAATAATATCAGCTCTTAAAGCCCTATAATCAAGTGCTTTGGCCATAAGCTCATAAGACTTGCTAATCTCAAAAGACATACTTTTTCCTTTTCGTCAAAATATATCTTAAAACAAGCAAAAATCATTCCCAAAAAAAAATGTTATAATACTGAAAATTTTTTAGGAATTTAATTGTGAAAAAAATTAATCTTGGCTGTTTGATAATAATTTTGGCCTTATCTTTATATGGCAAAAAAGTAGACGGCATCAATATAGACAAAAGTGTCAGTTTCGCCGGCAAAACTATGTTGCTACAGGGTGCGGGAGTAAGATCAAAATTTATATTTGATATATATGTGGGAGCTTTGTATCTTGCACACAGTACGAAAAATCCAAAACAAATTATACAGGCAAATTATCCTATGGGCATAAAAATGATCATAACTTCTTCGCTGGTTAGTGCATCAAAGATGAAAGAAGGCTTTAGTAACGATTTTAAATCTATGCAAAATATAGGATACAAAGTAGAAAAAAAATTACTTAGAAAGTTTCTTAACACATTTAATACCAAGATACACAAAGGCGATATGTTTGATTTTGTATATCTGCCTGAAGATAAAATTATCATTTATAAAAACGGGTTAAAAATAAACAGTATAAAAAGTTTTGATTTTAAAAAATCACTTTTTGCCATCTGGTTAAGCTCCAGACCTGCTCAAAAAAGTTTAAAAAAGAAAATGTTAGGATATAGGTAAATTAAGTGCATACGGACAGACCTCTTTTTTTATTTACCGTTTTTGTCATAAGTATGGGTATTGTTTTCTCGCTTTCACTTTCAGCTTATACCATATTTTTACATCACGGATATAGTGAGTTTCACTTTTTTATAAGACAGTTCGCAGTAGGTATCTTTTCTATATTGGTTATATGGTTTCTTTCAAGGCTTGATCCTGAAAAATACTTTCAGCCTCTTGGATTTAGTATCTTTTTCATCTCTCTTATCTTGATGAGTATAATGCATTTTTTGCCGGATAGCTATGTTACTGCGGCCGGAGGTGCAAAAAGATGGATAAGACTTCCGGGATTTTTTTTGACACCGGTTGAATTTTTCAAAATCGGCTTTGTATTTTTTCTATCTTGGAGCTTTGCAAGAAAATTAAATGAAAATAAAAAAACTTTAAAAGAGGAACTTAAACTTATATTTCCGTATATCGGGGTTTTTTTAATTGCTGTTTATCTTATAGCAATACTGCAAAATGATCTTGGGCAAGTTGTTGTTCTTGCTTTAACACTTGCCGTTATGGCATTTTTTGCCGGCACAAGTGCAAAACTGTTTATGCTTAGTATATTGGGAGCTATAAGCATAGCTACACTTGCGATTGCCACCTCAACTCACAGAATTTTAAGAATAAAGACATGGTGGGCTACCATACAGGATATGGTGTTGTCTATTTTCCCGGATAAAATAGCAAATGCCCTAAGGGTTCAAGATGCACCTGAGCCTTATCAAATTTCACACTCTTTAAATGCCATAAAACACGGTGGTCTCTTTGGCACCGGTATAGGAAGCGGTACTTTTAAACTTGGATTTTTAAGTGAAGTGCATACCGACTTTGTGCTTGCCGGTATGAGTGAAGAAATAGGAGCTGTAGGGGTGAGCATAGTTACCGTTTGTATAATTGCCATTATATACAGAATTTTTAAAATTGCCAACAGAAGTCAAAATAAAGTAAACTATCTTTTTGCATTGGGTATTGGTCTTTTGATAACTTTTTCATTTTTGATGAATGCTTACGGCATAACTTCTTTAATACCCATAAAAGGCATAGCTGTTCCATTTCTAAGTTACGGAGGAAGTTCAATGCTTGCTTTGAGTATCGGTGTAGGTATGGTTTTAATGATTAGTAAAAAGGCAAATCTTAAATGATAGCTATAACCGGAGGAGGCACGGGGGGTCATTTAAGTATTGCAAGAACATTTAAAACAGAGTTAAATAAAAAAGGAATAGAGCCGATTTTTATCGGTTCAAGCAATGGACAGGATAAAGCTTGGTTTGAAAACGAAAAAGGCTTCAAAGAAAAATACTTCTTTAACACCAAAGGAGTTGTAAATCAAAGCAAAACAGGCAAAATCCTTTCACTTTCAAACATACTGCTTCACTCGTTAAAATGCTATGACATTTTTAAAAAACATGGCATAAAAAAGGTTATTTCAGTAGGCGGTTACTCTGCGGCAGCTGCATCTTTCGGGGCAGTTATTTTTAAAAAAAAATTATACATACACGAACAAAATGCAAAAATCGGAACATTAAATAAAAAACTTATACCTTATGCGGAACTATTTTTCAGTTCATATGATGAAAGATCGCCTATAAAAGATTATCCTGTTAGAAAAGATTTTTTTAAAACAAAAAGAATCAGAAGCAAACTTGAGTATATTATCTTTCTTGGCGGTTCGCAAGGTGCACATTTTATAAATGAATTGGCAAGAAAATTATCAAAACCGCTGATAAAAAACAAAATAAAAATTATCCATCAATGCGGTAAAAAAGAGTATAAAGAGTTAAAAGAGTTTTATAAAAAAGAGGGATTGAAAGTTGAACTGTATGATTTTATAAAAGATATGCCTGCTATTCTCGCTAAAGCCGATCTTGCCATCAGCAGAAGCGGTGCGAGCACACTATGGGAACTTTGTGCCAATACGCTTCCAACTGTTTTTATCCCTTTTCCTTATGCTGCGGCAGACCATCAGTACTATAATGCCAAATTTTTAAAAGATAAAAAACTGGGATATCTTTTTCGGGAAAACGAAATAAAAGCAAATGAATTGCTAACTCTTATATATCAGATAAATCTTCGCTCCATAAGTACTAATCTCTCAAGCATTATACACGAAAATGCAGCTGAAAAAATAGTAGAATATATTTTAAAACATAAATAATTTTTTATCTTATCTGCTATAAAATTTACAATTCCTCTAAAACAATATAAAGTATTATTTTCCCTTTATCATAACTTCTAAAAATGCACATATATGCGCCATTACATAAGATAGTATTTGTTCATCTTCTTTGCTGAATTTTCCTGTTCCGTCAAGTTTGTTGATCAATTGCATTACGCCCAAAACTCTACCGCCAAACCCAAGTATAGGTACAGTAAGTACGGCTTTTGTCCGATACCCGCTTTTTTTATCTATGGATTCGTTAAAATAGCAACTGTTCTTTACATCATTCACTATAATAGTTTTTTTTGTTTTGTAAACTTCTCCGGCTATTCCCGTGTCATCAGGAATCTCTATATAACTTATACCATCTATATATACAGACCATAGGCTTTTTGTGTTATTGTCATGTAGATATATGGTGCATCTGTCAACTTTAAGTATTTCTTTAATAGATTTTGAAATGAGTTTTATTTTTTTATTAAAATCATTCTCCAATACCAATTTTTTATTTAACTCAAGTATTTTGTTCAGTTTTTCTTCATTAATTTTTTTATCCATAATACCACATCTTTATCTAAATTTTGCACAACTTGATTGTAGGCATTGACTGCACCTTTTGCGTTTAAACTTTTACATCTTTTTTTATAGTCAAACTCTTTTGTACCTATAAGTTTGCCGGACCTTTTGTCTATAAGATACAATCTTATCTCAAAAATAACTTTACCTTTATCGTTTATTGATTGTATAGCTTTTAAAATATCTCCTTCAAGCAAAAGATCGGCTTTTATTTTGGAATATCCTTTAAATACACTTTTAAATATATGACTTTTAAAGAGAGCATCCGATATATTTTTTTCTATAAGCAAATTAAAATCACTGCTCCAGCAAGAATAAACATAACTGTTTGTTTTGTAAGCAGGCTTTTGGTACCATATTTGATTGCTTTGTAAAGTTTTAAGTGATTTGAAATGATCTACTTTTAATATCTTATTGATTGAAAAATCACTTCTTTTTATGTCTGTATTATTTACGATAGCATATTTTACTATCGGTTTTTTTACAACTTTAAACGAACAGCCTTCTATAAAAAAAAGAGTTGTTATTGCAAGTAAAAATTTTATATATTTCATTTTTATTCTCCGGGTCCTAAAGTTTTTTTCCTGCTTTTGTATATTATATCGCTTGGACTCTCCTTTAAAGATTGAACGAGGGTTTCTATCTTGATGGAAAGATCCCTAATGGCTAAAGATGTTTCATTTAGAATATCCATATTGTTTTCTACAATATCAGATATATCATATTTGCCGGAGTCCAGCTTGTTTTGCAAAGAGATAAAAAACTCTTTTGTTTTGTCTGATGCGATAGCAGCTCTATCACTCATGGCACCAAGCTTTTCAAAAGAAGGCAACAATTTATCTTCAAACAATGCAGTATGTTTATAAAAATCAAATGTTTTCGCATTAAATCTGTCAATCTGCATTGTTATATTATTTAATGCCTTTTTAATATCACTTCTTAATAAAGATATATTTTTCAAAGTTTCTATCAGTTTATTTTTATTGGCATCTATATAGATTACCGTATTTGAAAGTTTATCTGTCAAAGTGGCTATATTTTGTATATTTTTATCATTTAGCACCAAATAAGTCCTGTCAAGTACTTTTTCCAATTTTTTTGTTATGGATTCACTGTTATCAAATATAGAATTGATAACAGACTTTCTTGTTTTTATAACTGCGGGATTATTTTTTTTACTTATTAGTCTTGGTGATTTATTTGTTCCGCCTTTCAATTCAATATATTTTAAACCGGTTATCCCCTGTGAATCCAAAACTGCAATCGTATCTTTTTTGATCGGAGTATCTTTTGCTATCTCTAAAAGTACCTCAACTTCTTCGCTGTTATTTTTACTGATGGATATCTTTTTTACTCTTCCAACTTCTACCCCTCTTAATTTTACAAGAGATTCCATGCTAAGTCCTGAAACCGACTCTTTAAAATATGCTTTATAATAATCATGTTCAATATTTTTGTTACCATATTTTGCAAGCCAAAATAAAAATGCAGCCAAAGCGGTTATCAAAATTAGTATAAATGAACCCAATATAATATAACTGACCCTCTTCTCCATTAATTCTCCTTAATTATCGGCCCTAAAAACTCTTTTATAGCATAATGCTCAAAAATTTTTGCCTCTTCCAATGAGCCTTCAAAGAGTATCTTTTTATCATAAATAATACAAAATCTATCAAGCACATGTTCGATTGTGTGCAAATCATGTGTAACCATTACCACACTGAGTCCAAGTAGGGTTGCCAACTCTCTTATAAGCCTATCGAAATTTTCTGCACTTACCGGATCGAGTCCGCTTGTAGGCTCATCTAAAAATAATATTACAGGGTCCATGACCAATGCTCTTGCAAGTGCTACTCTTTTTTTCATTCCTCCGCTTAATTCACTTGGAAAAAGATAAGCAGCTTCATCTCTCAAGCCTGTCATTTTCAATTTGCTTAAGGCAACCTTTTGTATAACATTTTTTGGAAGATCGGTATATTCCAAAAGCGGTAATGAAACATTCTCTACAACATTCAAAGATGAATAGAGTGCACCAAACTGAAATAAAACTGCCCATCTCTTTTTTAATTCCATTTCATCTTTATATGACATTTTACCTACTTGCTTGCCAAATATTTCTATATTTCCGCTCTTAAACTTTTGAAGCATTATAATTTCTCTAAGGAGTGTTGTTTTGCCACTTCCACTTCCCCCGAGTATGCCATATACTTCACCTTTATTAATAGTAATATTTACTTTATCATGTATTATTTTTGAACCAAATTTTGTAACTACATCTCTTACCTTGATAATAGAAGTCATATGCCTATCTCCGTCAGCATAACCGATATTAAAGCATTGCAGGCTATAACCCAAAATATAGCATTTACAACACTAATAGTCGTATATCTTCCTATGCTTTCTGTACTTCCTGTTACCTGAAACCCTCTAAAACACCCTATAAGAGCTATCAAAAGTCCGAAAAAAGGTGCTTTAAACAAACCAATCAAAACATGTTTCATCTCTAAAACATCTCTCATTCTTAGTAAAAATTCATTATATGATATGCCAAGTCTCGTATCAGCCACTATCATACCGCCAAATATGCCCACACAATCAGCAAAAAACACTATCAACGGCATAGCTAAAATCAGTGCAAACATTCTAGGCAATACCAAAAATACCACCGGACTAAATCCCATGGTTTTCATAGCATCTATCTCTTCTGTTATTTTCATTGTTCCTATCTCGGCAGTGTACGAAGATGAACTTCTTCCGGCTATCACTATCGCGGCTATAAGTGGGGCTAACTCTCTAAATATTGAAATACCGACCATATCAACTATAAAAATATTTGCACCAAATTTGGCAAGTTGTTCGGCACCTTGGTAAGCTATAACAAGTCCGACCAAAAAAGAAGTTAATGCAACAATCGGAAGTGCTTTTGCACCTGATTTTTCTATCTGCACTGCTGTTGCTTTAAATCTGTATCTCCAAGGAGTTTTCACCATCATACATGTCTCTTTAATAATTTCTCCCACGAAAGATAAAAATAGAAAAAAAGAGTCTATTTTTTCATAAATTTCCTTTCCTGCGCTATTTATTAATTTTACAAATACAATCTCTTTGTCATTACTGCTCTTTTTTATCTGTCTTAAATTTTTTCTGGCAAACATTAAAATATCTCTAAAAGAGTTATCCATATGAGAAATTGCCACAGAAGCTTTTCCGGAAGAAAAATGTGCTATGATATCAGCTATCATCAATGCACCGGTATAGTCAAGATTTTTTAAAGATGAACACTCAAAGCTTACAAGTAGAAATTCTTTTTGTTTTAATTTTTTTATTTTGGAATAAATTTTTTTAATATATCTTTTATCAAAATATCCTGAAAGTACTATATTGCAACTTTCATCAATATTTTCTAAAATTTCAAAACCTATATTTGCCGTAGCCATATTTTTCCATTATAAGAAGTACCTTTTCTTAATTATACAAAATAATTTTAAAATATAGCTTACATTAAAGCAAGAATCACATTATCTTATTATTTTTTTCATATCAAATCCGCTTGCAAAGTAGTAATTTGCTTTTGCAATTTCATAGTCATATAGTGCCTGTTTATACTGAGCATATGATAATGTTAATTGACTCAGGGCATCAAGATAGGCAATATTATCCACAACTGAATTTTGATACTTTGTAAAAATAATTTTATATACACTTTTGGCTGATTTATAAGCACTTTTGGCAGATTTTATCTTCTCTTTTTGAGCAGATAACTTTTTTTTCGCAACTCTAAAAGCACTTTTTTCTTTTGAAATTATATAGTTTATCTCCTGCTTTTTTGAAAGTTTGGCATAAATAACAGACTCTTTTTTTGCTTTTGTGGTCGTATCATACAAATTTATGCTAAAACTCAGCATAAATTGATTTTGAGTATCTGGCAAATCTTTTAATATATTTTTATTATAATCATCATATCCATATATGCTTAGAGTATCTTCTATATTTATTTTTGGCTTTTTAAAACTTTTTACAACATTTATATCTTCTTGTATGCCGTTTAACTGTGCCTGCATTGATTTTACCGCCGGGCTTGGACTGTAAGTTAAATTTTTTATATTCAAAAGTTTTGAATCATTTAAAAAAGTTATTTTTTTACCTGTTAAAACAGATAAATTTTCCAATAAACTCTCTTTTTGATACTTCAGATCAGTTATAACATATCGGCTTGATTCATATTCTGATTTAAATTTTAAAACTTCATCTATGGTTACCATTTTTATATCATATTTTTCTTTTTCCGTTTTATACTGTTCATATAGTGCTGTTGCCTTGTCTTTGTATGCTTTTATAGTTGCTTCAATCTCTTTGATTTGATAAAACAGTGTAACAGCTTGCAATATCATCTGTTTTATATTGTTATCTTTGCTGTATTTTGATGCAATCAATTCATATTTTTTTTGTCTTTTTATTGCACTGTTTCTTCCGCCATCATATAAATTTGCTCCAAATCTTATATATCCGACAGTAGTTGTTCCTACTTTATTCGAAGGCACATCAATGTTGAGTTTATTGTAAGTTGCTCCCGTATTGACAGTTGGATTAAAAGTATTTGATACACTTTCATAATTTTTCTTTTTTGAATCAACACTGTAATTCAAAGATTTTATATTCGGACTGTTTTTTATCAGTATTTGTATTATCTCTTTTAGTGTTGTAGCATTTAAAGTTGCACTCAATAGTAAAAATATTGATAATTTATATAATATGTTCATTACCGTTTTCCTTTATTATAATCTTTTTATCCTCTATACTTAAAACTTTATCACAATACGGCAAGAGTCTATCGTCATGGGTTACCATAATAATGGTTACATTTTGTTCTTTTGCAATTTTTTTCAGCAATTTAACTACACTTACGGATCTGCTTGTATCAAGAGCTGCTGTTGGTTCATCAGCAAGTATGATAGAGGGTTTGTTTGCCAAAGCTCTTGCTATAGCTACTCTTTGGTTTTGTCCACCGCTTAATTCACTTGGCATTGAGTGAAGTTTATCTCCAACATCAAGATACTCTAAAAGTTCCTTTACTCTTTTTCTGACTACTTTGGGGGGTTCTGCATTTTGATAAGGAAGCAAAGAAACATTCTCTTCCACATTTAAAAACGGTATTAGATAGTGAGCCTGAAATATAAAGCCTATCTTTGTTCTTCTTAATTCTCTGTCGTCTTTAACTCTCCATTTATTGTCATAAACAACTTCATTGCCAATTATCATCTTGCCGCTTGTTGGCTCCAAAACACATCCAAGCATCATAAGAAGCGTAGTTTTTCCTGCCCCGCTTGGAGCTACAAGAGCTGCAAACTCTCCTTTGTTTAAAGCAAAATTAGCCTCTTTTAGCACAGTTACTTTAGCATCTCCTTTGCCAAAACTCTTACTAAGGTTTTCGACTTTTATTGCTGTATTTTTTATTTCCGATTTTTTATTGTTCATTGCTGTCATCCTCCTATAGCATCTGAAGGATCTGTTTTTATAACTTTATATATGCCGAACAAAGAAGCAAATATTGAAGAAACAAGAATTACCCCGAAAAGAGAAAATGCATCACCAAGTTCCAAAACTATTCTTTTTGGAAAAACACCGCTTACCGCTCTTGCAAAAACATTACCGGATACAAATGCCAACACACCAAGTGTAATCGTTTCTTGTATAATCATCTTGGATATTGTAAAATTTGGAATTCCGATAAGCTTAAGTATACTTATCTCTTTTATCTTTTCCAAAGTCATAGTATATATGATAAGTGCTATAATCACTATGGAAACAATAACAAGTATAAAAGTAAAAGTTCCTATCTGTTTTGAAGCCTTTTTTATAACTCTCTCAAGTAGCAGTTTTAATTCTTCATTTTTGGTAAATACACTTTTGTGAGTTGCATTTTGTATTTCAAGTGCAGCCTTTTTCGGACTGTATCCATCTTTGAGTTTTGCTATAACAGCATTTACCAAGTGAGGATTTCCGCCTTTTATGCCTCTTTGATTATCACTTCTTATGCGTTCATTTGAATATGTAAACTGTAAAATTTCAGCATCTTTAAGCGAAGCGAATATCAAATAATCTCCTCCGTTTGATACCGTATCTTTGGTTATACCGACCACTTTATATCTATCTCTTCCAAGTTTTATATACTCTCCAAGCTTATAATTTGTTTTTTGCGATACCACTATCTCATAGTGCTGCTTCCTTAAAGTCCTACCTTCTATAATTTTGGAAGGATTTATCACTTGCATCTTTCCAAAAGGATCATATCCTACAAGCATAACTTTATAATTTCCGTATCTATTTTCAAGCTGAAAATTTTGAAATGTAATAGCCTGTGCATATTGAACACTTTTTTGATATGAAACTTGATTTTCCATATCTTCATGTATTCTTGAAGTTTGTGCAAACGGACCTAATGTATCTTGCTGAACAACCCATATATCGGCATTTATATCATTTAACAAAGATTTTGCATCATATATCATACCTCTATATACACCTATCATAATAATAACTATACCAAGCAGTATGCCGACACTGATGGCAGTTATAAGAAATTTACCGAGCGAATGAGATATATCTTTATATGCAAGATTAATCATGATAAATTTTCATACCGTTTTTTAATGTTTTTTTCTTTGGATCGGGTATAACAATTAAATCATTTTGCAAAATACCTTTTATAGCAACTCTCTCACCCTCGTATGCTAAGATTTTAACCGGTTTAAATTTTACTTTTTGATTTTTAACCACCCATACACCATCTTTCCCATTATAAAAAGATAGGGCTGAAGCCGGTATTTTTAATACATTTTTTAAAACTTTCACTTTTATACTGACTTTTGCCTGCTCTTCAAGATAAAAAGGTACGGGTAATTTTTCAAATGCAATATCCACTTCTCTTTCATAAGTAATAGGATTGTTTACCGGATCAATATCTATAACTTTTCCCTGATAAACTTTATCTGAAGATCTTAATTTTATAGTTGCCTTATCACCGATTTTTACACTTCCGCTTATTCTTGTATCTATAAAAGCTTCTATCCATACATCTTTTGGATTTACTATATCTACAATCGGCTGTGTCGGTGCTACATTTTGTTGATTTGATATATATTTTTTGGTTACATATCCCTCAATCGGAGATATTATGGTATAAAAATCAACTCTTTTTTGCAGACCTTTTATATCTTCTTTTATCTGCAATATCTGTTTCTCAAGAGATGCTATGCGAAAAGAGAGGCTTTTTACTTTTAGCTTTGCCATATTTTTTGCACTTTGGTATTTTCTAAAAGCAAGATATGAGATAGACTTCAGTTTATAAAGTTTTTGATTTTTTGCAAATAAATTCTTTTGATATCCATAATCAACTTCGGCAATTTTTTTATCAACCTCCAAACCTTTTATATCTTCAAGAAGTTTTGATATAAGTATATGTTGTTCAGCTATTTTATTTTTCAAATCAACACTGTCTATATGAGTTACAATATCTCCTTTTTGGATTTTTTCCCCTTTTTGGATATCAAAATCCAAAACCTTTCCGCCATAAAGAGAGCTTATTTTATATATATTTCTTGCACCGACATTGCCGATACCTTCAACTTTTATCTTTATATCACCTTTGATAGCTTTGATAATTTTAAAAGTATGTTTGGGAATATAAACTTTTTTGTAAAATCCAAATCCTATTGCTATCACAAAAGATAGATAAATGATATATTTTATAGTTTTGTTCATCAGATGCCTTTTTTATTTGTTTAAAATACCTATATGCAAAATTATAGCATCTGCATGTTAGCTTATCGTTAACTACTAATGAAATGATAATATAAAAGTTGTACCATTTGAGGAAGATATAACATTTATCTGTATATTTAGAGCAAAAGCTACTCTTTTGACTATATCAAGTCCTATACCGCTACTATTGTTTTCGCTAAAAGAGCGTTCAAAAATTTTATGTGGATTTTGGATGCCTTTACCGTTATCTTCAATATAAAGAGCATTGTCTTTAGAATAAATTTTTACATAACCGTTTTTTGAATTGTATTTGCAGGCATTTGAGATAAGATTTTGCAATATTTGTTTTATAGCTTTTGAATTTGTTTTTACAAAAAAAGGTTTTTTTGATATTTTAAACTCTATGTGCAGATATATCTGTTTTTGAATTTGTATAACTTCAGATACAATATCAAACAGATTGACTGTGGTTAGCTGAAAAGTTTTTTCTTCAAGCAATATAGTTAAATTTTCATACAGCTCGGATATGGTATAAACACTTCTATCTATCCTTTTTAATGCTTTATTATCTGTAAAATTTAAATCTTTTTGCAATAGTTTCATATTTAACTTGATAGAAGTTATGGGAGTATTTAAATCATGGATTAAATCTTTTGTAAATTTATCAAGCATTTGTATGCTTTTTTTAAGAGGTGAAACTGCATTTTTTGCCAAATTGTAGCTAATCAATGCAAATAACAACAGCAATAATAATTCTACTATCAATATTTCTATTTTTAAAACAAAAAGTTTTTGCTCATATTTTTTAGTAGATTTAAAAATCTCCAAATAACCCTCATGTTTTTTTCCCGGTATATATTTGATAAACGAACCATCTTTTATCTTAAAATTTTTTATATCAAAATGCTCAAATCTTTTATAAATTTTTTTATAATTATACTCTTTGGAAAAATTTTTTACACTCTCTCCCATTTTCAAAGCTCTTGCAAAGTTTATAACGGAAAACTCTTCATTTTGAAGATATTGGTTTTTAGTTTGATTATAGTAAAAAAAACCGGCAAAAAGCATTAGTAGAGCCACACTCGCAAAATATATAATAAAAAATTTTAAAAAAGCTTTTTTTTCATGAAGCAAGACGGTATCCTATCCCTTTTATAGTTTCTATAAAAAGTCCTATTTTTCTGATTTTTGCTATATGTACCCTCAAAGCCCCTTCACTGCTCTGTTTGCCTTCATTTAAACTTTCAAGTAGATACTCTTTTTTAACAGTTTTGTTCAAATTTTGGAAAAGTATCTTTACTATTTGCAATTCAGAAGGCGGAAGAGGGATAAAATCAGCTTTTTTATAAAGTTCATCTTTTTCTATCACAAATCTAAAATCACCAGCACTTATCTCATTTGCATATGTATGGTACTGCTTTTTCAAAAGTGCTTTTATCCTAATAAGCAATTCATCAAAATCAAAAGGTTTTTTTATATAGTCATCAGCTCCGACTTCAAAACCTTTTGCAATAGATGATACATCCACAAGTGCCGTAATAAATATGCAAGGGGTCATATCCGCACTTTCCCTTAAACTCTTCAAAAGTTCAAATCCGTTTAAGAAAGGAACATTAACATCAAAAAGCATAAGATCAAAATTTGAGCAAAAAGTTGCATCAAGTGCTTTTTCTCCATCTTTTACAAGAGTAACTTCAAACCCTTCATCTTCAAGCAATTCTATCAATGTTTCATAAAGAATTTCATCATCTTCAAGCAGTAATATTTTTGACATATAAAAGTATAGTAAAATCTTTGTTAACTCATCATTAATACTCCGGTGTATTTAGTTAGAGGAGCAATAACAAAGAAAATTATTAAGTTTTTTAATGGTAAAATAAATACTTGAGCAAAAGCAATACAAAGGATATAAATGCAGGTACTTTTTATAATCGGCTTAATATTTGTACTTGGTTCTTTCATGAGAGTGTTTGTGCAAAATCTTGGAATTTTAAATGTTGTGGGTTATTTGATACTTGGCATTACCATAGGTCCGAACGGACTTGATATTATCCCTAAAGAGTTTATACACGGAAGTAATTTTATAATTGATCTGTCTTTATCGTTGATATCGGTATTGGTAGGGGCAAATTTACGATATGATATCTTGAAAGATATGCTAAAACAGATCTTGACTATCTCATTTTTTGAATCTATTTTTACCTTTATTTTTATAAGTACTGTTTTTTACATAATGTTTGATCTTTTAAACTTCAGTCTTAATAATGAATATCGTATCATAACAGCCATACTCTTTGGAGGACTCGCAACCGCTACTGCTCCGGCCACCATACTTGCAGTAAGCCATGAAATCAAAGCAAAAGGAAAATTCAGCTCGTTTTTGCTTGGTATTGTGGCCATGGATAATGCTTTTGCACTTATATTTTTCAGCTTTATAGTTATCATATCCAAAACATTTATCGACTCCGGCACTTTAGATATCCATTTATTTGTCAATATCATAAAAACCATAATTTTTTCTATTGTTGTCGGAATTACAGGTGCTTTTATATCAGAGATAATAGATAGAGTTTTCAAAAAAAATCAGGGAGTCAAAACAACCTCTACTATTGGAATGATTTTTATAACTTACAGTTTAAGTCAATATTTTTCACTGGAACCATTGCTGTCATCACTTGTTATGGGAATTGTGGCTTCAAATCTTTCAACAAATTTCTTTCTTGTAAAAAAAGAGTTTGACAATCATTTAAAAGATATTATTTTTTTACTTTTTTTTACTATCTCCGCAATGCATTTAAACATCTCTTTTTTAACTCAAATGCCACTATCAATTATTATCTATGTAACACTGAGAATTATCGGAAAAATGTTTGGAGTTTGGGTCGGTTCAAAACTTTCAAATGCAGATAACGATATAGGCAGATATCTCGGTCTTGCACTTTTCCCGCAAGCGGGTATAGCCATAGGGTTGGCTTTATCTTTACAGGAGATAACCGACTTTGAAACAGTTGCTCCCATTATCCTAAATGTCATCATTGCAACTACTCTTATCCATGAATTAATCGGACCTTTTTTGACAAAATATATACTTATAAAATATAAAAAATATAAAACTATAAGCTAATTTCAATCAATACTCTTCCAAGGATAACTCATCTTCTTGAGGTTTTAATAATTTTTCTATCTCGATTGAAAGTTTTTTTCTGTCTATTTTGTTATCTTCTCCCATATATATGTTGGCTTCAAGCTTGTCCACTATCTCTTTTATCTTGTGACTTTTTTGAACATACGGCAAAAGCAGTTTTAAAAGTTTCTTATCGCTTTTTGCTTTTTTTATCTCATATGAAAGCGGATATTCACTTTTATCTTTTTTAAAATTTTTCAAATATTTAAGATTTGAAAGTAAAAATCCTAAAAACAGACCAATTGCAAGATATATCCATTTTTCAAAAGGATTACTCTGTTTGTAAATTATTTTCTTTTCTGTTTTTTGAATTTTTTTATCGGTATTTGTTATCAATTTATGTTCTGCGGGCATAGTGTTATAGAGTGTCCCGCCTGTTACTTTTATCTTTATCGGCTTTGTAGAAATTGTTTTTATCTTTTTTTCATTTTTGTCGAAATAGGTAAATTTTACAGAAGGAATTGTAAAGTCACTCTCACCGACCAAAGCAAATTTTTGTTTGAAAACACCTTTGTATTCGCCATTTTCAAGATATGTATTTTTACTTGGTTTATCTTTATAGACTGTTGCATTGGGTACTTTTAAATTAAAATTATCTATATCGTCTATATTTCCTTCTCCTCTTATGGTTATAGTAAGATTTACAGGCTTATTGGCTTTTGTTATGGTTTTGTCTATTGTTGCCTTAATGGTATATTTGCCATATACACTAATTCCTTTTGGCAGAGGCTTTACTTTGATATTCAACTCATTTGAAAAAATATTTTTCCATCTTATTCTTTGAAGCATAAATGAAAAAGCATCTCTTACTTGAACTCTTTTGGCAATTGCCACTTTAACCGGCGGTATCTTGAAATCTCCGGGCTGTTGAGGAATAAGTACATAAGTAATATTGTGAATAACATAGTCTCCGACAATTTGTTTTTTATCTTTTCCGTCACTTTTTGCCCAAAAATTAGTAAATGCAGGATTTGCAAACTGAATACCTTCAACAGGTACATCTCTTTTTTGTTTGAAAACTATTCTTAAAGTTATAGGCTCTCCGACATATGCTTCTTTTTTGTTGGTTATCATTTGAAGTAAAAAATCCGGATTTTGTCCACTGCGTATTGTTGAAACTACTTTTAAATTTATGGGTTTTGTCTTTTCAATTTTTCCATCCACCTTCACGGAGTATGAAGGTATTATGATATTTTTTAGCGGTGTAAAAGTATATGAATTGGTTATAGTTTTGGTAATTTTTCCATTTACGATAGATATATTTTGCATTCTGCTTGATGAATTTACCGAATACCCGGCAATATCATTTATAGATGGAAATTTTACATCATCACCTTTGGCGGTTAAACTCAGTGTAACCTCATCTCCCCTTACAACTTCACTCTTATCTACTGTTGCTGTTACGGTTGCATATAAATTTATTATAAAAATAGTTAAAAATATTATTATTTGTTTCATTTGTTATCCCTTTATACCTTTTTACCAATCTTCACCGTTTTGGTTTAGCTTGTGTGATTTCGTATTTAACTCCAACGGTAAAGTTTTTGGATTTTTCCCCAAGAGTATCTGTGTCCATTTTTTTTCTTCGGCTTTACTCATAGCTTTTTTATCCACTATTTTCGCTCCTGTTGTTTTTTGTGTTTTAGTGTTTTTCTTTTTATTGTTTTTAT
Organism: uncultured Campylobacteraceae bacterium; assembly: GCA_964556545.1. Lineage (GTDB taxonomy): Bacteria > Campylobacterota > Campylobacteria > Campylobacterales > JALSKU01 > JALSKU01. The sequence continues at coordinate 314 of CAZKWE010000090.1, read as the reverse complement.
TTTGATTTTTTTGTCTATTTTGTTTATTTTGCTTTTGTCTTTTTTTGTTTTTATCACTATTTTTATTGTTTTTTTGTGAATTTTTCTTGCTATTTTTATTTTGCTGGTTTTTACCTCTGTCATTTTTATTGTTTTTATTTTGTTTACCGTTTTTATTATTTTGTTTTTTATTTTTGTTCTGCTTGTTTTGCTTGTTCTGCTTGTTTTTTTTGTTTTTTTTGTTTTGCTTTTTCTCTTTTTTCTTTTTGTTTTTTTTTATATGTTTTTTTTTGTTTTTTTCTTTTTTTTTTTTTGGTTTTTTTTTTAGTTCTTTT
>CAZKWE010000089.1:0-10485 GCA_964556545.1 uncultured Campylobacteraceae bacterium | reverse complement strand
GCTTATCGGTCAAAATCTGCAAGATAATCCTATGATATTAACCGGAGTGGTAACGATAATACTCAAAGGCTTTGTGCTTCCTTATATTTTGAAATATTTGAGTAAAAAATTTGACTTAAAAAGACAAATAGCTCCAAATATCAAAATACCTTATACTATTATACTTGTCCCCGCAGTTATCGTTTTTACTTTTTATTTGAGCGAACCGATTATCGGAGGTATGGGCTCTCATCAAAATTATGTTGCAATTTCTATTGCTGCTATGTTTTTATCATTGATACTTATGTTGGAACATAAAAATATAGCTCCTAAAATCATAGGTTTTTTATCTATGGAAAATGCTCTGTTTTTACTTGGTATAAGTGCCACAGACGGTATGCCGATGCTTGTGGAGCTTGGTATATTTTTTGATTTGTTGATGGCCATAGTAGTGATAAATCTTCTTTTTAGAAAAGAGGAAATTCAAAATGTTTAATTTTTTGCTTGCCCCTGTTTTGATATTGGTAGGTTCATTTTTTGATATAAAAAAGGTTAAATTTATTATGCCGCTTCTGGCTGCCTTGATGTTTGTGCCACTGTATTTTTCTTTTGGAAAAGGAGATATTGGTTTTTTTGATAATTTGTTTATACTTGATAATTTGGCAAGATATATTCTTTTAACTTCGGTAGTTGTCGGTATTTGTATAGCCTTGGCTATGATTAGTTTGGATAAACATGTAAAAATAGATGAAAAAGCATATAAAAATTTTTATCGGTTTTTTGCTTTGTTTTGGATAGGATTGACTGTTTCAATTTTGTCAAACTCTATGGGAATTTATTGGATAGGTCTTGAAATGGCAACTCTTAGCACGGTATATATGATAAAAACCAACTCTACGGCTTTTGCACACAAGGAAGCATGGAATTATATGATAGTGGGTGCCATTGCAATATCATTGATACTTTTTGGCATTATTCTTATATATGCAAGTGCAAAACCGTATCTTGGAGAAGATGCTATAAAATTTTCAGTACTTTTGTCCAATGTGAACTTTATAAAACAGAGATATATGTTTGAGCTTGGGTTTGCATTTGTGGCAGTTGGTATGTTTGTTAAAATGGGGTTTTTCCCTATGAATTTATGGCTTGCAAATATAGAAAGAGCATCTTTTTATCCGGTTGCGGCACTATTTAGCGGAATTTTGGAGAGTGCTATTATGATAGGTTTTTTTAGATTTTCCTTAATAGCCAAAGAAATAAATTATTCGCATTTGATAGGTTTTTCTGTTTTGTATTCTTTGCTTACACTTTTTGTTGTCTCTTTCTTGCTTTACAGAGTAAAAGATTTTATGAGGCTTTTTAGTTTAAGCGGTATTGAGCATATGGCAATAATCTCTATATTTTGGATAAGCGGTGCCCATTTTGCGGCACTGCTGCATTTTGGAGCCCATGCTTTTTTAAAACCGGCACTTTTTATCTCTACCGGAGTGCTTGAAAGCGGAGGCAAATATCATATAGCAGGTGCATTAAGGGGATATGTAACATTAAAAGGAAGGATATTTGCTTTCACAGTCGGTGCTTTGATGCTTTCAATAATTTCTCTTCCGCCAAGCCCTATGTTTTTTAGTGAATTGTATGGTTTTGGGGGTATGATTGAGTTGGCTAAAACTTCTCATCATATGCTTTTAATGCTTGGAGCCATTACTCTTTTGCTTTTGTTTTTATCTATTATATTTTATAAATTTATCGAAGTTTACCAATCTATGAAATATGAAGGGATAGAGAAAGAAAAAAAAGTTTATCTCTCTGAAACTATCTCGATAGTTGTATTGATGTTTTCTGCTATGGTTTTGCTTTTACCTCAGGTTTTTTTATTTTTAAAAAGTATAGGATAAGATATGAGATTTGTAGCAAGATTTGCATTGGATTTGGACGGGATAGTAGAAGTAAAGACTTTTTATAAAAATAAAAATGCAGTACTGCAAATAGAAAGTGAAAAAGATAACTATACAAGTATTACCCCGAAATTTCCTGCTGCTATATGGTCAGAAAGAAAGATAAAAGATGATTTTGGCATAAAATTCAAGGGAAGTTTTGATGAAAGAAAACTGATTCATCATGAAAGATTTCCCGCTATAGCCCCTATGCTAAAAAGTTTTGTTGACAGTGAGATAGATTTTGAAAGTTTTAAACCTTATAAATATGAAGTTATAGGGGGTGAAGGTGTTTTTGAAGTTGGCGTAGGACCCATTCATGCAGGTATCATAGAGCCGGGACATTTTCAATTTTCACAAGAAGGTGAAAATATGCTTCATCTTGAAGTTAGACATTTTTACAAATACAAAGCCATTGAAAAGATGATAGAAGGCAAAGATCCTTATACTGTTTTTGATATTATTGAAAAAATAAGCGGTAATGAAAGCATAGCTTATCAAAAGGCTTATTTAAAAATTTTATCTTTTGCATCAAATCAAAAAATTTCATCTGATATTAGAAAGTACAATGCTTTGTTGCTTGAAATAGAAAGATTGATTCATCATTTGACGGATCTTGGTTTTATTCCGAATGATGCGGGTTTTGGCTCAGCCTTGGCTTTTTGTTCTCAAAAAAGTGAAGAGCTAAGAAGAGTTTTAAAAGAGATTACGGGACACAGGTTCGGTTTTGGGGCTATTAGAGGCAAAGCCAAAATTTTTAATAAAGAAAAATTAAAAGATTTTTTACAAAAGTTTGAAAATGATATAAAGTGGTTTAAAGATTGGATTTTGGATATTCCGTCACTTTTTGACAGATTTGATACAACCGGAATATTGACGGCAAAAAATGCTATAAAGTATTCTTGTGTAGGTGTTATTGCACGAGCAAGCGGACTTAGAAATGATGTAAGAGACAATGAAGAGTTTTATAAAAATTATGGTTTTGAACTCCAAAGAGAAAAAACAGGAGATGTTAGTGCAAGATTTAAGGTTAGACTTAAAGAAGTTTTTAATTCGCTTGATATGATAAAAAACTTACTGGATTTTAATGAATCCTCAATGCAGATAAAAGAGTTAAAAGATGGGGAATATTACAGCTTTGTAGAGAGTTCCCTCGGAGAATTGTTTATGTTTTTAAAGATAAAAGATGCAAAAGTAGAGAGATTCTATGCAAGAGACCCAAGTTTTGTAAATTGGCAGGTGCTTCATCTGATGATGAACGGAAATATTATAGCTGATTTTCCTCTTATCAATAAAAGTTGTGACCTTAGTTATGCGGGAAATGATTTGTAGGATAAAAGGAAGATATTTGGATGAAAATGGAGAATCGTAGTGATTAGATTTTGGAAAAAGAGATTTGTTCAAGGTTTAAAGAGTGAAAATTTATACTTTGACAGCGAGATTAGTCAAATCAAAAAAGAGATAAAAGATACGGTTAAAAAAAGATTTGCAGGAAGTTTGGCGATTAGAATGGTTGACAGCGGAAGTTGCAATGCATGTGAGGCGGAGTGTAATGCACTATCCAATCCCTACTATGATTTGGAGAGATTGGGTATCTATTTTGTTGCAAGTCCGAGACATGCGGATATACTTTTAGTAAGCGGTGTAAATACTTTCAATATGCATCACCATCTTTTAAATGCCTATAAACAGCTCCCTGCACCAAAATGGGTTATTACGATAGGAGATTGTCCGGTAAATTTGTCAAGTTTTGAAAAGACTTTTGCTATAAAAGGCGGTATTGAAAACCATATCCCTGTTACTCACCATATAAAAGGATGTCCTCCTGAACCGAAAGATATTATTGCGGGTTTTTTAGAATTTTTAAAAAAAATTTAATTCTGCAAGAGGTTAAGATCATTGAAAGTTGTATTTTTGTCTATATTGTCCGATACCGCAGATGAGTTTGTATCATAATTTTGAGTATTGAGCGGGGATTTGTCTTCATCTTTTGCTTTTAAGTTTTCCAAAAAGCAGAGCAAATCATTAAAATCTTTTTTCTCAAGCCATTCGTATGAGGGCATTGCCATGATTTTGCCTGAATTTTCGAGCTGTTTGTATCTTTTGGTTTTATGATTTTCAGGGTGTAAAAGGATATCTTTTATATACTCTTTATTTGCCCATCCTCCTATATTTGTAAGTATCGGCGCTATACCTTTCGGGGCAGTTTTGTCTTGGTTGTATCTATGGCAGGCTATGCAGTTTTGAAGAAAAATATTTTTTCCGTTTTTTATATCATATGAAGATGAAAAGGAATTTATCGGTGTTAGGAAACCGGTCTTTGAGGGAATAAGCTGTATATTAAACCATTTTGTTTGATATACGGTAGTTATGTTGTTGTCGTTAAATATAATTTTAAAAGATATATTGACAAAAGTTTTATTGTTATCCAAACTTTTTGTGATGTAAATATTGTTTTGATTTATTCCTATGTTTGCCGTACTGTTTTTGTCATTTGCAAGAGGAGACTTTAAAAAATTATTTGTGATATAGCCATATTTGAGTAATTTATTGGAAATTATAGTATCGCTTTGCTGTAGAATTGATATATTGTTGTCCATATAAGCAGTTTTATGGATATTTTTTACCGTATGTTCTTTCTTTAAACTTATATGTGTAATTGCCGAGGTTGTTATTGTGGTTAAGTTGTGCTCTGAAAACCTGCCGCTAAAGACAAAAGAGTTGTTTAAGTCACTTGATGATAGCTTTTTATCAAAAAAATCTGATTTTTTTACTGTTAAAAGTATGGCGATATCATGCATATTTGTCAACAGTTTTAAAGAAGATTTAAAAGATAAAGAGAGATTGGTGTCTTTGCTGTAGAAAATTACAGGAAATTCTTTTGAACTGAGCCATGCTTTTGAAGTTGCATTGATATCTTTTAAATTTCCGGGAACCGAAGTGGCAAAAAAAGCATAAAGCGAAAAAGGAAAGATAAAACATAATAAAAAAAAGGGTAAGAAAATTTTTCTTACCCTTTTAAGTTTTGCAGATATTTTTATATTCAAAATTTTTTAATATCTGTATCTTATATATAGTCTTATGTCCTGAGCACTATCGACCGGATCCATGCCTCTTGCTTTGGCTTCGTCCATAGTCATAGGATTTCCGCCGTCGCCAAAGAATGCATTGCTTCCTGTATATTTATAATCCATATATGTATATCTGAGTTGGGCTGTAAGTTTTTTGCCTATTAGCTCTTTGTTAAACCAAAATTCATAAGCATCACCTCTTGTAGCAAGTTTGCTGCCTGCCAAGGTATCTTCACCGTATGTAAAACTTCTCCAGTATTTGCTTCCGTGATTATATTCTACACCGACTCTCGCATTGTCTATAAGCTGGCAGTCCCAGTTTGCACCAAGATATATAGATGAACCGCTTTTAGAATCATTTGAGCCAAGCATTTTTGAACCGTTTTTCGGATAAGTTTTGCTAAATGCAAATGAGGCAAAAACGGTAGTATCGTCTAAAAAGTCACTTATTCCGTCACCGACTCCGTCAGCTATAAAGCTTATGGCTCCACCTGCCAAATCACCTGTTTGGGTAAAGTTATATGTAGGTGTGGTTCCGCTCATTCCTGCAAAAACCATGCCGGGAAGGTTGAATGCTTTAAATAAAGTTGTATGTACTGAGTATTGACCGTCATCATAAGGCTTAAATATAAAACCGCCAAGATCAGTTGTACTTTTGCCGTCAACTTTTGTATAATCCAATGCACTCGGATTCATGATATATTGACCGCCTGTTCCTGTAGTATTTGCACCAATACCATAATATCTGGATTTAACATTTGACATACCTCTTCCAAGACAAATTTTGAAATACATTCCGGAAATTCCCGTAACATTTTCAAGTTGCCATCCGAAACTTGCACCGTCAAACTCTGTGTCGATAATGTGACCTATAGGAGATTTTGCTTTTTGATCTTCTCTGTAATTTACAAGAAGTCCGTCAGTTGCAGGTCTTCTACCAAAGCTTGCTGTAAAAGGAACATCTGATCCAAGGAAAGTGTCGCTTCTATAAAGCCAGTAAGCTTCTTTAACCCTTAATTCATCCGAAGGATTTGCACTTTCGTTTACTATCCAGTCAAAATAGTTAAAACCCTGTTTTGCTCCAAGCTGTTGACCGTATGTTTTATAATAAGCCAAAGTTCCGAAAAATGCCAGATTGTCATTTGGAGCATAAGCCATATTTAGATAAAGTCTATTGGTAAAAATACTGTTTGAATCTTTTTTACCGCTTTCATGCTTGTATGATATATAGTCAAATGCAGTTCTAAAATCAACATTCCACTTTATATTGTCATGGCCGTCATGTGCTTTGACTTCTGATATTTCTCTCTTAAGTGCAGAGATATTGATCTTTTCCTGAGCCTTTTTTAATTCAGCCATTTGTTTTTTAAGTTGTTCTACCTCTTGCTTTAGATTCATATCTTCGGCATTGGCATAACCGCTTAACAAAAAAAGTCCGACTAAAGCCGGTGAAACCAATCTTTTCATTGTAATACTCCTTGCGTGTTGTTTGATTGTAAATATATCCTTTACAATCTTTAGATGCAATTATCACAAACAACACATAAATAGTTAATTAAATATATGAATGTTTATTCATAAATTTATTTATTATGTCCATAATTATACATTTGTAATTCTAAATATCAGTTTAAGTAATGTTATTTTTTTTAAAAAACTCTTGACAAATGAACATATGTGCAGTATAATTCGCACATATGTTCATAAAGGTTTTAAAATGAGAGGATTGGGCAGAAGAAAAAAAGAAAGATGTATCAATGCAAATCATGCTGATTTGTGTTTTAAACCGTGTGGCATTAAAGCATCAGCATTGAAAAAAGTGATTTTGTTTGAAGATGAGATGGAAGCTATAAGACTTGCGGATTTTGAAGGACTTTATCAAGAAGAGTGTGCGGACAATATGAATATATCAAGAACAACATTCTCAAGAGTTGTGGCAAATGCAAGAAGAAAAGTGGCAGATGCACTTTTAAACAATAAAATACTTGAAGTAAAAATATAAAAATTAAAATTAAGGAGTATGTTATGAGAAGAAATGGACAAGGATTCGGAAGAGGACGATGCAGAGGAATCGGAAGAGGTTTTGAAAGTAGATTTGAGATAAATGACGATATCAGCAGAGGTCTAAAAGACGGAAGAGGACAAGGCAGAGGTGCAGGAAGAAGAAATATCAATAATGCTACCTGTCTTGGAAACGGACAAGGATTCGGAAGAGGAGAAAGAAGAGGACACGGATATAACAGAGCTGACAGAAGAGTCGAAAAGATTAAATGATAGATATAGTTATAGCAAGCGGAAAGGGTGGTACGGGAAAAACCACTCTTTCAGTTAATTTATCCCACTACCTTGGTGAAAATGGAAAAAAAATAGCTCTTGGTGACTTGGATGTTGAAGAGCCGAACTCTTCTTTATTTGTAGATTTGGAACTTTTAGAGGAAAAAATTTCATACAAAATGGTCCCAAGATGGATAAGTGAAAATTGTACTCTTTGTGGCGAATGCGCAACAAATTGCAATTTTAATGCTATAGTTGCTTTGCCGTCAGAAATCTTGGTTTGTAAAGAATTGTGTCATAGTTGCTATGCCTGTAGTGAACTGTGCCCTACTGATTCTTTGCCAATGGCAGAGGAAAAAATCGGAACTATAAAATATTACAAAAACAGTAATTTTGATTTTGTAGAAGGAAGATTGGATATCGGACAAGAGATGGCAGTTCCTTTGATATCTCAAACTATAGGGTTTGTAAAAGAAAATTTTAAAAACTCTATAAGGATTTATGATGCGCCTCCGGGAACAAGCTGTCCCGTTATAGAGGCTACGAAAGAGAGTGATTTTGTACTTCTTGTTACCGAACCGACCCCGTTTGGACTAAATGATCTTATCTTGGCCGTGGAAACTATGAGAGTTATCAAAAAGAGATTCGCCGTAGTTATAAACAGATATGGCATAGGAGATAACAGAGTTGAAGAATATTGTAAAAATGAAGGTATTGATATAGCTGCAAAGTTTTTAAATGATAAAGAGGTTGCCAAATTGTATGCAAAAGGCAAGTTGCTATACAAATACATAGATCATTTTAAAATATCTCTTTCGGAATTGCTCAAGTATTTAAGAAATGAAACGGGAGTTGAATTATGAAAGAGATAGTTGTTATATCCGGCAAAGGAGGCACGGGTAAAACTTCTATAAGTTCGGCACTTGCTTATTTGGCAAAAGAGGATGCGATTGTAGCAGACTGTGATGTGGATGCAGCCAATATGCATTTGCTTTTAGATGCGGATTTTGACAAAAAAGAGGATTTTTACAGCGGTGAAACAGCCTTTATAGATGAAGACAGTTGTGTTAATTGTGGAAAATGTAAAGAAGTTTGCAGGTTTGATGCTATAAATGTTATCCAAAATCAACACAGAGTTGATGCACTGTCCTGCGAAGGGTGTTGGTATTGTAGCAGGGTCTGTCCGACCGGGGCCATAGAGATGAAAGAACAAAAAGCCGGTGACTTGTATATATCTCATATAAAGACAGGAACAAAAATGGTTCATGCCAAGCTTGGTTTTGGTGCGGAAAACTCAGGCAAACTGGTAGCCAAGGTAAAAACGACTGCAAGAGAATTAGCAAAAAAAGAGTCTAAAAAATATATGCTTGTAGATGGAAGTCCCGGAATAGGATGCCCGGTGATATCGAGCCTTAGCGGAGCTCATTTGGTAGTTCTCGTGACAGAAGCTACGGTATCGGGATTGCATGATTTAAAAAGAGTATTAAAACTTTGTGAATCATTTTCATTGAAAAGTGTATGTATTATTAACAAGTGTGATTTAAACAGTCAAATGAGTAAAAATTTGGAAAACTTCCTAAAAGAGAAAAACATACCGATTATAGCTAAATTGCCTTATGATGAAACATTTACAAAAGCTTTAAGTGAAGCAAAAACAATAATAGAGTATAAAAACCATTCCGATATATCACAGGTATTGATAAAAAGTTGGAATGAGATTAAAAATCACATATAAATTTGAATTAAAAGGAGTCGAAATGAAAATACTGTTTACCGCTAAAGGCAAGAGTTGGGAGGATTTGGTAGATCCGAGATTTGGAAGGGCTGAAATGTTTGTGGTTTATGATGAAGACAAAGATGAATTAACGGCTATATCAAATGATGAAGCAAAGCAAAAAGCCCACGGAGTAGGATTGCAAAGTGCCAAGAAGGCTCTTGAAGCGGGTGTTGATGCCATTATCACGGGAAATGGAGCAGGAGAGAAAGCTCTTGAGATACTTGAAAAATCAAATATAAAAGTATATGTCGGAGCCGGAGAAGTGACTTTGGAAAATGCATACAAAGCCTTCAAAGAAGGCAGACTACAACTTCAATTTTAGGAAAAAAAATGAGATTGGTATTTCCGACAGATGAAAATATGGGATATTTGAGCAAAAGAGGTGCACACTTCGGAAAAGCGAAGTTTTATACGGTTGTAACTCTTCAAGATAATATGATAGAAGATGTTGAAGTTTACGAAAATCCGGGTCATAGTGGCGGAGCATGCACAAATGCAGTGACAAATATATTAAGCCTTAGACCTGATGCTTTAATCGTTGGCGGTATCGGAGGAGCTCCCGCTCAAGGTTTTGCAAAAGCCGGGTTGGATTTGTATTTTGACAGAATTTCTCCCACCGTCAAAGACTCAATTGATATGTTTTTAGCCGGTAAGCTTGAAAAAAGCAGTGGAGAGGGAACTTGTTCGGCTCATTGATTTGTTATCGGAGGTGCTCTAAATAATCTTTGGCAAATTTATTTATATCGCAGAGTATTTGTTTTGTATCCTTAAAATTTATAAAAGCATCATAGTTTCCTCTGTGTTTGTATACATTGTCATAATATTTTTCAAGCAGTATTTTTGCACAAGTGTATAAATCGCCCCTATAAAAAGATTCTTTTGCTTCATTGGCATATTTTCTTTCGATATAGGGTGCGATTTTTCGCATTGCATTTTCAAAAAAAGTTTCATCAATCTTTTTATAATCCTGTAAAATTCGCTCAACCCTATCTTCTATGGGGGAATCAATCCAAATACGGGGAGCTTTTAACATTTTTTGATACAAAAAGTTCGGGATATGAAGTTTTCCTATTTTTTTACTTTCACCCTCAAGCAATACAAAATCATACTTTTTAACTCTTTCAAGTTCGTCAAAAAGAGAGTTTTGAAACTGTTTTTGAGACGGCTGTTTTCCGTTTATTGCCCCGAAGCTCGAACCGTAGTGGTTTGCTAAAGTTTCTAAGTCTATGGAATTTTGGACCTCTTTGACAATAAGGCTTTTACCGCTTCCCGTTAGCCCGTCAAGCACTATAAAATTATCGTATTTAAAATTATCCAAATATTTAAGCACATAATGCCTGTAATTTTTATATCCTCCATGCAGTTTATAAACTCTAAAACCGATATGATCAAGTATGGTTGCGATACCTCCGCTTCTTTGTCCGCCTCTTGCACAATAAATAAATATTTT
>CAZKWE010000088.1:0-2512 GCA_964556545.1 uncultured Campylobacteraceae bacterium | reverse complement strand
ATACTTAGGCTAAGATAGTAAAGAGGAGAAAAGAGTTCGTATTTTTTTGTCATATCTATATAATCACTGCATCTTTTAACGACAAAAAGATTGACAAAAGCAAATATAAGTGTCAGAAAAACAAAGAATACATGTAAATTTATAGATATCGAAACAAGCTCATTCATAAAAATACCTTTTTTTTGAAATGATACTGTTTAATTGATAAATAAACAATTTTTTATAAAAACTAATAGTTAATTTTATAATACTTTAACCGATATAAGTATATAATAAATAAATTTCCAAAAAAAGGAGAGTAGATGAAAAGAAGTGGTTTTACAATGGTGGAGTTAATCTTCGTAATCGTAATTATAGGGATACTTGCGGCAACAGCGTTGCCAAAATTTAACAGCATAAGGGATAAAGCAAAGATAAACTCTGAGTTATCTGCTCTATCAGGCTTGGATGGAGCCATAACGGCAGTAAAGGAGTTTAGGAATGATGACTTCAATGATGACAATATAAGCTGGCATGACAGCGGTTTGGCAAATACTGAAGCTGTTGGAAGTACTCAAGCTACGGAATACGCTACTATAAACAGTGCAAAAAAGGTCTTAAAAAAGATAGCCAAGAAGACAGGAAGTCTTAAAATCGTTGGGCTGTTTAATTCCGACGGAGAAGATATAAATGCTTCTAGCGTTTCAACTCCGTACAAAAACAGTGTATTGCTTTTGACAGGTCCTGCATCGGATGCTAAAACAGGTATCAGACCCGATTCCAAGGCAGTAAACCAAGAAATACCAGGAAAACCGGACAGAAATGATGTGTGGGTGTTTAATCCAAACAGTTTTGATATAAATATAACAAGTAACGATACTGCTAATCTTAATTTATACGCAAGCCCTACTGTTGTTCCTGCTCAGACTATAACTCTTGTAGATATCAACGGAACCACAAAAACAGATGTCACCAAATTAAGTGCTGTCAGAAGCGATGCTTCTACTAGTGGTGGCACTGCCCAAGCTGCAACGGCTGTAAAATAGGTCTGTATGCGAAAATCAGCCTTTACAATGATAGAGCTTATCTTTGTCATTGTTATCATAGGTATACTTGCCAGTGTGGCGATACCAAAGTTTATGGGTGTTAAAGACAATGCCAAAAAAACCGCCGAGATAGCTACTATGTCGGCGGTTAGCACCGCACTTGACGGAGCTCACGGAGAGTGGAGTATCAACGAGGGAAATTTTATCTGGGGCAACAATCAAAACAGCAGTACTCACCCTTTAAATAAAGTAGGATACCCGACTGATTTATCAGCAAATTCTCAAACTTTTGGTGTTCTTTTAAAATCCGCTACAACTCAGGATAAATTCCAAAAAGTATATGAAAACAATAACAGTGACTATACTTTTACCGTATTTACAGGTCCTGCTTCAAATTCAAAAAATGGTGTCAACTATGATAACAATGCAAAAAATGCGGATATACCAGGTCGTCCTGATAAAAATGACTACTGGCTATATGCTTCTTACATAAACCCGAATAAAACCTGCAAAGAAAATTACAGTCACAAAATACTTCATTCAGGAGATATGCTTCTTATAGATATCAACGGTACCGCTACTACCAATTATAACAATATATCAATAACTTGTAACTAACCTTTAAAAAGACCGTCGTGCAGTGGTCTTTTTAAAGCTATATGTTTGTTATCTTGTGAATTATCCAAAGACCTACACCTAAAACTATGGTACTGAAAATTACAATTGCGATTGTTCCTGCTTGCATATCATCCATATCAGCCTCCCACGGCACCGGCTAAAGACCACATAGGCAAAAATATGCCAAGTCCCAAAAGCAGTATAAATCCGGCAATCCCGGCTATCAAAATCGGCTCTATCATGGTTGAAACATTATCTACAAGATTTTGAAATTTATTTTTATAGTATATTGAAACTTTATCAAGCATTTTGCCAAGGGATCCGCTTGTTTCCCCGGCTTCTATCATTTGGATAACAAGTCCTTCAAACTGGCCTGTTTCCATAAAACCGTTTGTTAGAGAGTTTCCTTCTTCTATACTTTGCGAAATTCCTTCAAGCTTCTCTTTGAGATACTTATTGTCAACTACGCTGATTGCCGTTTTCAATGCTTCTATGATAGGAAGTCCCGAAGATATGAGTTTATCAAATATATAAACAAATCTTCCCACCATTGAAAGATATATAACACTTCCTACTATATATACTTTTAGCATCATTTTATCTACCAATTTATGAAAATTATCATTTTTCTTATAAATTTTGTTTAATATAAAAAATATCATCACAGAGCCAAACAGTATATATAAAGCATAATTTTTTACAGCTTCTTCTATCCATATAAGAAGTCTGGTAGGAAATGGCAATTGTGTTTGAAATTCACTAAATATATCCATAAATTGAGGTATTACCAAAACAATAACAAGACTAAATGAGATAATCATGGCAACTATAACTAAAAGAGGATATCTGGTAGCTTTTTTAAGTTTTAC
>CAZKWE010000087.1:0-2034 GCA_964556545.1 uncultured Campylobacteraceae bacterium | reverse complement strand
TTTACAGTGAAAATAGTAGTTTATAAGTGTACCGGTTATATCCAAGGTTTAAAAATCTCCATATTTAAATTTTTTAATACTTATCGTTTGCTGTTATCAGCTTTAAAGCATATTTTGTGCAAGTTGAACATGTTAAACTATATAAACATTCCTACATTAGTTCCTTTTAAAACTTTTGTATCAAGTCCATTTTTATATGAATAAATATGTACCTCATCAAAATTATCATCTTTTGCAATATGTTCTTCTTTTAGATACCAATATCCATACTCTTTTTGGCAATATGGCTCTAAATTTTCTATACCGCTTCCTTGATATTTTGCCAGAGAAAAAGTATATTTGGAGATTTTAGATGCTATCTTCTTTATAGCTATTTGCTTTTTGACAAAGTCCATATTTTGATTTTCAATAAGCTCTTTATATGCTTTCCATGTTGTTTTTGCCTCTTCGCACCAAGGCACAAAAATCGAAACTGATTCTATATCTATAAGTTTGATATGAGCTTCAAGAAATCTCAGATTTTTGATATGGTCTATATAACTATTTAGATTTTCAATAAAATTAAATGCATTATTTTGTTTTATTTTAGAAATTACTTCATTATAATAAGCATCAAAATTTTTTGTATATAATACATCCTCTTCCACCGATATCTTTAATCTCTTATCTTTTTTATAAACATATTTTGCCATAGGATTTTCTGTTTCAAACAAAAAAAGCTTATTACCTTCTTTTTTGCTATTTCTATTAATTCTTCCTGCAAGTTGTTCATCACTATCTATCAGAGATTTTTCTTTAAAGCCTATATCCATATCTATATCAACACCGGCTTCAACTACTTGAGTAGTTATAAGCAAAACATTTTTATCATCTATGTCCCTTAAAAACTTTATAATCTCTCTTCGTCTCGGTTCCAAAATCGTTCCGCTAAGTATAAATATCTCATCAAAAAACTTTTTATTTTTTACCTCCTGATAAAACTCATCCGCACCCTTTTTTGTAATAAATTCTACAATAGTTTTTACTTTTTTATTTGGTGATATTTTTTGATAGATTTTACTCTCTTTTTCAACCCTTTTATAGATATCTTTTGCTTCTTTGATTTTTAGAGTTTTTGACTCGATTTTTACTCTTTTGCTAAAATTTGGATTTTGAAAATAGCTTTGTTTATTTGATACTAAAAAAGTAAATTCACTATCAATAATATCCCCTATTTTTGGCAAAGTAGCACTCATAACAATAAACTTGATATTAAATTTATTTGCAAAACTATCAAGAAGATAAATGATACTCGACCAAAGATCAGGATTATAGGTCTGTATCTCATCTATGATGACAACAGAATTTACCAAACGGTGAAAAATATAGTTATCATCTTTACTCACCCCTGTAAGCACATTAAAAAACTTTACATGACTAAGGAGGGTGATAGGATAATTCATAAACTGATTATCCAAAAAATTACTCTTTTCATCTCCATAAACACCGTCTTTGGCAATCTCTTTTTTATCATTGTATTTTGCTTTTGAGTGTAGTTGTACTATTTCACTGTTATCAAGATGAAGTACCTTTTTTACGGAATCATAAGTTTGGGTAATAAGCGTTGTAAAAGGAAAAACATAAAAGATCTTATTGATATTTGTATTATTTTTTAAAATCTCAACTGCACTCATTATAGACAGATTGGTTTTTCCAGCACCTGTCGGAGCTTCTATGTAAAAAAGGTTTTTATCAAAATTTTTTCTAAGATTTTCTTTGACTTCCACAAAAAGTTTATTTCTTAGATGATTTAGATTATCGTTTGATTTATCTTTTAAATCATCAAAATCTTTAAAATCCTCTTCTTTTTTATTTTCAATTCCTACTAAAAACTGATTTTTATAAAACTCTTTATAGATTTTATCTCTAAATTCATCATCTATCAATCCAAAATCACTGTAAAGTAACTCTTTTTTATTGCCATAGTTCATAAATTGGGCTGTAGCATAATAATCGGAGATGATTAGAAGGGAAAAGAGAGATTTGGAGAGGAAA
>CAZKWE010000086.1:0-4202 GCA_964556545.1 uncultured Campylobacteraceae bacterium | reverse complement strand
CAAAAGCACAAAATTTAATACTTATGGAGTTAAAAATATGTAAAAAGGATTTTATGTCTAAGATAGGTGCTTCCAAAGTCAAAGAAAGATGGAATTTTTATGAATTTGAATGCAGGTTGAATCTTATGGAATTATTTGGGTACTTGTTGTATCAGTATTTTTGAAAATATTTTTGATATAATTGGGCTATTAGTGCCAAAAGGTTTCATTATGAATATCATAGAGAAAAGTTCTGCTGAAGCAAAAATAGCAAGAGATATTTTTAAGCTTCCTGTTATTACCATGTCAGTATTTACTCTTGTTGTCTTTGCATCTTTGATTGTATATTTATATAATTTTGAGAATAAAGGGGTGGAAAATTTAAAACACGAGTTAATATCGCAAAAAAAAGAGCTTATAAAAGAGAAAGTAGTCGAACTTGTAAGAGATATATCAAGTATAACGGCAAGCAAACGACAAAAAACAAAAAATGATATAAAAAACAGAGTAGATGAATTGTCTGTGTTTGCAGACAGACTTCTGAAAAATTCTCCCAAAGAGTCAAAAGAGGAGTTGGAAAAAATATTTATCAAATTTTTAAGTATGCAAAGATACAATGAAGGCAGAGGGTATTTTTTCGCATACAACAGAACCACCGGCACAATCAAAACTCATGTCATAAAAAAGATGATAGGCAAAAATATCAAACTTTTAAAAACAAAAGAGGGCGAATCTCCTTATGAGAGAAATGAAAGAGTTTTAAAAGATGGAAACGGAAAAGGTTTTTATTCTCTTTATTTTAAAGATCCGACCAAAAAAACAGACAAGAAGTTTGAAAAAATTGATTATATCAGATACATAAAAGGTTTTGATCTTGTTATAGGAACCGGAGAATATATAAAAGATATAACAAAGAAGATAAAAAAAGAGGTATTATCAAGAATTCAACATAAGACATATGGCAAAAACGGATATTTTTGGGTTAATGACTCAAAAGGAGTACTGCTTGCACACCCATACTTGAAAAACAAGATAGGCAAAAGCATCATAAATCTTAAAGATATAAACGGAAAAGAGATCGTCAAACTGTTTATAAGTGCCGCAAAAGCAAATCCAAAGGGAGCTTTTGTATCTTACTACTGGAACAATCCCGCTACCGGAAAAATAGATAAAAAGATAAGCTTTGTAAAATACTTCAAAGAGTGGGATTGTATCATAGGTGGGGGAGCATATCTTGGTGATTTAAACAGATTGATAAACCATGCCAAGGTTAAATTTCAAAATCAAATGTTTAATTTTGCACTTATACTTCTATCCATAGTCTTTCTCTCCATTTTGCTCTCCGCAATTTTATCCCTCTACTTTTCAAGAAAGACAAAAAAACTTTTTGATAACTACAGAGATGAACTCCATATAAAGATAGAGGAGGCTGTCATTGATAGTTTAAAAAAAGACAAACTCCTCCAACAACAGTCAAAACTGGCATCCATGGGAGAGATGATAGGTGCTATCGCCCATCAGTGGAGACAACCTCTAAATGCACTTGCTATCAATATACAAAACCTTGATGATGATTATGAAGAGGGCTTGATAGACAGAAGCTTTTTAGAGAAGTTTATAGATAAAAATATGAAAACTATCAAATTTATGTCCAAAACGATAGATGATTTTAGAAACTTTTTCAAGATAGACAAAGAGAAGCATATCTTTAGTGTAAAAAAGGCGATAGAGGATGTTCTTAGTATACAGGATGCCCAACTGAAAAACAATAATATAGAGGTTAGCATAAAGGGTAAAGATTTTTATCTTGAGAGTTATGAGAGTGAATTTAAACAGGTAATACTAAATCTAATCAATAATGCAAAAGATGCTATATGCGAAAACAAAATCAAAGATGGAAAGATAGAGATAACTCTAAACGACAATACTATAGAGATAAAGGATAATGGCGGAGGCATAGCAAAAGAGATAAGAGACAGAATCTTTGAGCCGTATTTTACAACCAAAGAAGCAGGCAAAGGGACAGGGCTTGGTCTTTATATGTCAAAAATGATAATAGAAGAAAATATGAAAGGAAAACTGAGCCTATCGGGTTCAGATAAAAATTCCATATTTGTTTTGAGTTTTAAAAAGGATACAAAATGAGTGGGTATCTAAAACAAACTACCATTCTTTATGTAGAGGATGACAAAGATGTCAGAGACGCTTATAAGAGGACACTTAGAAGATTTTTTAAAGAGGTTTTTATAGCTTGCAACGGTGCAGAAGGGCTGGAGTTGTATAAAAGATACAGGCCTGATATAGTTATGAGTGATGTAAAAATGCCCAAAAAAAACGGTATAGAGATGGCAAAAGAGATAAAAGAGATAGACCCGGAGCAATGTATCCTTTTTACAACCGCACATACAGAATCAGACTTTACACTTGAAGCTTTAGAGCTTCAAGTTGATGGCTATATCGCAAAACCGGTGGATAAAAAGAGTTTGATAGTAAAACTTACCTCGTTGGCAAAAAATATCGTAAATGAAAAAGAGAATATCAAAAAGACAAGGATACTACAAGCTATTTTAAATAATCAGTCAAACATAACCATATTAACCGATTTTAATGCTATAGAGCTTGCTTCAAATTCTTTTTTTGAACTTATGAAGGTAAAAAACAGAGATGAATTTTTAAATAACTACCAAAATATACTTGAAATTTTTAGAAAAAAAGAGGGTTCTTTATATGCAAAAACAAAAGAGGAGTTTTTAAAAAAATATAAAAATGCAAAAGCGGATAAGAGAATAGTTTCAATCTCTAACAAGACTTTTTATATCAATATTGACCCGATTGATATGGATGTAGATACGCTGTATGCTATCTATCTGACTGATATAACACTTTTACAGCAAAAAAATATAAAAGCACGGTATGAAGCCACACACGATTTTCTAACAAAACTTTACAACAGAGCAAAATTTTCTGAAATTTTCAAGATAGAATTTATGAGATCGCAAAGATACCAAAGGCCTCTTAGTGTCGCTATATTGGATATCGACCACTTCAAAAATATAAATGACACTTATGGGCATTTAACAGGAGATAAAATCTTAAAAGAGTTGGCAGACTATTGCAAAACAAACATAAGAAAGACTGATTTTATAGCAAGATGGGGCGGAGAAGAGTTTATAATAGTAATGAGCGAAACCGATAAAGACAAATCCAAAGAGATGTGCGAAATACTCAGAAAAAGTGTAGAGAAAAAAGAGTTTTCAGACTCACTGCATATCACAATCAGCATCGGAGTCAGTCAATTAAACACAAATGACAGCGAAAAGAGTTTGATAGAAAGAGCAGATATCGCACTCTACAAAGCAAAAAACAGCGGAAGAAATAAAGTGGTGACAGAGTAATGCGTAAGATATTTTTCCTCTTGGCAATAGTTTGGCTCGGCATATTGTCTGCAAAGGATATTTTGATTTTAAACTCTTACAGAGAGTCTTGGCCTTGGACAAAAATTCAAAATGATACTATCGTCAAAAATCTAAAAAACTCTCAATTTAAAGATTTGAAGATATATACGGAGTTTATGGATACCAAGATATTCAGACCAAACCCGAAAAGAGAGAAAATCCTGATAGACTATTACAAAAAAAAGTATGAAGGCATATCATTTGATATTGTATTTGTTACAGATGACAATGCTATAAATTTTGTCCGAAAATATAAAAAAGAGGATATATTTAAAAACTCCAAAGTCTCCTATTTTGTGCGATAGGACACCCAAATTTGAGCTTAGATTTTATAGACTAAAAATAGCATCATAAATCATTTTTTGATATTTATTGAATTTAAATAATTTATACGAATT
Source organism: uncultured Campylobacteraceae bacterium (assembly GCA_964556545.1). Taxonomy (GTDB): domain Bacteria; phylum Campylobacterota; class Campylobacteria; order Campylobacterales; family JALSKU01; genus JALSKU01. The sequence continues at coordinate 370 of CAZKWE010000086.1, read as the reverse complement.
ATCACTTTGAATAGCTTTGATATTTTTTATAATGTCAAGTGTTATTTTTTTAGAAAAATGAAATTTGGTATTAGATAAATTTAATCTTCTTTCAAATTCTTTATATATTGCATATGATATAAAAGATATTAAGATATGTGCTTTAATTCTATTTTCTAATCTATGATAGATAGGTCTTATCTCTAAATCAGTTTTAGAGATTTTAAAAGCATTTTCAATAAATGATAAAGATAATGTCAAGAAATGTTCGCAATTTCCAAACTCCTCATGTTATTAGGCTGCATTTTGCAGCAACTCTTCACGCTTAATCATTGCCAGTTCCAGCTTTTGTGGTTGGATATAACTTCTTTCTACCTCCCATTCTTCAGTA
>CAZKWE010000085.1:0-43201 GCA_964556545.1 uncultured Campylobacteraceae bacterium | reverse complement strand
CAAGCATTGGATCTTCGTCCGTCATAAAGTTTATCATGACACTTTTAAACAGTTCTCTCTCATCAATCTTCATTTCACTCTCCGTTTTTTCTCTTGAAAGCATATCATAAATGAAAATTGCGAACTTTATTTTACATTATCGTATAGAATTAAGAGGTTTAAAAAATCCATATAATTTCATTATATTTTAAAAATTTCTTTATGTTTTGGTTGCTTTTATATTTTCTTTTTCATCCTTTAAAAATTTCAGAAAAAAGACACCAAATATTGCTAAAATAATAGAAGTGATAAATGCAACTATTACTATCAAGGCTCTTTTTGGTTTTGCTTTGTCTTTTATATATGGGACTGTCGCATCGGTAACTTTGCTGACATTGTAGTACTCGTTTGCCTGAGATAGAACTTTCTTTTGCATAAGTGTTGCTATAAGATTGCTGATTTGAGTCTTTAATGTAATATCGGATGTATTTGAAAGCTCGTTTTTGTAATACTCTATTTTTTTGTTTGTGTCTTTCATCTCTCGATTTCTTACAGCAGAAGTCAACTCCTTTAAGTATATATCAACCAGTTTTTTACTCAAAAATCTATCCTGTGTGGTTGCACTTAGTGTTATAAGCCCTGTTTTTTTATCTTTATTTATAGAGATGATTTTTTGAAGTACCTTATAGGTATCATATATTTTTTCATCCTCTGTTTTATTATCTTCTTTTTGTTTGCTGTGAATAGCATCATATATACCGCTGTATCCGAGTGCAAATACCATATTTTTTCTCATAGCTTTTGGTGAGATTTTATCTGTTAAATTATACTTTTTTATAAGCATCTCATTAAAACCATAGTCTTGCAAGGTGGCTTTTAGGAGACTTGTTGTATCAGCATTACTTCCGCCTATGTTTATGCCGGCAAGTCCTGCCAAACTAGCCAATCCGCCAAGAGACGGTTTTGATTGTTCCTGAGGAGCAAGCAGCACGGATGATTTGTAACTGTTTGGTATAGAAAGAGTATAGATTATGGTTATAGTTGTTACAAAGAAAGAAAATAGGATTATCTTAAATTTATTTTTTGTTATGGTAACCCATAATTCTCTTAAATCTATCTCATCCTCTTCTATGCAGTTTTGATAATCTTGATTCATATTACAATGCTCCTACTGTTTTAAGTGAAGCTGCTGTGATAGCAAATTGATACAATATGCCCGCAACATCTTTTGTAAACTGCATACCCGTTGTGGTAACAAGCTTTTGAGGTACCACTATAACATCCCCTCTCTTTATAGACATTGTAGTAGAAAAGAATCCTGACTTATACTTTTTTGCTTCCCCGTTTGCATGTACAACATAGATGTTTGAGTCATCGGCCAAATCACTAAGTCCACCTGCTTTTTTCAGATAATAAACTATATCGTTACTGTTATATATGATAGCCGTAGGATTCATTACCTCACCCATGACAAGTACGGTATCGTTAAAAGATGGTACAAAAAGCTTATCTCCGTTTTTTAGAGTTAAATTTGAGGAACTTTTAGCAAATTTTGTCAAATTTGAATCAAGATGTATTGTTATTCTTCCTATAGGTTTTAGATTTTGTGCCTCTTTGGATAGAGAATCTATCATACTTGCAACTTCTGTAAAATTAGTGTTTTTCTTTTCTCCGGTACCTCTTGGACTATTGCTCATGATGACACTTCTTTGTCTTAGTTTGACAAGAGATTCCTGGAGTTTTTTTCTTTGAAGCTCCCTGATACTCTCTCTTGTAAATACAGCTCCATACAGAAAAGCATTTTTAGTAAAGCCACCGGCTCTATCTATAACATCACTGAGCTTATCTCCATCATCGATCACATAAGTACCCGGAAATTTTACTTGACCTGAAAGTTGTATTGTTTTTCTGTCATTCCAATCTGGTATCTTGAAAATTGTAACCTCATCAAATCTCTTGATCTTGAATTTTTTTGCATCTTTTAATGAGACATGTATATTTTTTTTCCTTCTTTTTCCGTTTTTTATATAGTATCTTATTATTTCACATTTTTGCTTATAGGCTCTTTCGGTCAGACCCCCTGCTGATTTTATCAACCCTAAAAGAGTTGTGTCTTTGTCAATCCTGTATTTTTTAGGAAAATTCACTTCACCTTTTATGATGGCAGTCGGTATCTGATTTGTACTGTAGTAGTCAAACAGATATACTTCTGCATAAGGAGTTAATTTGTAGTTTATTGCCTTATCATAAGATATGATTTTGATTTTTGGCATAAAATCTTTATTGCTATATGTGACAACCTTTATCTTTGTTTTGTCATACGGTGCTTTTATACCGGCTACTTCTATAAGATCGCTTACTTTTAATCCAGGATAGTACTGGTATTTGCCACTTTTCAATACGGGTAAACCCTTTATGATAACATAAGGATTGATTCTGCTATCAAGCTTGTTAAAAATATATATTTCGTCATTTGCTCTTAATTTTATATCTTTTTCACCCAGGATGATTTTTGAAAGATTAAAACTTAAAACATTTGTTTGAAGATCATTATCTTTTCTCTTTAGCAGTGCATAACTAAAAAGAGTATTGTCTAAAAATACACCATTTAATCCTACACTATCTATTTCTTTGGTCAAGATATTATGCAGACTTTCACCAGGTTTGAAACCTCTTTCTCCCGGTCTGACGACATTGCCGTAAAAGTATATATACTTTTTTTGTACAGCATCTATGTTGTAAACATACACTTTATCACCATTTTGTAGTATTTGTGTCCTAGAATTTTTATAGTCAATATTTTTAATGGTTATATTTTTGTTATCATCATATCTTTGTATCTTTATGCCATATTTGGAAGCATTTGGTTTAAGACCGTTTGCATATTTTATCAAGTCATACAGGGTTTGATTTTTCTTTAATTCATAAAGTGCCGGTCTATATACTGCACCTCCTATGGCTACTATCTTTGAAGCTTTTGGGACAAATACGATATCCCCGCTTCTTAATATTGTTGATATATTTTTACCTGAACCTGTCAGTAAAGCATATAAATCAACAATTTTATAAATTTTATCATCTCTTTTTATAACAATGTTTCTTACACTTCCACTCTTCTTTACTCCGCCACTTTGAATCAAAAGTGTTTTGAGAGTAGATAAAGAAGGAATGTTGTACACACCAGCTCCATACACATCACCTGTTAGTATGACCTGTATAGTGGTGTAACTAGATATATTTACTGCAACATTTGCATCACCAAATGCATGAGATAGTTCGGATATTATGATTTTTTTTGCTTTTTTGAACTCTAATCCTGCTACTGAAATGGGTCCAAAGTTTTCTATATTTATATTGCCGTTATTATCTACTGTAGCATCTATATTTTTATTTACACCACCGTATATCCAGATAGATAGAGTATCTCCCTTGTTAATGATATAGTAATCAGGCACCGGCATAGAAGTTGGATTTATGTTATTTTTATTTGTAAAAAAACTATTACTGAATCTCTTTAATTGTGTTAGTTTTATTCTGTTTTGTTTTGATTTTATAGATTTGATGATATCTGTATTGTTTTTATACGACAAAGGGTTTTCTTGTACTTTTACAAGTTCTTTGATAGTTGTATTCGTTATAGTTGTATCTGTATTTTTACTTATATTATTTACAATCTTAGTTGTATTATTCTTATTGGAAGTTTGTGTGGTACTATTTAGTTTTTGTATAATCGTATCTTTGCTTATGCCCTGCTCTTGCATCATCTTTTTTGCTTGAGGAGTATTTAGTAAAGCAGGGTTGTTTTGTATTAGATTAAGGGCTTCGCTCTTAGAGATATTTGCACCTAACACAAAACTGCTAAATATTAGAAGAAATGCTATCTTTTTAATCACTTAGTATCCTTGTTGTTGTATTTTGACTTGTATATTATCAAAATAAAGATTAATTTTATATATAATTGTTTGATTGTAAACAGTTTCTATTGACCAAATCTAATAAAATTTTATTTGAAGATTTGATACCGTACCTTTTATATCATTTGCTCCCACAATTTCACTAACAAGACAAATTCTCTTTGCTCCTGTTGTGATGATTTGTTCTAAATTATGTTTTTTTATACCTCCTATTGCTACAAAAGGAATATGTATATTTTCTACTGCCCATTTTAGATATTGCAAACCGACAGGTTTTGTATCTTTGGTGGTTGTTGGAAAAATTGGCCCTACTCCGATATAATCAGCCCCATTTTTTACAGCTTTTAGTGCTTCATCTTTTGCATGTGTAGAAACTCCTATGATTTTTTTGTCTCCTATAATTTTTCTGACATCATTTATATCCATGTCGTCTTGTCCTATGTGGATTCCGTCAGCATTGGTAAGCAAAGCTATATCTACATGATCATTGACTATAAAAATTATTCCGTTGTCTTTGCATATTTTGGCAATTTCCTTGGCTTCTTTTGTCTTTTTCTTGATACTTTTATATTTTTCTCTGTACTGAATAATTTTTATACCGCCTTTTATCATCTGCCTTACACACTCTATATTGCTTTTACCATTGGCAAAATTTTCAGCTGTTATCCCGTAAAGTCCCAATGGTATATTTTTTTTCCTCATATCATCTCCCAATCTTTAAAAATAGGCTGATGGCCTTTTTGTTTTATAACTTTTACTATCTCTTGCACACTTCTTTTATCGCTTATATCAAACTGTGGAGTTGAAGTATCTTTGCCTTCATATCCGCCTACATCTGTTTTGGAGCCGGCAGATAGTTTTGTAGCACCAAGCCCGATTAAATTGTCTCTAAATTCAGCTCTTTCTCTTGTAGATATATTGATGCCTATCATTGGCATATAAAGTCTGTATGCAAGCATAATCTGTAAAAAAGTTTTATCATTCAAGATATATTTTGGTTCATAATTGCCTTCGGCATGATTTATTCTCGGAAGTGAAAGTGATATTTCACATTCAAGATATTTATCCATAAGATACTTTGCATGAATTGCACTGAAAAATGCCTCTTTTTGTATATCTCCAAGACCGAACAAAACCCCTATGTTTATAGCTCTAAAACCAGCTTTCGCACCTCTTTCGGGTGTGTCTAATCTATAAAAATAATCTCTTTTTTCTCCTGAAGTGTGAACCTCTTTGTATATAGTTTTATCATATACTTCCTGATATACCGTAAGAGAATCAACTCCTGCCTTTTTTAACTCTTTATATTCGTCCGTATCAAGCGGATAAATCTCTATGGCAATAGAGCTGAAATACTTTTTTAAAACCGTAACTGCCATTTTTATATAGTTTAAATCAGCAATTTTCTTTGCCTCGCCTGTTAAAATTAGTATGTGTTTTATGCCTGTTTTTGCTATCTCTTTTGCCTCTTTTTCTATCTCATCTTCGGTTAAATGTTTTCTTATGATTTTATTTTTTTTACTAAAGCCGCAGTAAGAACAATCACTTGAACAGTAGTTTGATATATATATGGGTATATAAAGTTGTATAACTCTTCCAAAATGCCTTAAATATCTTTTTCTTGATAAAAGAGCCATCTCTTCGAGGAAGTTTACAGCTTTTTTGCTTATAAGATTTAAAAAGTCAAATTCGCTGAGTCTATCCTTTGATAAACTTTTTTCAATATCATCAAATGTTACATTTTTTATGTAAGTTTGAAAATCAAATTTTTCATATCTGCATAACAAATCTTTAAAGCTATCAAATTGTTTAAAATCACTCATGCAAAAATCCGGTAAGCGGTGAGGATGCTTTGGCATATTTTGAAGTTTCAGCCATTTTTGCCAAATATGCTTTTCTGCCGGCTTTTACGGCCAATGAAAATGCTTCAGCCATAATTTCAGGGTCATTTGCATTTGCTATTGCAGAGTTTACCAGCACCGCATCTGCTCCCATTTCCATAGCTTCCGCAGCTTGTGATGGCTTTCCGATACCTGCATCTACAATGATAGGCAATGAAATATTTTCTATAATAATTTCTATCATAGATTTGGTTTTTAATCCCTGATTTGATCCTATCGGAGATCCAAGAGGCATAATAGCTGCCGCACCTGCATCTTCAAGTTTTTTAGCTATAACAAGATCAGGTGAAACATAAGGCAATACCGCAAATCCTTCTTTTGATAAAATTTCAGTGGCTTTTACCGTCTCTTCGTTATCGGGAAGCAAATACTTCATGTCATGTATAACTTCAATCTTTATAAAATTTCCACAACCGGCTTCTTTTGCAATTCTTGCAATTTTAACTGCTTCTTTTGCATTTCTTGCACCTGAAGTATTCGGCAAGAGTATAACATTTTTATCTATATACTCCAGCACATTCTCTTCGGGCATAGAAAAATCAACTCTTCTAAGAGCTACTGTAATCATCTGCGATCCGCTTGCTCTTAGAATTTTCGGTATCATATTTTTATCAGGAAATTTTCCGGTTCCCGTAAAAAGCCTGTTTGTAAACTCTCTATCGGCAATTTTTAGTATATCTTTTTGCATTTTATCCTCCCGATACGAATCTTAAAATTTCAACTTTATCGTTATCTTTTAATAATACTGTATCAAATATGTTTTTTTTAATAATCTCTTCATTGATAAGTACTACAACACTCTCTTTTTTTATCTCTTTTTTCGATAAAAACCGTGCAAGGCTTATATTGTGCTCTATAATGACTTTTTTACCGTTTACCCGTATGGTTATCATATTATATACTTTGCTCCTTTTGGAGATATTTTAAAACTGTGTTTTATTTGTTTTGTAACAAAATCTTTTGCTTTTCGGACGGATATTTTCATATCAAGTCCGTTGGCTATATTCGCTGCTATGCTTGAGGCCAACACACAACCGGTTCCGTGAAAGTTTGTATTGCTTTTTATTTTTTTATTTTTAAAACAGTAAAATTTTTTACCGTCATATAGTATATCTATGGCTTTTTTGCCAGGCAAATGACCACCTTTGAGCAAAACTGCCTTTGTTCCCATGCTGTAAAGTTTTTCGGCAGCTTTTTTCATTTTTTTTACAGAGTTGATTTTACAGTTTGTTAAAATTTCAGCTTCTTTTATATTCGGGGTAATTATGTCCGTAATGGGGATAAGCTTTGTTTTTAATGTCTTTATTCCTTTTTCATTTAGCAGTTTATAGCCGCTTGATGAAGCTATAACGGGATCCAAAACTATTTTGATATTATAATTTTTTATATATTTTGCTATGATTTTTATACTTTTTTTATTTGGTATCATGCCTATTTTTATTACATTGATATTGATATCTTCAAATAATACTTTTAACTGTTTGTCCAAAATATCTTCGTCTATATCAAATTTATCTTTTACACCGGTTGTATTTTGTATCGCAATAGAGGTAACAACATTTAAAGCATACAGATTGTGAGCCAAAAATGTTTTTGTATCCGCCAAGATACCGGCTCCGCTACTACCGTCGAGCCCGGCAATTGTTAAGGCAATCTTTTTTTTCATTGTTTATGCTCTGATATATAAATTTCCGGAATTATGAAAGAGAAAGGATATTTCGTGAAGAACAAACTTCCCTCCGCCGGCATTATCCGGATCAGGTTGCAAGTACTTGTGTACTTAGAGGGATAAAGAGGTCCGCACCTCTACTCTCAGCCGATTTTATCAGCTCTCCCAGTTTAATTAATGAAATTATATCTAAAAGTTTTTAATTTAACAAGCTCCTTTAGTGTGTAAAAAAGTTACTTTTTTAGAGCTTAAAATAAGGTATTAAATTAAAATTATTACTTTTTGATTTAAATCAATGCAATATGTATTTTAAATACTTATAATAAACATAAATTTTACAAGGAGGAAACATGACTTTTCAAAATTCAATAGAATTATTGAAATTCCATAGTGTTGCTTATAGTATTTATGCCTTGATGATTATCTCTATAGTCGCCTGGTTTGGATACAATTTAGCAAAAAAAGAGAAAGCCAAATCAATAATCAGAATCCCTTTTTACGGCTATATAGCATTTTTGGTTATTGGTGGAGTAGGCCATCATATCTTTACTTACAATACCATTCCGTGGGTTCAGGAAGATATGATGAAGGATCAAATAAAACCCGACAAGGTTTTCCATATACAAATCAAAGATCATAAATGGATACTTCCGAAAACACCAATGGTTGTTAATTGCGGAAAGCCCACTCTTTTTGATGTTACAAGCGGAGATCTTATGTATGGTTTCGGGCTTTTCAGACAAGACGGAACAATAGTTACCCAAATGCAAGTTGACCCAGGTCATGAAAATAAATTGATGTGGACATTTAATTTTGACGGTACATTTAATCTTACCTCAACAGAGTATTCAGGACCTGCACAGTATGATGAAAAAGGAAATGATTTATTATTTGTTAAAAATGCCGTAAAAGTTGTAGGCTGTGAAAATAAAAAAGGAGGCAATTAATGAGTTTTGCTGACAATTTAATAAATGGAACAAATTTTGACCATACAAAGCTTAATGCTTTACAAAAAGTAGCCCTGAGAGGCGTGGTAATGTCTTTTCTGTTTTTTGGTCTTTTGGCAATCGAGGGACTGATAATGAGACTTGTAAAGTTGGGGCCGACCAATCCTTTGCCGGATATGTTTTCTCATGCTCCCCACTTTTTTGCCATAATGACTGCACATCCGATTGTTGGAATATTCGGTTCAACTTATCAGCTTGTGTTTTCCGCTTTTATATTTTTAGTGCCATTTTTGGCTAAAAAACCATTATATAGCGTGAAATTGGCAAATGCAACATGGCTTCTTATAACCATAGGAACAGCACTTGCATGGATAGCATGTTTTCTTTGGCATTATGCCCCTTTATATACACTCTATTGGCCTCTTCCTGCAGATTTAAAGCAGTTTGAAGCAATAGGCGGTATTGTCTTTATAGTAGGTGCTGCACTGATTATGATCGGAACATTGTGTTTTATTTATAATATATATGCAACCATATTTGCAAGAGTCGGTGTACATAAAAATAAAACTACAAAAGAACTTCTTATAAGTGGTTTCGGTATAGACGGATTGTTGAATCTTTGGCACAAAATTACAGGAAAACCTCCATACTCAAAAGAGCCTGCTTTATCACTTCCCGTTGTTGCAATATTTAGAGGTACCGTTGATACTTTTCTTGATGCACTTGTAATTTTAAGTGCCGGTATTTTAGTACTTATTTATATCGTTTTTTCAGCTGCAGGACATTCTCTTGATGTGAGTGCTATTGATGCACTGCTTTATAAAAACTATTTTTGGTGGGGTCTTGATTTGGTTGCTGATGGTTTGGTACTTATCTATGTTGCGGGTTCTTGGTATCTTTTAGCCAGTATTATTACCGGACAAAGACTTTTTATGGAAAATGTAGCGCGTGCGGCTCTTATGCTTGAACTTATCGTTTCTTGGATGGTTTGGTCTCACCACCTTCTTGCAGATCAACCGCAACCTGAAATGATGAAGCTTATTTCCGGAGAAATGGTAACAGCATTCGAGCTTCTTACTCAAGGCTTGGCACTATTTATTACATTGGTAACTTTATGGAAGGCAAGACCTCTTAAAATGACAATGGAACTTAAGTATCTTTTAGGTGGTTTGATTGGATTTGGCTTGGCTGTTCCGGCAGCAATTATACAGGCTGATATGGGAATGAACAGAATTCTTCACAATACAACATGGATATCTTTTGCACACTTTCATATGGCTTTGATAGTTGGTCTTTATATGACACTTTACAGTGCCGTTTATGTATTGTGGCCACTTGTAACAAATGGTACAAAAATGTATTCATCAAAATTGTCAAATGCACATTTTTGGTTGTATTTTATAGGTGGTGTCGGAATGGGTGCTTTTGTTGGTATGGCCGGACTTCAAGGAGCCCTAAGAAGACATCTTTATGTTCATGGTGAATTTCATACACTCTTTACTCTTGGTGCCATTTTCGGCTCTATGATAGTTATAGCTTGGGCATTATTTTTGTATAATATTGTGATGAGCGTTGGTATAAAAGGACTTATTGGTATATTTTTACCGGCACAAGATAAAACCGCTTCTTACGGATTGGAACCGGAAGAGGCATAATTGCATAATATTTGGCAGTCTTTTGACTGCCAAATTGATATCTAATTAATATACGGGGAGTAATTTTGACAAATTTAAGAAGAGTAGCTCTTGAAATAAAAGATGTTGGATTGTATGATTTAATACTTCAAGATGTTCAAAAGATTGCCGGTAAAAGGAGATTGAGTGTTGAAGAAATTGAGCATATCCTTATAGATCATCCGGAAATTTTTGAAGAATATAAGCAAACAAATATCGAGTATAATTTAAGTAATATTCATTTAAAAAATATTGATACGGCTTCTTTAAAAGAGGATTGCAAAAAAGAGGCTGAAGCTATCAACAAAAATCTTGATACATTAAGAGAGATAGAAAAATACACACTTGAGTTTGAACACAGTTCAGTTTTGGTTATTATATTTTCCATAGAATTTTTTGTACTTTTTTCAGTTCAATATTTTATAGTATTGCTAAGTCTTAAATCTTGGCAACTGTATATATACGGGTTTTTTATGCTTTCTATAGTATTTGCCTGGTTATATGCTAAAAAAGAAAAAAGAAAATACAAAGAATTTAGTGCCAAATATGAAGAATTATATGTTCAGACACTTCAAATGATAGATAAAATGGAAGAGAAAGAGTGTATTAAGAAAGAAGATTTATGGATATTGGAGTCAGATGAGCATATCAAAGCTTAAGATAACTTATACTTGGGATAAAGCAACATATCTTCAAGGAAGCAAGAGTCTGTATGAAGATATGCTAAGACATTCTCCCAAAAGATTTGTCGGATGGTTTTTTATAGCACTTTCTCAATTTGGCTTGGTAGCATATTTTAAAAAAGGAGCTTTTGGACTTCTTTTGATATCAACTATTTTTCTGATATACTGGTATATATTGAGATGGCCTTTGAGAAAACTGTTTATCTTACATGCTTTTAAAAAATCGTCTTTAAAGAATAAAGAAATTATTATAGAACTCGACGATAAAAAAATAACTGTAAATGATATTTTAATACCTTGGAGTGATGTACAAAGAGTATTGCTGGAAGATAAAGGTTTTTTACTTTATTATAGAGATAATTATATATTTATTCCAAAGAGTGCTTTTGATGAGGAAAATGAAAAAAGTTTTTTAAATTTTATAAAAAGCAACTTGAAGACAAACATTGTAGATGACAGGTATTTAACTAAGAATAATCCAAAAAAATAGAATAAAAAGAAAATCCAACTATAACTTTTATTTTTTTACTGAGTGTTTAAAAAAGAAAGTCATAAATTATTTATGACTTTCTTTTGCTTCTTGAAGTGCTTGTATGAGTTCATCTAAGTTTTCATACGGAATGTGTGCTTTCCAGTCAGGTTCATCTATATCGCCCTTTAGAGATATGCCTATGCTGACTACCGGATGTGATTCTTTTCCATAAGGTTCATTTATATGTGCAATTGAAATTACACCTTTTTTCGTACCGGCCAATGTAAATGTTTTTATTATTTTGTGTTCTCCACTCATTTTTTCTCCTGTTTTTTAATTAGTTTAAATATTTTGGCTTGAATTTTTAGCCAATCTTTTTGGAGTGTCAAAGGAAATCCTCCATACACTCTGCCTCCCTCTATACTCTTAGATACGCCACCTCTTGCAGCAATGGTAGCAAAATCACCAATTTTTAAATGTCCTGCAGTTGCACTTTGACCTCCCATTACTACATTTCTTCCAAGTTCCGTTGAGCCAGAAAGTCCGACTTGTGAAACAAGGATTGAATTTTCCCCAATTTGACAATTATGCCCTATTTGGACAAGATTGTCTATCTTTGTTCCTTCTTCTATGACTGTTGAACCGAAAACAGCTCTGTCTATTGTGCAATTTGCTCCGATTTCAACATTATCTTTTATAATAACTTTACCGTTATGATATATTTTGATATGCCTGCCGTCTTTGGTATGTGCATACCCAAAGCCGTCACTTCCTATAACAGAGCCGGCATGTATACGACAGTTTTCACCTATTTTAGTATCGTTGTATATGGTAACATTTGGAAATATTACACAATTTTTACCTATTTTAACATTTTCTCCTATAACTGTTCCTGGTAAAATGATAGTGTTAGTGTCTATTGTGCAGTTTGAGCCGATTGATACATTTTCTGATATAAGTACATTTTTTTCTATAATCGGTTTAATATAATTTTTGTTTATCAAGCTTTTTTTGAAATATTTGCTTGCATAAGCCATATAAAGATAAGGATCATCACAAATAATCCCCACAGAATTTTTCGGAATAAATTTTTCAAATTCTTTTTTTATAAAAACGGCACCGGCTTTTGTTTTTTTCAAATCATTGATATATTTTTCGCTACTTATAAAACTTATCTCATGCTCTTTTGCATGTTCTAAATCATTTATGGATACAATATTTATATCATTTTTAACTTTTTCCAATCCTATTTGTTCAAGAATCCTGTTTAATTTCATATTTTTTAAATTTTCCTATTTTTTAATTTGCTCTAAAATTTATTTTGCATTTTAATAAAACAGTTAAAATATATCTTGTTTAATCTTATTGAATATAATCATAAATCTACTTTATTTTAACTATTTTGGAGTTTATCTTTCCATTGCCACCGAACCACTTCTTACTATATCTAACGGATTGTATTTTCCCATTGCATCAATGAAGTGCCCTACTCTGTCGCTGTCGTCCGCAACCATTACAATAATAAAATCTTTTCCCGCATTTGCAACAGTTCCGTTATATGCTTTCAAGATAGCATCAAGACCGTTAAGGTCTGCATTTAAAGGAAGTTTAACCAAAGCCATTTCTTTTTCGACAAAATCAACATTTTCAATAACTTTATAAGTAGGGATAAGTTTATGAAGTTGTTTGACTATCTGCTCTATTACTCTTTTGTTGCCTTTTGTGACGATAGTAAATCTTGAAAACTCCGTATTTGGTATCGGTGCAACAGTTAAAGACTCAATATTATACCCTCTTCCTGCAAAAAGACCTGAAATTCTTGAAAGCACACCATGCTCATTTAAAACTATAACCGAAATTACTCTTCTTGTTGTTTCACTCATGATTATTCCTTAAAATCAAGCATCATATTGTATAGTGTTCCACCTGCGGGGACCATTGGTAAAACATTTTCAAGTCTATCAACCACTACATCTATTATGGTAACCCTGTTGGCTTTAATAGCATCTTTTAGTGCTTTATCAAACTCCTCTTTTGTTTCAACCCTAAAACCAATACCTCCAAAACTTTCTGCAAGCTTTACAAAGTCAGGCTGCATAGAAAGATCTGTAGAAGAGTATCTTTTATCATAAAAGAATGTCTGCCATTGTCTAACCATGCCAAGGAAGTTATTGTTTAAAATGATATTTATAACAGGTATTTTACTTTCAACCGCAGTCATAAGTTCTTGTATATTCATCAGTATTGATCCGTCACCTGAAAAATTTATACTGATCTTTTCCTCTTTAGCCTTTTTCACCCCCATTGCAGCCGGAAAGCCAAACCCCATAGTTCCCAAACCCCCGCTTGTAACAAATTGTCGCGGGTTTGTAAAAGGATAAAACTGTGCTGTCCACATTTGATGCTGACCTACATCTGTGGATATTATAGCTTTATCTCCTAAAATTTCACCCACTCTTTTTATAGCCCATTGAGGTTTTATAACTTTGTTGCTGTCTTCGAATTTTAAAGGATGTATTTCATCATATCTTTTTAAAAGTTCAACCCATGGAGTGTATTTGTCTTTATCTATTTTATCTTTTACTTTGGGAATCATCTCTTTTATAACATTTTTAATATCCCCTACTATGGGAAGATCAACATTTACAAGTTTTCCTATACTGCTTGGATCTATATCTATATGAATAATTTTTGCATGTTTTGCAAATTCACTTAATTTTCCCGTAACTCTATCATCAAATCTTGCCCCTATGGCTATCATAAGATCTGCTTCGCTCATTGCCATATTGGCTGCATAGCTTCCATGCATTCCAAGCATTCCGAAAAGCAGTTTATGATTATGTGGCAATGAACCTCTTGCCATTAATGTCTCAACCGCAGGAATTCCTGTAATTTCAACAAATTCTCTTATGGGTTTTGTTGCACTTGCACTCATTATGCCGCCACCAAGATAAAATACAGGTCTTTTTGATTGCGCTATAAGTTCTACGGCTTTTTTTATTTGTCTTGGATTGCCTACATAATTTGGTCTGTATGTTTTTAATTTTATAGATTTTGGATATACGAATTCTCCGATTTGTGCAGTAACATCTTTTGGTATATCAATATGCACAGGTCCCGGTCTGCCCGTCCTTGCTATATAGAATGCTTCTTTTAAAATTCTCGGAAGTTCGTTTACATTTTTTACAAGATAGTTGTGTTTGACACAAGGTCTGCTTATGCCTACTGCATCAATTTCCTGAAAAGCATCCGTACCTATCATAGTTATGGGTACTTGTCCGCTTATAACGACTAAAGGAACCGAATCCATATATGCTGTTGCAAGTCCGGTAACTGCATTTGTGAAACCGGGGCCACTTGTGACGAATGCAACTCCGACATCTCCTTTGGCTCTTGCATATCCGTCTGCGGCATGTACTGCAGCTTGTTCGTGTCTTGTTAGTATGTGTTCAAAAAAATTTTGCTTGTATATTTCATCATATACATTCATAATAGCACCGCCGGGATAACCGAATACGGTTTTTATCCCTTCTCTTTTGAGTGCTTCTATGACCATTTGCGATCCTGAGAGTTGCATACGCTCTCCTTTTTGTATTTTGTAATTTATTTTTGGTCAGATACTTATAATGCACAAGATAAGTTTCATATATGTATCTTTGATAAACTGTATAGGTTATTGCAGATACCTATTCAAAGAGATGTATTATATCAAAACAATATTAATCTTATATAATTTTGGAATTTATCTCATTGCATTTATCTATGGCTATACCCTCTCTAAGTCCGTCATCTATCACAATAATTTGCTTAAAATCTGTAATTTTAAGTATTTTTTGCAGAATTGATATGCCGCTTATGATAAAATTGCTTCTGCCTACTCCAACCCATCTGCTTCTTTCATTCTCATCCATTGAAAGAAGTTTTCTCATTGCTTGATTTATATCATCTATGCTTAGAGTTATGCCGGTAATTTTAGTATGATCATAATGCTCATAATCAATACCAAGTTTAAATGATGCCAATGTTGTAGTAGTACCGGCAGTACTTACAAAAATTTTAGGTTTTGAAAAATTTGCATATATTTCATCAATAAATTTTCTTATCTCTTTTGTTTCGTTTTCCAAACTTTCCTTTATGTCTTCAATGGAGTTGTATTTTTGAGTAAGTGTTACTATGCCTACGGAAAAACTTTTTATAAAAGATCTCTCCTCTTTTTTTATATAAATTTCACTTGATCCGCCACCCAGGTCAAGCAGTAAAAAATCTTTATTTTGCAAACCCAGTTTTTTAAGTCGTTCACTTACGGCAAGTGCAGTATAATTTGCTTCTTCGGTTCCGCTGATAATTTGAAATTCAATTCCCGTCTCTTTTTTAATGGTTTTTAAAACTTTTTCACTGTTGGATGCTATTCTTAAAGCCGCAGTTGTAACCGCTACAATATGTTCATCTTGCATTCCGATAATTTCTTTTGCTTCTTTGATAGCTTCAATTATGTTCTCTACGGTAATTTTTTTAATTTCTCCACTTGTTTGCAAGCCGTCAGCTGTTTTTACAATTTTTTCATATTCTTTTACTCTCTTTTTTGTTTCACAATCAAATTTAACTGCTCTAAGAGTATTAGATCCAAGGTCAAATGCAACCATCTTTTTAAATCCTTTGTAATATATTTTGGTATAATACCAAAAAATAATATAAAAGGGGATAAGTTGAAATTAGGTGTAAATATAGATCATATTGCAGTTTTAAGAGAAGCAAGAAAGATAAATGATCCGGATCCTCTAAATGCAGTACCTTTGTGTGCAATAGCCGGAGCAAATCAGATAACTATACATTTAAGAGAAGATAGAAGGCATATAAATGATGATGATGCAAAAAGAATTATTCAAAATTCACAATTACCCATTAATCTGGAGTGTTCTATAGATCCTGATATTATAGAAAAGGTTGTAGAATTAAAACCTCACAGAGCTACAATAGTTCCTGAAAAAAGAGAAGAAGTTACGACTGAAGGCGGACTTGATATAGCTACATACCATAGCAGGCTTGACAGTGTGGTTCACTATTTGAAAGCAAATGATATAGAAGTTTCACTTTTTATAGATCCTACCATAGAAATGATAAGAGCTTCTAAAGTTCTTATGGTTGACTGGGTAGAGCTGCATACCGGACGATATGCCAATATACACTCTATGTTATACAGTAATTTAAGATACAATAAAAATCGTATCGGAGAGCTTGATATACAAAGAAGAGAATTGGAAAAAATGATAAAGATTGAGTTGAATAAATTGGCAAGTGCCGCAAATGAAGCAAATGAATTTGGTATCAAAGTGGCTGCCGGCCATGGGTTAAATTATCAAAATGTCAAAGATATAGTCGGTATAGAGCATATAGAAGAATTAAATATAGGACAATGTATTATTGCAAGAAGTATTTTTACCGGTTTTTTAAAAGCTGTAGAAGATATGAAAAAGTTAATAGACTGATATGATGAAAAAGATAGCTGTAAGTATCGGTGATTTAAATGGCATAGGTTTTGAAATAGCACTAAAATCTCACAAAATTATAAAAAAATATTGCAAACCAATCTATTTAATCGACAAAAAGATGGCTTTACAGGCTTGTAAGCTTTTAAAAACCAAATTGCCTGATGATTTTAAGATGACGGCAGTAGGTAAAAAATTTACCATCAAGCCGGGAATTGTCAGTAAAAAAAGCGGACTTTACTCATATATCTCTTTTAAAAAAGCTATAAAACTGGCAAAAAATAAAAAAGCAGATGCTGTCGTTACACTGCCTATAAATAAAGAGGCTTGGAATAAAGCCGGCATAAAATACAAAGGACACACTGAAGTTTTAAGTGATGTTTTTAAAAAAGATGCCATTATGATGATAGGGTGTGAAAAATTATTTTCCATACTTTATACACAGCATATTTCTGTAAAAAATATATCCGAAGAAGTAAAAACGGAAAAATTGTATAGTTTTTTTATAAATGTGCATAAAGCATTAAAAAATGTACAAAAGATAGCAGTTTTGGGATTAAATCCGCATGCCGGAGATAACGGTGTAATAGGAAACGAAGAAAAAGCTATAAAAAAAGCTATAAAAAAAGCCAATAAAAAGATAGGAAAAAAGTTGTTTTACGGTCCTTTGGTTCCCGATACGGCTTTTAACCCTCAAAATATAAAAAACATAAACTATTTTGTAGCAATGTATCATGATCAGGGATTAATACCTGTAAAAATGAAATATTTTGATGAAAGCATAAATGTAAGTTTAAATCTTCCTATAATCAGAACTTCAGTTGACCATGGTACTGCATTTGATATAGCGTATAAAGATAAAAATCCTTCGGTTGAAAGCTATATCAATGCTGTAAAAGAAGCTATAAAATTATCTCAAGAGTTATAGGGCAATGATCACTACCGGTGATATCGGATAAGATTTTCGCATCCGTTATATTTTTTTTTAAATCATCACTGACAAAAAAATAATCTATTCGCCATCCGGCATTGGTTTTTCTTGCATTAAATTTATACGACCACCAAGTATACCAATCTTTAATATCACCATTTACATATCTAAAAGTATCCGTAAAACCGGATGAGATGAATTTGTCTATCCATGCTCTTTCGATAGGCAAAAAACCGGAAGTTTTTTCATTTGCCTTCGGTCTTTTTAAGTCTATTTCTTTATGTGCGGTATTGACATCTCCGCAAATTATGATAGATTTGCCTGTTTTTCTCAAATCCGAACAATACTCCAAGAATTTATTGTAAAAGTCAAGTTTATATTGCAATCTCTCTTCACTCATTTGTCCGTTTGGAAAGTAAACATTGAAAAATGCAATATCAAATTTTTCTGTTTTAAAATGTATTTCGTTGATTCTTCCCTCTTTGAGAGTATCTATATGTTCGGCACTATCGATAAAATATGGCTCTATATCACAATAAACAGCTACTCCGTGTCTTCCTTTTATGGAGCCTGAATTTACAAATAAATGCTTAAAGTGTTTTTTAAAAAGTGTATTTGGTATTTGTTCTTTTGTAGCTTTAATTTCCTGCAAAGAAAGGATATCTATATTTTCATTATCTATCCATTTTAAAGCACCTTTTTTATCAATAGCTCTTATGCCATTAACATTCCATGAAACAAATCTGTAATTTTTCATCATACGATTAGTATATCAAAAATATATTTAAAAAAACGATTTTTTTTAAAGGTACTCATATTGTATATTTAGTAAAAAAGTGTTATTATTTCTTAGTGTAACTATTTTGTAATCAAAAATAATTACAATTTCAACTATCGTATCTATTGAAAAATAGATAAAAATGAATGGAGGATAAAATGAAAAAGATTGTTTTACTCGGTGCATCAGCACTTATGTTTACTTCAGGTGTGCTTATGGCTCAAGAAACTCTTAGGCTTATAACATGGAAAGGGTATGCTCCAAAAGCACTTATTAAGAAATTTGAAAAAGAGACAGGTATAAAGGTTAAAGTTACATACAGTAATAATGAAGAAATGATTGCAAAATTAAGAGCTACAAGAGGTGGGGGATTTGACTTGGCTCAGCCAAGCGTGGACAGAATCAGCTTTGTACAGAAAAAATTTCACATATATCATCCAATTGATTATAGCAAGATAAATGAAAATCAAATTACCAAACCGATGCTTGACGCTGCAAAAAGAATTAGTAAAGTTGGCGGTAAAGTTTATTCCGTGCCGTATATTTATGGAACTACCGGATTGATTATTAACAAAAAAATGGCTCCCGATGCAAATGACTGGTCTGATCTTTGGAATCCTAAATATGCAGGTCATATCTCTTACAGATTAAAAAGACCTATACTCATAGGTGCGGCTTTTGGAATGGGATACAATCCATTTGCTTTGTATAGCGATAAAGCTGCATACCAAAAACTTATAGACAAAGTTACAGCCAAACTGATAGAAGCTAAAAAATATGTAAAAACCTATTGGACAAGCGGTGATACTCAAAAAGCACTTGTTAGAAATGGTGATGTTTGGGTTGAATCGGGATGGGATGCTATAGGTTGGCAAGTACATGATACCAATAAAAATATTGATTTTGTCTGTCCCAAAAGCGGAGCACTTGGCTGGATAGATACTTTTGCCATTCCTGCAAAATCAAAAAATATTTCCGGTGCATATAAATGGATAAACTTTATCTTACAGCCTAAAAATGCTGCATATGTTACAAATCAAAGCAGTTATATGACTGTATCTAAAGGCTCATCCAAATACCTTAATGATAAAATTAAGAAAAATTTTAACAGATCATATTCTCCTGAAGATTTAAAAAATATAAAGTGGTATGATGCACTTCCGGAAGGTTTTGCTGAAATAGAAGCAAAAGCACTTGACAAGATAAAAGCTGCACAGTAAACTTTATTTATAAAATTCTACACCAGAAAAAAGCTCTGGTGTAGAATATAACATATAGTAAAATATTTTATGAAATTTTTTGCTATGTATTAAGGAGAATTGGGCATGAGTAAAATATTGGAGATAAAAAATCTTACAAAAGAGTTTAAAGGTTTTACTGCTGTAAAAGATGTAAGTTTTGATGTAGACGAAGGGGGATTCTTTTCAATATTGGGACCATCAGGCTGTGGTAAAACAACACTTCTTAGAATGATATCGGGTTTTACTCCCCAAACTTCAGGAGAGATATATATAAGAGGCACTTCCATGAAAGGAATTCCTCCGGAAAAAAGACCTGTAAATATTGTATTTCAAAGTTTAGCACTATTTCCCATGATGAATGTTAGAGAAAATGTTGCATTTGGATTAAAAAGACAAAAATTAAAAAAATCGGAAATTGATATTAGAGTTACAGATATGTTGGAGAGAGTCAGTCTTCAGGGTTATGAAAAGAAAAAAGTGACAGAACTTTCCGGCGGACAAAGACAAAGAGTCGCCATAGCCAGAAGTCTTGTTATGAAACCATCTATATTGCTTTTGGATGAGCCTCTTGGTGCACTTGATAGAAAATTAAGAGAACATATGAAAATAGAATTAAAACTGCTTCAAAAAGAGATTGGTACAACATTTATTTATATTACCCATGATCAGTCTGAAGCACTTGTTATGAGTGACAAAGTTGCTGTTATGAACAAAGGTAAATTTGAGCAGATTGATACTCCTGTAAATTTATACAAACATCCAAAAACAGCATTTGTTGCAGGTTTTGTAGGCGAAAGTAACAAGATAGAAATAAAAGGTATGAAAGGTGATTTTATCATCACAAAAAATGGCTGGAAACTTAAGAAAAAGGGATTGGATTTTAATCCGAAGGTTTTATATATAAGACCGGAAGCTTTTATACTCTCGCCAACTGATGATCTTAAAGACATAACAAGATTTAATGTCAAAATAAAAACTGTTTTATTTGACGGTTCAAATACAAAAGTGTCTGCAATTGAGTTAACAAGCAAAACCGAAATTCTGATATCTCTTCCTCAAAATGCCAAATTTGAGAATTTAAAAGAAGGTGATAATATTGAAGTGGGTATTAATTATAATAATTTAAAATGTTATTGAGGAATTCATTATGAAAAATACAGAAGGTTTTAATTTTACATTTTATTTATTGATTGTGCCGGTTCTTTTATGGCTTATTCTTTTGATCGTACTTCCACATATAGATCTTTTTATAAGTTCGTTTCAGGTTGATAGCGATACCGGTGGTAAAATTTTTACTTTTGAACATTATGCAACATTTTTTAAAAATAAAATATATTGGCTTACTTTTGTCAATACAGCCGCTTATGCTATAGGTATAACAGTTTTATCATTTATTGTAACTTTCCCGGTAGCCTTTTATTTAACAAAAGTAATATCTAAAAAATACTCCGGTTTTTTAACTTTGTTGCTTCTTATCCCCATATGGGTTGGAGAGTTGGTAACAGTATATGGATGGATGATTATTTTGGGAGATCATGGAATTATCAATGAGTTTCTTATGTATACAGGTCTGATTGATAAACCTATAAAAATGTTATATTCAAATTTTAGTATGGTTGTGGGATTGCTTTATTTTTCTATGCTTTTTATGATAGTTCCCGTTATGTCAACATTGGAGAGTCTTGATGATTCTCTTATAGAAGCCGCAAGTGATCTTGGAGCTTCAAAATGGACTATTTTTACCAAAATTATTATACCTTATTCCATGCCCGGTATCACCTCGGGAGGTATAATAGTTTTTATGCTTGTAATTGGAGATTTTGTTGTGCCTGATATATTGGGAGGGAAAAGCTCATTGTGGTTTACCGAGCAAATTTATAATGAATTTTTATCAACATTCAATTGGGGCGAAGGGGCAGCGTTTGGTTTTTTGTTGCTTGTTATATCATCATTTATAATATGGATAGCATTGAAGCTGACAGGTCAAAAGCTTGAGAGGGTCGGATCATGATACGCTCACTACCAAATTCACCATTGTATAAATATACATATAGATTTTATATTGTATGTTTTTTTATCTTTTTGATTATTCCTCTTGTAACAATTTCAGTTTTGGCATTTAACAACTCTGATTTTATAGCTTTGCCATGGAAGGGTTTTACTTTGGATTGGTTTTTTGCAAATACTGACCAAAGAACAGGTCTTTTTGCAGATGAAGATTTGATTCAGAGTATAGTTACAAGTATTAAAACGGCATTTTATGTTGCAACTATATCAACTATAGTGGGTACTGCAGCGGCACTTCTTTTTGAAGAGGAACAGTTTAGATTTAAAAGTTTGTTATATTTTTTAGCTTTATCGCCTCTTGTAATACCGGGAGTAATTTTAGGTATATCTATACTTATATCATCAACTCTTTTAGGAAGTTATCTTGAAGAAAAATTCGGTTGGAGCGTTGAATTTTTAAGTCCGAGTTTTTGGCTTGTTGTTTTAGGGCAATTCTCTTTTTGTGCTACTTATGTTATGTTGTTAGTGGGGGCAAGATTGAAAAAATTTGACAGATCGCTGGAAGAAGCGGCCTTAAGTCTGAAAGCTACTAGATTGGAGTCTATATGGTATATTACTATACCGTTTTTAAGACCGGCAATTATAGGAGCATTTGTTGTGGCATTTTTGATAAGTTTTTCAAATTTTAATACTACTATATTTTTAATCGGATCTGATCCTACTTTACCTGTTGATCTGTTTTCCCGTATAAAATACAGTTCAACTCCTGTTTTAAATGCGGTATCTTTTCTGATAGTAGTAGTCATAACCGTAGTTGCTTTGATAAATCTTTTTATTAGTAGAAAAAATTGAAAATAATTCATTTAAGCGATACCCATATCATTGAAAAGAGTAAAAAAAATTTATACGGCATAAACCCTTCTTTGAGACTGGAAAAAGCTTTGCAAAGCATACGGGCAAATCATAGCAATGCCAGTATGATAATCATTAGTGGAGATTTGGTGAATACCCCCTCAAGTAAGGCTTATAATACTTTTTGTAAAATTATCAAAAGATATGATTTTCCAGTATATCCAATCATAGGCAACCATGATGACAGGGATATGTTTTTTGATTTTTTTCCACAATTTAAAAATGATGGTTTTGCTCAGTATATTGTTGATATTGAAGAATTTGCTTTTGTGTTTCTTGATACCAATGTAAAAAACAAGCCGTATGGGCGACTTTGTTCTAAAAGATTGAAATGGATTGAAGAGACTTTGAAAAACAAGCAGGATAAAGAGATATATATATTTATGCATCATCATCCTTTGGTATCCGGTATGTATGAAATGGATAATACCGCCAACTTGAAAGAGTCGGATAAATTTTGGAATATTATAGAAAAATATAAAAATATAAAACATATAACCTTTGGTCATTTGCATAGAATTACACAAATGAATAAAGGCAATATCTCTTTACATTCTACAAAAAGCACTGTTTTTGAAGTAGCTTACAGACCAAATGAAGAAAGAGAATATTTGACAAATGAAGAAAAACCTACCTATGCCATAATGAATATAAATAGAAATTTTTTACTTATTCATCACCATGAATTTTTAAATGAAGATGATATTTATGAAGGAAATTGCTGATGAATATGAAAAAACTTTTTAAAGATAAAGAGCATCTAATTGCAGCACACAGAGGTGACAGATCTATAAAAGCCGAAAATACTATGGATGCCTTTAAGTCTTCGATTGGAAAGTGTGATTTTATAGAGCTTGATGTATTCTTTACCAAAGATGCTCAAGCAATTATTATACATGATGATACTCTTCTTAGAACAAGTGATGTAAATAAACATAAAAACTTTAAAAAACCATATAGAATTGCTGATTATACTTACAGCGAGATAAGCGAGCTTGATTTTTCAAGTTGGTTTTACAAAATAGATCCGTTTAAATCCATAAGCAACGGATATATTCTTAATAATCCCAAATCACAAAAAATTTCCAAATTATCTGATATTCTAAAGTTTTCAAAAAAGTATAACATGCCTATTAATATTGAGATAAAAGATATGAGCAATACACCTTTTGATACCATAGCAACAAGAAAGATTGCTGATCTTATCGAAGAGTATCAAGTAAAAGAATCTTTGCTTGTATCGTCATTTAACCATTCATATATAAAAGAGTTAAAAAGATATATTCCTGATATTTTAACAGCTGCTTTAGTAGAAGCAAAGCATCCCTCCAATCTTATATCTTATTTGAAAGAATTAAATGTTTTTGCTTATCATTTTGATGTAGGTATAGCATGTAAAGATATTATCAAAGAAGTAAATAAAAACAACTTTTATGTAAATGTATATACTGTAAATTCACAAAGATTAAGAGATAAACTTTTTAATGAAGGTGTCAAGTCTATTTTTACTGATTATCTTGAGAATATGCCTATGTAAGCTCGGTTGCAGTAATATATATCTTGCTTTTTGTAGGAATGATTGTATTTATATTTGGAATTTTTATCTTTTGGTAACTTCTAAAATATCCATTTTTTACAATCATTGCCTTATTGTCCAATAAAACTTCTATTTTATAATTGCCACTCTTTTTTAATTTTATATTTGTCAGTATATCGTAAGGAGTGTCTATATCTACCATAGAGGGATAATACCAGTCAATAGTTTCATCAGCTTCAATTTCCACTATATTTAAAGGTTTGTCATTTGTAAGTGAGTTATATACCGCTTTGGCACATTTTTTTGCTTCATAATAGCAACTAAAAGAGCTTAATGCCCCTCTTATAATATTTCCGATTAGAAATATATCTTTTTTTCTGGTTTGAAAATTTTGAGTAATGTGAGGAGAATTGTTGTGAAAATTAAATATATCAAAAAATTTTTTCAGAATAAAACTTTCAGGCACAAAGCCGCCACTGCAAATTACTCCTTCGCACTCTATCATATTTTGTATATTTTTATGTTTAAAAGAGATACTTTTTATTTTTTTGTTTTCTCCGTTTATAACAGGTTCTTTGATATCGGTAAAAATATCTGTTTTAAATATATATTTACCTATGGGATAAAGTATGGGATATGTTTGAATATTGCTATTTTTTTCCAATATACCTTGAGGAGCAATATTATGCTTTTTTAGGCTGAAAAGTGCTGAAAAACTAACATCTTCGCTCCCAATAATAATGCTGTTTTTGAAAGGTATTCTATCGTTGAGATATAAAAATCTTTGCAGGGTACCGGTTGTAATAATATTATGACTTCGTATACCTCCTATAAGTCTTGAAGGTCTAGGTGTTTCTCTTGCTCCTGTAGCAAAAACTATCTTTTTGGCTTTATATTTTTTAATTCCCGCTGGAGTGGTAAAATAAAGTAAATTTCCTTTTTTGAGTTTATAAGCCGTATGTAAAGTTTTTATATGAACTTTACTTTTTACTGCTTTTTGATAAAGTTTTTTTGCATACTCTTTTCCGGAGAGAAGCTGTTTAAATTCAGCAATTCCAAACCCTTTGTGTCCACAGTGTCTTGGTGCACCTCCGCACTCTTCTTCTCTTTCAAAAACTATGATACTTATATTATCTTTTTTTGCCAATTCTATGGCACAGGATAATCCCGAAGTCCCTCCTCCTATAATAGCTATATCTACTTCTTGTATCATATTTGACTCTCTTTTTCACAAAGTTCTGCAATATTTGCAAGGCAGTTAAAACCTTGGCATCTTCCCATTGCCGCTCTTGTTCTTCTTTTGAGTCCGCCGAGTGTGCCGGCACCACACACTCCTTTAAGGGCATTTTTTATTTCTCTGTCAGTTACCAATTCGCAATGACAGATAATCTTTTTGTATCCTTTCTTTTCAAAATCTCTTTTTGCAAATTGTGAAATGTTCGGTACGGATACGGTTTTATCTATGTTGTGCTTTTTTTCATATTTTTCACCAAGTTGTTCAAAAATATACTTTGCCAAACCAAGGGAAGCAGTCAATCCTGTTGATCTGATGCCTCCGAGTGTTATCCAGTTATTTTTTTTATCTATACTGACACGGTAATATGTCTTATCTGATGCCGGTCTGAGTCCGGCAAAAGTTGCTGTTATATCATGATATTTTAGATTAGGTACCATTTTGATGGCTTTTTGACGAAGATCTTTTAAGGTTTTTTCAACAGTTGAAGAGTCTGTTTTACTCTCTTGATCTTCGGCAGTAGGTCCTACAAGTATATTGCCAAAAGCGGTTTTTGTGATAACAACACCTTTAGTTCTTTTTGTAGGTACAGGTAAAATAATAGCATTGATAAGATCAAAAGCACTTTTATCATATACTAAAAACTGACCTTTTCTTGGTATAATTTTAAAACTGTCTTTTTTATGTATATTTTCTACTTCATCACTATATAATCCTGCCACATTTATTACAATCTTAGTTTTTATATCTCTTCTTGAAGTTTTCAATATCCAATGGGTACCATCAAAGTTTCCACTATTTACTTTACATGAAAAAGCAAGTTTGCCACCATGCAAAACACCTTCTTTTATGTATGCCAAAGGAGTACTCCATGGATCTATAACCGACTCTCCTTTTACCCATATAGCACCTTTTGCATCTTTGCTCAAATTGGGTTCTTTTTTTAAAAGCGTATTCTTGTCAATCAATTCCAAATCATTTACGCCATTGCTAAAACCTTTTTTTAAAATTGCATCAAATTTTCCAAGCTGTTCCTCATTCCAGGCAACAACAAGTGCTGATGTTTTAGATATAGGAAGGTTTAATTTATCTTTTATTTTTAAAAATTCATTATATCCTCTTTGGATACATTGATGTTCAAGTGTACCAACGGGTGCATCAAAACCCGTATGAAGAAGTGCACTGTTGCCTTTACTTGCACCTTCAAGAATATCATTTTCTTTTTCTATGAGTACAGTTTTTGCTCCGTTTATACAAAATTCCCTAAAAGTAGCGCATCCGACAACTCCTCCCCCGATAACAGCTATATCAAAAAGTTCATCTTGCTTAAAATTTATCTTTCTTTTTGGAAAAAGATTGTTTAAATCTATAGGTTTCAATATTTTCCTTTTTTACATTAAGGGCTTTTTAAAATATTATGCCAAATTCTTGTTTTATAATAGTTGAAATATCATTGGTTATCTTTTTGGATTCCTTTTCGTCTGTATAGCTTAGCATTACTCTTCTTGTTAGAAAATCAAAAGGTTTTTTAACATACTCATATCTTATACAGTATAAAATTTCTGCTTTTAATATTTTATGCTTTTTGTCAATAAAATCAAACCCTTCTTTTTTGGCTATATTGATAATTTTGAAAACTCTATCGCCATAAAGCGAGGTAAGCCTATCGCATAAATCAGAATCTTTAAGTATAAGTAAAATATCTTTTTTGATTGTTTTTAAATTGTTTCTGCTGCCTACTACTTTATAATCATGTGTAATACAGGGTTTGTCAGTCAGTTTGTCAACTAAGCCTTCCGCCATATTTCTATAAGTTGTCCATTTGCCGCCGGCTATTGTAATAAGACCACAAGGCAATTTTTCTACAATATGCTCTCTTATCAAACTTGCTGAATTTTTTTCATGGTTTAAATCGATTAAAGGTCTAAAACCCGTAAAAGAAGACAAAATATCTTTTTTTGTAATTTGAATGTCAAAATATTGGTTTATATGTTCAAGTAAATATTTTATGTCATTTTCGGGAACGACGGGATTTTCTTGTATATCGGCTTCATTATCGGTAGTACCTACAAGGCACTTTCCAAGATAAGGCAACATAAAAAGCACTCTGCCATCTTTTGTTTTGGGTATCATTATTCCTGATTTTAAAGGAAGATATTTTTTATCCAATACTATATGAGTCCCACTGCTTGGTCTAATTATATTTTTTAAGCTTTTATCGGCCATTTTTCTTATGTTGTCACTAAATGCTCCTGTGGCATTTACTGTATATTTTGCGTATATTTCTTGATATTTATCATTTATTTTGTCATATATGGTTGCACCGATAACTTTACCATCTTTTTTTATAAGGTTTTTTACTTCCGTATAATTTTTCACAACAGCACCTTTTTCTTCGGCTGATTGAAGAAGTGCTATAACCATTCTGGCATCATTAAAAGCCCCATCATAGTATTTGACTGCGACTTTTAACCCTTTTTTCTTAATGGACGGATCGTTCTTGATAATTTCTTTTCTGCAAACAATAGTGCTTTTCCCGATTCTGTATTTGCCTGAAATAATATCATACAAAAAAAGCCCTGCATATATATACGGCACTTCCCACCAGTGATATAGTGGAGTTAAAAGTGAAACTTTATAAGAGAGATGGGGTGCATTATGAAGAAATTTATATCTTTCTCTAAGACCTTCCTTGACGAGATCAAATTGCTCTTTATCAAAATGTTTAACAGCATCTTCAAGATATCTCACACCTCCATGAACCAGCTTGGTACTTCTGCTACTGGTTCCTTCGGCAAAATCATTTTGCTCAACCAATATGGTTTTAAGCCCTCTTAGAGTCGCATCCAAAGCTATACCGCTTCCTGTCGCTCCGCCACCTATGATTAGCAAATCATATTGAGACTCAAATTTATCAGACATTTTCTGCCTTTAAGTTTTGTACTGTGAAGTATAGCACAAAATATTGATATTTTTACTGTCTTCATAATTTTAACTTAATCCGAATTTTGATTTAAACTTAATTATACTCATATTTTGCTAAAATATCATCTTGATATTTAATACGAGGAAAGATTAATGAATATAATAACAGGAAAAGTTTGGAAATTCGCAGACAATATAGATACTGATTTGATTATAGCCGCAAGATATTTGAATACTTCCGATCCTCATAAATTGGCAGAACATGTTATGGAAGATGCAGATTCGGAATTTGTAAAAAAGTTAAATCCGGGTGATATTATAGTAGCCGGAGAAAATTTTGGATGCGGCAGCAGTCGCGAACATGCACCTATAGCTTTAAAAGCTGCAGGAGTTGCCGCAGTTGTTGCAAAATCATTTGCCAGGATTTTTTACAGAAATGCTTTCAATATGGGTCTTCCTATTTTTGAATTAGATGAGTGTGACAAAATCGACGAAGGGGATCTTGTAAAAATAGATATGCAAAACGGACTTGTTGAAGATATAGATAAAAAAAGCATATATAATTTTACTCCTATACCGCCATTTATGCAAGAGCTTATATCAAGCGGAGGTTTAATGAATTATGCAAAAGAAAAAATGGTAGAGGCTAAGCAGTGAAAAAATATAATATAGCAGTTATAAAAGGCGATGGAATTGGTCCTGAGATAGTTGATGAGGCTATAAAGGTTTTAAATGCGGTAGGAAAAAAATGCAATATAATTTTTAACTACAAAGAGTATCTTATGGGAGGATGTGCGTATGATGCTACGGGCGATCCTCTTCCAAAAGATACTGTTGAGGGAGCAATACAAAGTGATGCTGTTTTGTTCGGGTCAATCGGTGGATATAAATGGGATAATTTACCAAGAGATAAAAAACCGGAGACAGGACTTTTAAGACTTAGAAGCGAGCTTGGCGTATTTGCAAATTTAAGACCTGTAAAAATATATGATGAATTAACCGAGGCAAGTACTCTTAAAAAAGAAGTGGTCGAAGGTGTGGACCTTATGGTGGTTAGAGAATTAACCGGTGGTATATATTTTGGAAAACCAAGAGAAAAACTTAAAGATAAAGCCTACAATACTATGGTTTACTCAAAAGATGAGATAACAAGAATAGCAAGAATTGCTTTTGAAATTGCCATGAAAAGAAAAAAAAGAGTTTGTTCTGTTGATAAGGCCAATGTTTTAGAAGTAAGTCAACTTTGGAGAGAAACAACTGAAGAGGTCGCAAAAGATTATCCACAGGTAGAGTTGTCTCATATGTATGTAGATAATGCCTCAATGCAGTTAATAAGAGACCCCAAACAGTTTGATGTGATATTGACAGGTAATATTTTTGGAGATATTCTAAGTGATGAAGCGAGTATGATAAGCGGTTCAATCGGACTTTTGCCTTCGGCTTCCATTGGAGGAAAAATAGGAGTTTATGAGCCTATTCACGGATCTGCTCCCGATATAGCAGGTCAAGGTATAGCCAATCCTATAGCAACTATAGCAAGTGCCGCCATGCTTCTTAGATACTCTTTGGATGAAATTGAAGCAGCTGATATGATAGCAAATGCCATATCAAAAACACTTCATCAAGGCTACAGAACTTCTGATATGGCAAAATACGGAGCTAAAAAAGTATGTTCGACAAGCGAAATGGGAACAATAATAGCAGGAAGTATATAAGATTACATGAAAACTTTAACACTGGCTTCGATATATGAGCTTCAAGGTTTAAAAGACGAGGCACTGGAGATATACAAAGATATTTTAAAAGAAAATCCGAACAATAAAGATGCTAAAATCGCCATAAAAAGACTTTCGGGCATAAGAAGGAATTTTGAGGGAGTCAACGAAGAGATGAAAGAGTTTTTTGTTAGAATGGACAGTGATCCCGAGTTTAGAGAATTTGAAAGGTGGATGTTAAAAATATGGAATTAAAAGATATAGTTTTATCAACTTTGGCTGAAATTGATAAAGACATGCCGTTGACAGATGAGGAAAATCTTGCCAAAGAAGAAGATGATGATACTGTCGATACCCTTGATGTAAACAATATAAAAGAGGAGCAGTTTTTAAAAAATTTGAGAGAGAGAATACTTGTGCTTTTTGAAGGATTTAAATCTCCAAATACTCAAAATATAGAAGCAAAGCTGGACTTAACTCTTAATTTTCTTGAATATCTTTTAAGCAGTATTGATGAAAGATTGAATGATCACAAAAAATAATATAGAAAAATCTACCTATAAAGACTTCATTTATATAAAAGAGATACTTTCTGAATATACAAAAAGAGCCTATGTGGTAGGCGGAGCATTAAGAGATACAATTTTAGGCATAAAAGTGCATGATCTTGATATAGAAGTTTATGATATCGATATTGATAAATTTTCGAAAATTATGCAGTATATCGGTGCAAAAGGAGTCGGTAAAAGCTTTTTTGTCTATAAATACAACAATATAGATATATCACTTGCAAGGATTGAAAAAAAATCCGGAAAGGGACATAAAGCTTTTGAAGTTAGAATTACAGGCAACGAAAAAGAGGCTTCAAGAAGAAGAGATTTTACCATGAATGCTCTGATGTATCATATATATAAAAAAGAACTTCTTGATTTTTGGGGTGGCAAAAAAGATATAAAAAATAAAATTATAAAAATTGTCGATACCGAAAGTTTTAAAGAAGATAGTCTAAGAGTTTTAAGAGCTGTACAGTTTAGTGCAAGATTTGGTTTTAAATGTGATAAAGATTCGATTTGTGTTATGCAGGAAATTAAGCTTGATGATTTGAGCAAAGATAGAATATTTTGGGAGTTTGAAAAACTTTTTCAAGCAAAATATCTTCAGTTTGGTTTTTATTATCTTGTAAAACTCGGCATAATGAAAAAACTTTTTGATATTGATTTGAAATGTGAGGATTTTTTCAAAATATGCAAAGTATTTATAAAATACCAATTCGGATTTGAAAAAGAGTTTTATAAATACTATTTTTTATATATAATTTCTCAAATTTTAAATATAGATATATTTACATTGTTGCAAAAGCTCAATACACCAAAAATATATAAAAAATTTTATAAATTACAACCTAAATTATCCCTTGCTCCAAACGATAAAGAACTTCTTGAAATAGCACTGAAAATACCGGTGAAAATGTATCTTTTAAATTATATACCCGCTGTAAAAAATAGAGCCAAAGAATTGGGTGTTTACTATAAAAAATTCAAAACCGATATAAATGTTAAAGATATTATTAAAGAGGGTTTTAAAGGTGCGGATATATCAAAAGAGATAAAAAAAAGAGAATTAAAATATATCAATAATTTTTTATCAAGTAAATTTTAGATAAAATTCAATTTTTTATGATTTATATAAGGAATGTAATGTTTG
This sequence comes from uncultured Campylobacteraceae bacterium, assembly GCA_964556545.1. Classification (GTDB taxonomy): domain Bacteria; phylum Campylobacterota; class Campylobacteria; order Campylobacterales; family JALSKU01; genus JALSKU01. Next base: position 11,493 of record CAZKWE010000085.1, on the reverse strand, counting down.
TAAATATTAGATTTTTATTTTTATTATTTTTTACAACTGCGGTTTTTGCAGAAAATTATATAGATATTTATCGACATAACGGCATAAAAGAAGTTGAAAAAATATTTGACAATAAGTTGCAAAATGTTTCATACTGGCATAATTATCTAAAAGATTACAATACAACTTACGGATATTTTGAAAAAGAGAAATATATTATAATTGCAGATAAAAAGAGTAAAAAACTAAAACTTTTTCATACTGATGAAAAAGGTAATTTAAAAGAATTGTTTGCAAAAAAAATTATAACTGGCAAAGACGGAGAAAAGAAAAAAGAAGGAGATTTGATAACTCCGCTTGGTACATATAAAATAGTACAAAGATTTGTACCGAAAGATAGTTTTTACGGTCCTGTCGCATTTGCATTATCCTACCCAAATACATTTGATGAATTAAGCGGTAGAGACGGCCATGGCATATGGATACACGGCTATCCGTTGGATCACGAAAAAAGACCTCCAGTTACAAAAGGGTGTATGGTTCTTAAAAATGACCAATTGCTTGATTTAAACAATACTATAGATCCCCAAAACAGTTTTGTTATCATTCATGAAAATAATCTAAAGCCACTTTCAAAAGATACCGTAAGTTCAATTTTGGCTTTTATATATCGATGGAAAAATGCATGGAAAAACAATGATATAAAAAAATATCTCTCTTTTTATTCAAAGGATTTTAAAAGATATAACGGACAAAATTTAATCACTTTTTCAAATGAAAAAAGAAGAATTTTTTCAAGAGGCGATAAAAAAAATATTATATTTAAACATATAAGTATCCTTCCATATCCGAATTTGGAAAATAAACCGATATATAAACTGTTTTTTTATGAAATATATAAAACAAAGCACTACAGCTTCAAAGGCAATAAAGAGTTGTATATAAAGATAAAAAACAATCATGTTAAAATTTTTATAGAGAAATAATTCTATGATAAATAGGATTGTTATTTGTTTGGTTTTTTTAACATTATTTTTAAATTCATCAACACTTCATTTTAAAAAATATGAAATAAGAGGAAAACAAAAAGGTGATACTCTTCTTGTCATAGGAGGTATCCATGGCAATGAACCGGGAGGTTATTTTGCTCCTTCAGTATTGATTGAGCATTATAAAATTTTAAAAGGTACTCTTGTAATTGTGCCAAACCTTAACTTTGACAGCGATATAAGAAACCAAAGAGGCTGTTATGGTGATATGAACAGAAAATTTGTCAATATATCCAAAACTGATCCTGATTATAATATAATCAAAGATATAAAAAAAATAATACTTTCTAAAAACATAGATCTCGTTTTAAATCTGCATGACGGACATGGATTTTACAGGCCGAAATGGGAAAATGTTATATTCAATCCCAAAGCCTGGGGTCAGGCACTTATCATAGATCAAATGAATTTAAAAACGCCAAAATATTATAATCTCGGAAAGATTTGTAAGCTTGTCACACAAAAGATAAATAATTCGATATTTAAAAGAAAACATATATTCGGTGTTAAAAATACAAAAACAAAATTTCATGATGAACAAATGAGACTCTCTTTGACATATTTTGCTATCACTCACAACAAACCGGCACTTGCAATCGAAACAAGTAAAAATATAACTGATTTGAGCAAAAAGGTTTATTATCAGCTTTTAACTATAGAAGAGTTTATGAAGGTTATGGGTATCAAATACAAAAGAGATTTCAATCTCAATGAACATTCCATAAGAAAAATTTTAAATGATTTAGGATATTTGATTATAAATAAAAGAGTAAAACTTGATTTAAACAGAGTAAAAAATTATATAGGATATATACCGTTAAAGCAAAAATACAATCAATTTATCTTTTCTCATCCGCTCGGTGCAATTCTTAAATATAAGAATATATATAATGTTATGATAGGAAATAAAAGAATAACCAAAATTAAAAGTGAGTATTTTAAGTTATCAAAAATACATCCGAAACTCAGTATAAAAACAGATCACACCATCATAGATATAAGCGATAAATATAGTGCAATAATCAAAAAAAGATTTAAGATAATTGCACCAAAAGATATAAGAGTAAATGTTATAGGCTATACTTCAAAAAAATATAAAAATGAAGCCAATATTTGGATAAAATTAAAAGATATCGCCAAAAGATATTCGATTTATAAAAATGAAGATGTTTTTAGAGTAGAGTTTTATGACAAACACAACAATTATATCAAAACAGTACTGATAAAACTTGATAATCAGTAGTACCCAAGACAAAGAGTTTTTGTTAGTTTGATTTTCTTTTCCAAAGGTGCAAAATATCTGCATTTCTCTATGTAAATAGTATAAGAAGTATCTAACCCCAACTCTTTAAGAAAAGATTTTAAATTGACAAATTTAACGCCCTCGACTATTTTGATATCAAAAAGGCCGTATAATGCAGAATGATTGCTTTGTGTCAAGTGGGAAGATGGGAGATTTGTATATCTGCAAAAAGGAACGGATTGGATATAGCCGTCTAAATTTGTACATTTGTCAATAAGGTTTTTGTATTTGTTGAGAATATATTTTTTGTGTATATAAACAACTCTGCTTTTATCATATTTTGCAGCTATGCAATTTTTCCAGTATCTAAAAGCATTGGGCGAAATATTTGCAAGCTTCATCAACTCTTTTGAAAGAATGTAGTTATCCAATGTCGCATTGGTGCTTAAATGATACATATACATGGGCAAAATTTTATCAAATATTTGCTATAATGTTGTTTAATTTTTGATTAAATAAGAAGGTATGATAAATTGACACAAAGTAAAGATTTTTTACGAATGATAGTAGAAGAGGACTTAAAATCAGGAAAATACAAACAAGTTGTTACAAGATTTCCGCCTGAGCCTAACGGTTTTCCTCATATAGGTCATGCAAAATCCATTGCGATAAATTTTGGTATTGCCCGTGATTATCAAGGCTATTGCAATCTAAGAATGGATGATACCGATCCTCTAAAAGAGGATACAAGGTATGTAGAAGCATTAAAAGATGCAGTAACTTGGCTTGGTTTTAAATGGAATGGCGATGTTAAATTTACATCAGATTATTTTCAAAAACTTTACGAATATGCCATCAAACTTATAAAAATGGGCAAAGCTTATGTTGATAGTTTGAGTGAAGAAGAGATGAGAGAGTATCGCGGTACTGTTAAAAAAGCGGGCAAGCGAAGCAAATATGCCAACCGCACCGTTGAAGAAAATTTGGAACTTTTTGAAAAAATGAAAAACGGCTATTTTAAAGATGCGGAGCATGTTTTAAGAGCCAAGATAGATATGAGTGCAGCCAATATGAAAATGCGTGATCCTCTTTTGTACCGTATAAGGCACACTCATCATTTCAGAGTTGGTGATAGTTGGTGTATTTATCCAATGTATGATTTTGCACATTGCTTGTCTGATTATATAGAGGGTGTAACACATTCATTTTGTACTTTGGAGTTTGAAAATAACCGTGAACTTTACGATTGGATACTCGATACACTTGAACTTGCACCTCCCCGCCCTTATCAGTATGAGTTTGCAAGGTTGGCATTAAGTTATACGGTTATGAGTAAAAGAAAACTTTTGGAGTTGGTGGAAGGTGGCTATGTAGATGGTTGGGATGATCCGAGACTGCCAACGATTGCAGGATATAAAAGAAGAGGTTATACACCGCAGTCCATACTGAACTTTTGTGAAAGCATAGGAATTGCCAAGGCAAATTCCATGGTGGATGTTGCACAGCTTGAGTATTCCATAAGAGATGATTTAAATAAAAAAGTACCCCGAGCAATGTGTGTATTTGATCCTTTGAAAGTTACGATACTCAATTATGAAGGAAGTGAAACAATTAAGGCATCTTATTATCCTCATGATGTACCCAAAGAGGGTTCAAGGTCACTTCCTTTTTCCAAAGAAATTTATATTGAGCGTAGTGACTTTATGGAAAATCCCCCAAAAGATTATTATCGACTTACTCCAACTCAACCTGTTAGACTTAAGCATGCTTATATTATTACTTTTAAAGAAGCACTCAAAGATAAAAACGGTAATATTACGGAGATAAAAGTTTACTATCATCCGGATTCAAAAAGCGGTAATGACAAAAGCGGAATTAAAGTTAAAAGTGCAATACACTGGGTAAATGCAAGTACGGCAAAAAAGGTAGAAATCAGACTGTATGACAGATTGTTTAAAACAGAGACTCCCGAAGGCATAGAGGATATCAATCCCGATTCTTTGAAAATTATCAACAATGCATTAATAGAACCTGCTCCTATAGAAACAAATCCTGATGTACGGTTTCAATTTGAAAGACAGGGATATTTTTACAAAGATCCTGTCAGCTCTTCAGATAAATTACCTGTATTTAACAGGATTGTAAGTTTAAAAGATTCATGGAGCAAAAAAGCAAAAACCACAAAATCTCCACAAAAAACAAAAAGTAAAAAAATGTCTTTTGAGGGAAAAACGGCACCTATGAATGAAGAACAAAAAAGTTTGTTTGATTATTATAAAAATGATTTGAAGCTAAACAGTGAAGTTGCCAATATTTTGGCACGAGATAAAAAACTTTCTTTATTTTATAAATCGGTGTTAAAATATTATAACAGTCCTGTAATGCTTGCAAATATAATAGTTACGGATGTTGCAAGAGAACTCAAGGAAAAGTCGATTGACAAATTAAAATTTGATGCTAAACAAATTGCCGAACTTGCCAAAATGCTTGATGATAAAATGATTTCCGGTAAAATTGCAAAAGAAGTTTTTGAAGAGATGTCCAAAACAGGTAACAATCCTGAAGACATTGTTAAATCCAAAAATTTGATACAAATAAGCGATCCTTTAAAAATCAAGCCCGTTGTTGATGAAGTGATTGCAAATTATCCTGATAATGTTACAAAATATAAAAATGGCAATACAAAACTTTTTGGTTTTTTTGTCGGCCAAGTACTTAAAAGTACAGATGGCAAAGCAAATCCGAAAATAGTCAAAGAGCTTTTGGAAGAAAGATTAAAATCATAAGCATGAAGATATATGAAGATTGGTTAGAGTATGATTATAATCCATTTGTTCTTTTTGATAAAGAGGGAAAAGTTGTCAATATAAATGCCGAAGCCCAATTTCTTATCGGCTTGGTTTCTCCAAAGGAAATATTTGAATTGGCTTGTGCATATGCCAGTTATGATTATGGGTTTAAAACAACTATTGTGGATATTGACTATGGAAAATATAATTTTTTTGCATTGACGGTAGGATATAATGATGATGATTATATAGGGATAAAACTCTATAAAAAGCCAAGTAAATCATTTGATTTGGATTCTTTTAATAATACCAAAGTCAATATTTACTCTTTGATTGATTTGTGTATAAGTTCGCTTTCAACTTCTTCAAATGCACTACATAAAAAAATACTTGATCCTACTTTTCCCGATATTTGGCTAAGGGTGGATATTTTTTTAAAATTACTGTCAAAAATATACAATTCTTTTGGCAATTCAAAAACAATAACTACAAAGCTTCATTTAAAAACAGGTGAACATATAATCTACAAAGATAAAAAATTTTCTATATTTGTACTTGAAATTTCAGGAGAAAAGAGAGAAAAAGAAGATGATTATCTTTTGAAAGAAATTGCTCCGGAGGCAAATTCGGTTATCAATATCAAGGAAAATTCAATTTCCGTTGAACTTCCTTTGATAGATGATATTTAAAAGTCCGCCCAAAGGTATAATGGAAATTCCGATAATATACGGGATTATTAAAAAACTGTCAGTTTTTACAAGAAGTAAAAAGCTTCCGATAAACAGAGCATAGCCTATTACTCTTGAAAGTGAAAAAGCCGCGCTTTTACTTTTTTTTAAATTTTTTACAGAAATTTTTATCTTGCTTTTTTTATTGCTTGTATTTTTATCGTTTTCTTCATATAACTCGTAAGGATCATCCATCTCGTCTATAATATCTTTGTCATCTATGATATCGCCGATAATTTTTATCTGTTTGTTTATATTTTTTAAATATGCTAAAAAAGAGAGTAAAACAATACCAAATGCACCGAAAAAAGCTATTTGAGAATTTACTATCCATTTCCATCCGAAAAACAAAGATACTGCAAATACAATAACATCAAGAATGATATAGATATAAAGCCCTGTTTTAATATCCTTCATCTTCATCCTCATCATTTATATATTTTTTGTATCTTGTATCATCTTTAAACTCATCATACTCTTTCACCTGCTTTTTGTATGCTTTGTAAACATTTAAAACCGCTGCTGCTATACCGATGAAAACCCCCACCCAAAGAAGCCACCATGTATGAAATGTATTTTTTAAAAATATTCCTATACCGACTCCTATAAGAACGGCAACAACCATGGATATGCCAAGAGAAAGCTGTTCTGCTCCCTCTATTATTTTTCCGTATTTCGGTTTTTTTTTATTGTTCATCTTAAAATCTCCTTTTTGCCGGAAATGAATTCCAGCAAAAATTCCTATCTCTAAAGCTACGCCTATCGGCGAGAGAAACAATCATGATTTTTATTTTTGTTTGTGTTTTTTTTGAAACATGATTGTTTCATTTTTTAATTCTTCAAAAACTTCTTTTGCTTTTTTGATAACTTCATCTATAATATTTTCATCTATAACCGTAGAGATAAAGCCCGTTTCAAATTGACTACAGGCAAAATATACACCTTTTTGAAGCATTTTTGAGTGAAAAGATGCAAACATTTTCGTATTGCTTTTAAGTGCATCATCAAAGTTTTTAACCGGAGTGTCGTTAAAAAAGAAACCAAACATACTGCCTCTTACATTTGTTTGCAAAAATATACCGTTTTGTTTTGCCGACTCTTTAAAAGCGTTCATAAGTTTCAATGCTTTTGCATTCATATCTTTATAAATTTCCGGATTATTTTTTATTTTTCTTAAAGCAGTTAAACCGGCATTCATAGCAACAGGGTTACCGCTTAGTGTACCTGCTTGATAAATAGGACCGTCAGGACTTAATTTATCCATTATTTCACTACTTGCTCCAAATGCACCAACAGGCATTCCTCCTCCTATAACTTTGCCGAAGGTTACAATATCGGGCTTAGTTGTGACAATACCTTGTGCACCTTTTATATCTGCTCTAAAACCACTCATAACTTCATCAAAAATAAGTAAAGCATTATTTTTATCGCATAATTCTCTTAAATTGTGCAAAAATTCTTCATCAGCCGGAACCAATCCCATATTGCCGGCGATTGGTTCAATAATAACACAAGCAATATTGTCTGAGGATTCAAAACATTTTTTTACACTTTTTATATCATTGTATTTTGCCAAAAGTGTATGTTTGGTAAAATCTTTCGGAACACCCGGAGAACTTGGAGTTCCAAAAGTTACGGCTCCACTTCCGGCTTGAACAAGCAATGAGTCACTGTGACCATGATAACATCCTTCAAATTTAACAATATTATCTTTGCCGGTAAAACCCCTGGCCAATCTTATAGCACTCATAACCGCTTCAGTTCCGCTGCTCACAAATCTTATTTTATCAATTGTATCAAACATTTGAACAATTTCATTTGCAAGTTCAGTTTCTACTGTTGTGGGAGCACCGAAACTTAAACCTTTTTTTACAGCATTTATTACACTGCTTTGTATATCTTTATCACAATGTCCAAATATCAAAGGTCCCCAGCTTTGAACAAAGTCAATATATCCGTTACCGTCAATATCATACAGGTATGCACCCTCTCCTCTTTCTATAAACAAAGGAGTTCCCCCTACACTTTTAAAAGCTCTGACAGGCGAATCAACACCTCCGGGTATAACTTTTTTTGCTTTTTTAAAAGCTTGTTGCGATTTTGCAATATTCATTTTTTTCCTCTCTTTTTTCTTTTTTTAATTCTTTGTTTTTTAATTTCTTGCAAATAAAAAAATAAACTGTTTATCTCTTGATAAGTTAAAAAATATTTTGGCATAATTTTATGTCTTTGTTCAAAACTTTTAAAAAAATCTTCTTTTGAAATATTATTTATCTTTGGAGATTTTAGATATACAATTTTACCTTTTTCTTTATACTTTGTCAGTATTTTGCCTTTACCTTCTATGCCATGGCATTTATCGCATCCTATCCCCCTTGGATTTTGATAGAGCATTTTTGCATATTCCAAATTGGTAATAAAAGAATCACCACCATATACATTCAAAACAAAAAACAGTATAAAACCAAAAAGATATAATTTCAATTTATTCCTATATAATAACATATTTGGTATTATACTAAAAAAATATTAAGGTTTGATATGATTGTATTAAACGGTAAAGAATTGGCAAAAAAAATTCAGGCAAAAATCAAAGAAGATGTAAAGCTTTTGAAAAAAGCTTCTATAACACCGGGACTTGCGGTTATAATGATAGGAGACGATCCTGCCAGTCAAGTCTATGTGGCAAAAAAGGCGAAGGCTTGCAAAGAAGTCGGTATTTACTCGGTAGTTCACGAAATGCCGGAAAATATAAAAGAAGAAACAATTTTAAATACTATTAAATTGATGAACGAAAATCAAAATATAAATGGTATTTTGGTTCAACTTCCGCTTCCAGAACATATAAATCAGACAAAAATACTTGAAGCGATAGACCCTAAAAAAGATGTAGACGGTTTTCATCCTTATAATATGGGAAGACTGTTTTTAGACCTTGATTCATTTGTGCCGTGTACTCCATTGGGTGTTATGAAAATATTTGAAGAATACGGTATAGATGTCAAAGGGAAAGATGTCTGTATAGTAGGAGCTAGCAATATAGTCGGAAAACCGATGGCTGCTTTGCTTTTAAACGAATTTGCTACAGTTGATGTTTGTCATATATATACAAAAGACTTAAGCGAGCATACAAAAAGAGCGGATATCGTCATAGTGGCAGTCGGGAAAGCAGGATTGATTACAAAAGATATGGTAAAAGATGATGCGATAGTTATCGATATCGGGATAAACAGGCTTGAGAATGGTAAACTCACAGGTGATGTTGAGTATGAGGGAGTATCAAGAAAATGCTCATATATTACACCTGTCCCGGGCGGTGTAGGCCCCATGACAATAGCTATGCTTTTATCAAATACCATAAAAGCTACAAAATTAACAACTTCAAAATAAAATTTAAAACAAATTAAGGATTGACTTGAAAGAGAGACTAAAAAAACTATATGATTTTTCAAATAGTTGGACAGGTACGATTATTATCGTACTTTTGGTTATATTTTTTATTGCACAGGCATTTGTTATACCAAGCGGGTCTATGAAAAGAACACTTCTTATCGGAGATCATCTTTTTGTAAAAAAGTTTGCCTATGGAGTACCTGTTCCTCATATACCCTGGCTTGAATGGCCGGTACTTCCGGATTTTAGAGGTGACGGTCATATCATAGAGGGAGATAAGCCGAAAAGAGGTGATATTGTAGTATTTAGATATCCGAAAAATATAAAAGTACATTATGTGAAAAGATGTGTGGCTACCGGTGGTGATGAGATAATTTTTCAGGAAAAAAAACTCTATATCCATTTTAAAGAAGGTGATGAATGGATTAAAAAACATTATCCTTTAGCAAGAATTCATAAAATTATCGGAAAACTTTGGGTGCTAAATCCATATATGCTTAAATATCCCGGTATTGAGTATGATAAAAATATCAACCTTTTTAGAGAAATGCTTTTGTATCTTAGTGCGGGACAATTCGCAATGCAACCCATGATGTTTGATGAATTGCCAAAATATCAGGATTTAATGATAAATGCTTTTTATTTTAAAGTGCCGAAAGGCAGATACTTTATGATGGGTGACAACAGAGACCACAGTAATGACAGCAGATTTTGGGGAAGTGTTCCTTATCGTGATATCGTAGGTAAACCATGGTTTGTTTATTTTTCCTGGGATAAAAATTATAAAATAAGATGGAATCGTATAGGAAGAACAGTGAATGATCTTTCTTTAAATAAAAAATATATAGATAAAAGAGTGAGTTTAAAATGATGGCCAATATGAGTTATTTGGAAATTACTGCTGCGGTATTGGCACTGATGATAGCCATTATAGGACATGAGATAATGCATGGTTTAGTAGCATACAAATATGGTGACAATACTGCCAAAAATGCGGGAAGACTAAGTATTAATCCTATAGTTCATATTGATCCTGTCGGAACTATACTGCTTCCGGCAATTTTATATTTTAGCGGCGCTCCATTTATGTTCGGGTGGGCCAAACCCGTGCCTATAGATATAAGAACAGTTTTGAGAAATGGCGGTTATGCCGGTGCAATCGCTGTTAGTTTGGCAGGAATTACATATAACTTTTCTCTTGCAATTTTAGCCTCTTTCGTATTTCCGTATTTTAATGTAGCAGGCTCATTTACGGGATATTTACTGTATATGCTCGTTGTTTACAATGTAGTACTTGGTATTTTTAACTTATACCCTATTCCTCCGCTTGACGGTGCTCATGCATTAGAGTATTTTTCAAGAATTATCAAGGCTGATTATATAGCTGATTTTTTAAATAAAATGGAGAGATACGGGATGATTATACTTATTATTTTTATAGCTACTCCGTTAGCAAATTATTTTTTCTATCCGGCTATTTATATTATAGATTTATTATTAAACTAATTTTTGATATAATCAAACTAAATCATATAAAGGAATTGTTTTGAAGTTTTATATAGCTTGTGATCATGCAGGATTTCATATAAAAGAGAGTATTAAAAATATAGTTCAGGGTCTTGGTCACAGTATTGTTGATCTTGGTACAAATTCTGAAGAAAGAGTTGATTATCCTGATTTCGCTCATAAATTAAGTGAAAAAGTTGCAAATGATAAAGGAAGTTACGGCATACTTATCTGTGGTACGGGCATAGGTATGAGTTTGGCGGCAAATAAACATGAAGGCATAAGAGCCGCACTTTGCCATAATGCCTATACAGCCAGAATGGCAAGAGCTCACAATGATGCAAATGTACTATGTTTCGGAGAGAGAGTTGTAGGTCTTGGTGTGGCGGAGTCTATTATAAATGCTTGGTGTGATACGGAATTTGAAGGCGGACGCCATGCAAACAGAGTTAAGAAAATAGAGATTAGCTAATGATTGCAACATGGTTTGTTTATACCATTTTGGTATGTATTGCTTTGTATCTTATGGTAATGATGTTTTATTACAGATCTCTTTACAAAAGAGAGCAAAAAATGACTAAAATTACCAAAGATACATTAGGTGATGCAGAGATAGTCGTTAGAAAATATCAAGTCCAGCTTCAAAGAGCTCTTGGAAATATTGATATCTTAAGTGAGGAACTTACAAAAGTTAAAAACGATATAAAATCACTCAGACAGAGAAATGCACAAACCAGGATAGAAAATGATAAACTCAGAGAAAAGATCAAAGAGCTTCAAGGTAAAATTGAAGCTTTACTATAAAG
>CAZKWE010000084.1:0-19487 GCA_964556545.1 uncultured Campylobacteraceae bacterium | reverse complement strand
TTGAGAATATTTGGTTTTCATTTTAAAATCTCCTTTTTGCCGGAAATGAATTCCGGCAAAAATTCCTATCACTAAAGCTACGCCTGTCGGCGAGAGAAACAATCATGATTTTTATTTTTGTTTGTGTTTTTTTGAAATATGATTGTTTCATTTTAAAATCTCCTTTTTGTCGGAAATAAATTCCAACAAAAATTCCTATCACTTTGGGGTCCCCACAAAATTTTAAAATTTTGTGGGGTAAAACTTATGCTACGCCTGTCGGCGAGAGAAACAATCATGATTTTTATTTTTATTTGTGTTTTTTTGAAGCATGATTATTTCATTTTAACTACTAATCACCAACCACTATGGTGTCTCTTCTATCCGGACCTGTTGATATGATACCCACTTTTGTTCCTACCAGTTCTTCTATGGATTTGATATATTTTTTTGCATTTGCGGGTAATTTATCGTATTCATTAATACCTTTAACCTTATCCCATCCGTCAAACTCCTGATATACCGGTCTTACATCATCAAAAGCGGAAGGAAAATCTTTTATAACTTGACCATCTACTTCATAGGCTGTACATACTTTTATCTGTTCAAATCCGTCAAGTACATCAAGTTTCATAAGAGCCAATTCATCACAACCGTTTATTCTGCTGGCATATTTGCAGGCAACTGCATCAAACCAGCCACATCTTCTTGCTCTTCCCGTTGTTGTTCCAAACTCATGCCCTTTTTCCCCCAAAAGCTTTCCGTCTTTACCTTTATCTTCAGTAGGGAAAGGACCGTTTCCTACTCTTGTACAGTATGCTTTTACAATTCCTGTAATTTTACCTATATCTTTCGGGTTTAGCCCAAGACCGGTACAGGCTCCGGCACTTATGGTATTTGAACTTGTTACAAAAGGATATGTTCCATGATCAATATCCAAAAGTGTACCTTGAGCACCCTCAAGCAATACTTTTTTTCCTTTGTCAAGCTCTTTCCAGACAAGATGGGTTGTATCACATAAAAATGGTTTTAAAAATTCGGCATACTCCTGCAGTTCAACTTTCAATTCATCTTCACTTGGTACATTTACACCCATTGCATTAAAGTAGGCACTGTTATTTGCAAAATATTTCATAAGTGATGAAACTAATTTTTCAACATTTCTAAGTTCACCCAGTCTGTGTCCGTTTCTCTCTATCTTGAGCGCATAAGCCGGACCTATGCCTTTTCCTGTCGTTCCGATAGCTTTTTCACCTCTTAATTTCTCTCTTGCTTTATCTATCTCTTGATGAAAGTTTAAAATCATATGTGCTTTGTCGCTGATAAAAAGTCTTCCTTTTAAATCATTAAAACTATTTTTTTCAACCTCTTTTATAAGTGCTTTTGGCGATACTACCACACCATTTCCTACGATATTGACAGCATCTTTGTTCAATACTCCCGAAGGTATCAAATGAAGTGCCAATTTTTTACTGCCGACTACTATAGTGTGACCTGCATTGTGTCCGCCTTGATATCTTGCTACCACTTCATACTTTTGAGCTAACATATCTACAATTTTGCCTTTACCCTCATCTCCCCACTGAATCCCGACTATCATATCCGCTTTTGTTTTCAATTCTTTTCCTTTAATTCTATAATATCATCCAAATATCCGGCAAAACCTACTGCTTTATAATTTTCCCAAGTGTAACTTCCACCCATTCCTACAGTTTTATTGTCTATGAAAAATCTAAAATACAAATCATCATAATATCTCATTTTTGCATAATACAAGGGTGCCACAACACTTTTATTATAATTTATTTTATGATAAAGCTCTTTTATCTTTATAAGTTCAGATTTTAAACTTTTTGGTACAATTTCAATAACTTCATCTATATCTTCTATATTTTGCAAATATGCAAGTTTATCAAGCCATTTGATATCCAAATCCAGTATTTTCTCAAGATTGCCTCTTTCAAATAAAGATAAAGGCAAATTTAACTCCCAAGATATAATCTTTGGAATTTTTATATTTGAGATTTGCAATAAAGGCTCTATTGCAATACTATCAAAAAATTTGCAAGAAATCTCTATAGGTTGCACAAGATCACTTGAGCCTATATATTCTGCTCCGACTTGATATATTTCGCTACTTGGAAATCTAAAAACAGGCTGTATATAAAACCATTTATTATGCTCGACACTTCTTCCAAGCCTTTTTGTAATCAATCTGACTACATCTAAAGTACTATCGGCTCTTAAAGATATAAGTCTGTTTTTTTCATCCGCAACTCTTATAAGTTCTTTTGGAGAAATACTTTTTGCCTGATGATATGAAAAAATAGGAGTAACTATCTCTTCATAGCCATACTCTTTAAAAATTTCTACTGCACTGTTTTCGATATCTCTTTTTAATTTTGCACTATCTCCAAAATAGAGTTTACTTCTTTTTGGAATTTCATGTTCATATATCATTTTTTACCTTATGGACAAACTAAAAATCTTATCGGCACTTCCGTCATACTCTCTTATGCCTATCTCATCAAGTATCAATTCCAATGCATTAAGCACCCAAGCCGTCTCATACGGCTGTACAAGTCCCATATGATTTATCCTGAAAAGCTTTCCTTTTAAATGATCTTGGCCACCGGCTATATTAACCTGAAACTTATCTTTTAATATCTTCCTGATTTCATCTGCTTTTTCATTATATACTGCACTCATAGCAATTGCCGGAACTTTTGGATAAATTTTAAAACCGATAGATTTCAATGCTTCATTTGCCGCATAGCTTCTCTTTTTTGTATTTTCATAAAATTTTTCTATTCCTGTATCAAAAATCATATCAAGCATAGCATTCAAACCGATTACAAGAGTAGTAGGTGCTGTCCAAGCCGTAGTATTTTCTCTTTGTTTTTTAAGTTCCGTATTTAAGTTAAAATAATATCCTCTGCCACCTTTTTCAACTATTTTTATGGCATGATCGCTTAAGCCTACCATAGAAAGCCCGGGTGGCAACATAAAAGCTTTTTGACTTCCGCTTATAAGCACATCTATATTGGCAGTATCTATCTTTTCAACTCCTACAGCTGTAATTCCGTCAGCTATAATGGTAATATCAGGATTTATCTCTTTTGCCATTTTGGCTATCTCTTCAACAGGATGCCTGAGTCCTCCGGCACTTTCACATATTTGGATACAAATTGTATCTATAGTGTCATCTTGTTTGAGAACCGATTTAACATCTTCTATATTTGCCGGAGTATTCCACTCATATGTTAATTCAACAAGATCAAATCCATGAGCTTTTACAATTTTTCCAAATCTTTCTCCGAATTTTCCTGCATTTATACTAAGAGCTTTTTTTTGACATAAATTGGTAACACTTGCCTCCATTGCCCCTGTTCCGCTTGAAGAAAGCATCAAAACTTCCTTCATTTTAAAAAGCTTTTGTAATTTAGCTCTTGTTTGTTTAAAAATTTCGGAAAACTCGGGAGTTCTGTGATGTATAGTAGGCTCACTCATTTTCATTCTTATATTTTCAGGAACTGCTGTAGGTCCCGGTGTCAAAAGCAACATATTATATCCTTTCTCCTTTTGCCTCGGTTTCAACATACTCTTTATCGAACATTTCCAAAGCCCTCTTTTTGATGCCTTTTACAGTAAAGCCGAATTTTTTAAACAAATCTCCGGCTTTTCCCGAAGCACCAAAACTCTCCATATTCATTACTTCATCGGCATATTTATACCACTCAATACCGCTTGCGGCTTCGACTGCCAAAACTTTTGTATCGGGGTTTATAACTTTAGCTTTATACTCTTTTGACTGTTTATCAAATATCTCAAAGCAAGGAACACTAAGAACATTTGCATTTATTCCGGCAATCTCAAGATGGCAAGCCGCCTGCAAAGATGGCATAACTTCACTTCCGCTGGCAATTATGGTTAAAACAGGATTTTCTCTTTTTGCCAGCAAATATCCGCCATTTTCTACCGTTCCGTACTCGGTAAACGGCTTTAAAGTTTTTAATTTTTGTCTGCTTAAAACAAATCCGCAAGGAGCATTTAGTTTCAATGCAATTTTCCAGCAAGCAACATTTTCACTTGCATCTGCAGGCCTAAACAGATAGAACCCGGGCAATGCTCTAAATTGACTCATTTGTTCAATTGGCTGATGAGTAGGACCGTCTTCTCCTACACCTATGCTATCATGAGTCCAGATAAAGTATCTTTTCAATCCCATAAGTGCAGCAAGTCTAACTGCGGGTTTCATATAATCACTAAATACAAAAAATGTTGCATCAAATGGCAAAAACAGACCGTACAAGCTCATAGCATTTGTTATAGCAGCCATAGCATGCTCTCTTATTCCGAAATGTATATTTTTTCCATTTGGAAAATCACCCATATTTGCAAGGTAAGTTTTATTTGAAGGAGCAAGATCCGCACTTCCTCCGATAAATCCGGGAATTGCTTTTGATAAAGCATTTAGTATTTGATGATTGCTCTGCCTTGTTGCCACTTCACTTCCGGCTTCAAATTCAGGCCAGGAAATTTTGTCAAATTCAGGATTTAAAAGAGCTTTTAAAGTCTCATTTTGTTCTAAAAGCGGAGCTTCATTTATAAGCTTATTCCATTCTCTCTGTGCCAAATCACCTTTTTCGATTGCACATCTAAATCTGCTTAATACATCTTCGGGAACCTGAAATTGAATTTCAGGATCAAATCCGGCTTTCTCTTTTGAACATTTTATATCATTTTCGCCAAGAGGGGCACCATGAGAACTTGCTTTTCCCTCAAAATTGCAAGAACCTTTTGCTATGACGGTATTTGCTATTATAAGAGTAGGCTTGTAAGATATTTTCACTTTTTGCAGAGCTTCTTCAATTTGGTCATAGTCATTACCGTTAATTTCCAAAATATTCCATTGCTGTGCTTCAAATCTTTTTTTGATATCCTCATTCCATGCTAAAGATGTAGAACCTTCTATGGTTATCTTGTTTGAATCATAAATAAGAACCAAATTCTCAAGATTGTATCTGCCCGCCAATGAACAGGCTTCATAACTTATCCCCTCTTCCAAATCGCCATCACCACACAGACAGTAAACTTTATGATCTATTATCTTTGCCGTTTCACTGTTTAAAAGCTTTTTTGCATATTTTGAAGCCATTGCGAAACCAACTGCATTTGCCACACCCTGCCCCAAAGGTCCGGTTGTTATTTCAACTCCGGGAACTTCGCCATATTCGGGATGACCGGGAGTTTTGCTTCCTAATTGCCTAAAATTTTTCAAATCATCCATGCTTATATCATATCCGCATAAATACAAAAATGAATATATCATTGCACTTGCATGGCCACCGCTAAAAACTAATCTATCCCTGTTAAGCCATTTCGGATTTTTAGGGTTATGCTTTAAATGAGTACTCAAAAGTGTCAATACATCTGCCATTCCCAGACAAACCCCGGGGTGACCGCTGTTTGCCTTTTGTATCATATCGGCACTTAAAAACCTGATAGTATCTGCCATCTTTTTCAACATTACTTTATCCATCTATTTATCCTTAAATCTATCTAATATTTTTATCACTAAATTTGATAATTTTTCATCAAATTCACCGGCATTTTCTTTTAGCTTGTCAATTAATTCATTTTTATACTCTTTTGCTTTTGCTGTACCTATTAAATTGACAAAAGAGTTTTTCTCGCTGTCCCTACCGGTTGTCTTGCCGGCTTCTTTTTCATCCATTGTTGCATCTATAATATCATCTTGAACTTGAAATAAAAGCCCCAAATGTTCGCCAAAATCAAAAAGTTTTTCTTGCTTTTCTTTTGAAATCCCGGCTATTATGCCTCCCATTTTTAAAGATGCCGCTATAAGTTTTGCTGTTTTATGGATATGTAAAAATTTTAATTCATCAAAATCAAGTCTTTTATTTTCATAGTAACAATCAATCGCTTGGCCTAAAACCATTCCGCCTATACCGCCATTATATGACAATTCTTCAATCAATTTAATTTTTACATCATTTCTAAGAGGTGCTTTTGCAATCATATAAAATGCATGGGTATTTAATGCATCTCCTGCCAATATGGCAGATACTTCATCATATTCTGTATGAATAGTCTTTTCTCCTCTTCTAAGTTCGGCATTGTCCATAGCCGGTAAATCATCATGTATCAAAGAGTAGGTATGCAAAAGCTCAATCCCCAATGCTACTGGATAACTGTTTTTAACAAGAAGGGGCTCATATGCATCAACCACACTTAAAAGCAATTCCGGCCTAAATCTTTTACCACCGGCTATTAGCATTTTTTTAAGAGTATCGTTAAAAAAAGGATGAAAACTTTTTACCTGTGGCAAATTATCCGCTATGTACCCTTCAAAATCTTTTAATATTTGATTCAAACTTATCTCCTAAAATGTACAAAAAATTGAAAATCATTTCTGCTTAAAAGCAGATAGATTTGTTTATCTCTGATTTTTGAGAGAACTTTTTTTATCTGCGAATAGGATTTGATAAAATTTTTATTTATCTTTAAAAGTTTATCTCCCTTTTTAAGCCCAAGCTTTTGGGCAAGTGAATTTTTTACAATATAAGATATCCTTAATTTGTAATTTATCCATAACCCGATACTCTCAAGGTATGTTTGAGGTATCAATCCTCCGGTAATTTTTCTTTTTAATTTTATCTTTTGGTGATAAATCTTTTTTCCATATTTGTATGATATATCTATAACTTTTCCAATTTTTGAAAAAAGTATATATTTACTCAAAGTGCTTACCTTGTCAAATTTTTTACCGTCAATTTTAATAATCATACTGCCAACCGGTATATACAAATGTTTAAAAAAAGGATTTTTCTCTTTGACATAAATATAAGAGCCTTTTTGCTCAAATTTCAATCCGCTCTCAGCATAGCTTACTCTCTTTTTTGCAAGAAATCTGATTATAAAGTCACTGTCTATAAAATTATAACCGCCGCTGCCAAGACCGAATGCTCTGCAACAAACACATTCTATAAGACTGTTTGGTTTGGCTTTTTTATTTATCTTTGCCGGTATATCCAAACCGTTTGACAAAGATACAATTTTTCCCTTATCAAAATCAGTATCTCTAATTATTCCTATATTTTTTTTCACTTCAGCAAATTCGGTAAACTTTACAGGCTTTAACTCTTTGGGGTATTTAAAAAGATACAAGCCAAGAAACGGATCTCTTTTTATATAACCTCTTGTATACCTTTTTGAAAAGAACAAGAGTGTGTGCTTTGATACCGCAACAGCATTATGCCTACCTATTTTTACAAAAGATATACGATTTTTATTTTTACAAACTTCAAAATCACTCTTTATAGGATCGACACCTGCAAAAAGCACAAGTGTTAAAAACATAAAAAGTAGAAATTGTTTCATTTTAAAATCTCCTTTTTGTCGGAAATAAATTCCGGCAAAAATTCCTATCACTTTGGGGTCCCCACAAAATTTTAAAATTTTGTGGGGTAAAACTTATGCTACGCCTGTTGGCGAGAGAAACAATCATGATTGTTTCATATAATTCCTTATCGTAACTAACTTGTATATAAGGATTATATATTAGAAAAGGTTATAGTTACCTTAGCTTTTCAAGTCTTTCTCTTTTTGAACCTATTTCAGATATTTGGATACCGAAATTTCCATCTACTATAACAACTTCGCCCTGAGCTATAATTTTATCTCCAACAAGGATATCAAGAGGATCATTGGCCAATTGATTAAGTTCTATAACTGAGCCTATATCCATGCTAAGAACATCTTTTAAAAGCATTTTTCTGGAGCCGATTCTTACTCTGACAGGAAGTTTGACATCCATTATCAAGGATATATTTTTCATTTCGGAAACTGAGAGATCTTCCTCTTCGCTACAAGTATTTGCTGAATGTTTTTTTGTCGTTTGTGCAGTTTTTTCCTGCTTGCTTTGTGTTTCTTCCTCGAATTTTGATTCGATATTTTTATCCAAAGCTATGTAAAGCTGAGAATTTACGGCAGATACGGTAACATCATAAGTATATATTTTATGATATTTTTCTAAGGAAATTTCATCATTTTCGCCTATGAAATCTATGCTGTCAATATTGAAAGTTAATTTTGGCACCTCTTTTTGGGCAGAAAGTGATGTTGAAAAACCTCCAAAGATATTTGATACTATTTCTTTGGCAGCATCAAGGTCTTCATCATTCATTTCCTCTTTACTTTCGCCTTCCCCGCCCATCATCATATCACCAAGTGCCGTAGCAAGAGCAGGAGGCATGCAAAGTGCAATTTTGCCTTCTATATCGCCTTTGGTGCTTATATGCATACATGCAAGAGGAGGCATGATAGCAATATTTTGTGTTATTTCTTCCTCGTTATCCAAACTGAGCTTGGGAGTAATTCCGGTTAATCCCTCTATAGTTGAAATGATATCTTTTTCTAAAATTTCTATAAATTTATTCACCTGTTACTCTCCTTCTTTATGCACTTGCGGTTGAAACTTTTTCTCGTCTGTTTTGTTCGACAATTTCAAGATATTCTTTGATTTCATCTTTATCACTCTTTATAAATTCGGAAACTTTTACAGATTTTCTAAATCTATGTATTCCTATATTGCCCAAAAACATATCTTTTTTATCGACACTGATTATGGCTTTATCATCAGCTGAACGATCCAATCTTATTATATCATCTTTTTTTAAATCCAAAAGTTCTTTGACGCTTAGTGTTGTGCGTCCCAAAATAGCTTCAACATTTATATCAGCTCTTTTTATAAGAACATTAAGCTCTTTGTTTCTACTTTTTTTGGTATTGGAACTACCAAGCATAATATCTCTGTTTGCAAGTTTTGGCAGTATTGACTCAAGATAGATAACAGGATAGCAGATATTTATCATACCGCTTGAATTTCCGACAATCAATTCCATTACCACCATGATAACAATCTCATTTTGCGAAACTATTTGTACAACATTCGGGCTTGATTCTTTTGTTTCGATATTGGGATACATATCGGTTATAGGTTCCCATGCCAGCCGTAGTTTTTGGGTGATGATTCTAAGTATTGCATCAAGTAGGTTTAATTCTATATCTGTCAATTCCCTGCTGGTATCAAAACTTTCACCTTTGCCTCCAAGAAGCCTGTCTATCATAGGAAATGCTATAGATGGATTTATTTCTATAACTCCGCTTCCATCAAGAGGTTTCATTGAAAAGACATTAAAGCTTGTCGGACTTGGCAAGCTCATTAAAAATTCTCCATATGTCATTTGATCAACCGAATGGAGTTGTATCTCAACAATAGATCTCATAATGGCTGAAATCTGAGAAGAGAGATTTCTTGCCATTTTGTCATGTATGCCTTTTACCGCACGAAGCTGTTCTTTGCTGACTCTGTTTGGTCTTTTAAAATCATAAAGGATAATTTGTCGTTGGTCTACAATTTCATCAGCTGAAATATCTGTACTTTCTTCTTCGTCAACAACTTCAAGTAGTGCATCGATCTCTTCTTGACTCAATATATCAGCCATAATCACTTCCTAATTCATTTCTTATTTTTCTTATGAGTTTTTTGTGTATCTGCGAAATTCTTGATTCGCTGATATTGAGAATTTCACTTATCTCTTTCAAACTCAATTCCTCAAAATAATAAAGTTGAATAATGAGTTGTTCTCTTTCTTTAAAATTAGAGAGCACTTTTTTTATAGACTCAATCAATTCATCTTTTTCTACTTTTTCTTCCGTATCGCTTTTATCAAAAATGACCATTTGCTCAGTAATAGGCAGTACGGATGAAGTTTCAGATATATTTCTTATTTCTCTTATCTTTTTTTCACTCTCTCCCAAAACTTTTGCCAAGTAAGCATCATCCGGTTCTTCATCAAACTCATCCATATATTTTTCACATTCCGTATCTATGGCTTTTATAAGGCGTCTGTTGTTACGGCTTACCGTATCAAGACTTCTAAGATAATCCAGCATTGAGCCATATACTCTTTGTTTGGCATATCCCCAAAAGAAGTCATTTTTGCTCTCGTCATATCTTCTGGAGAGTTTTATAGTCTCTTCGGTACCTATAGATATAAGATCGTTTACATCAACACTACTTGGCAATCTCTCTTTGAGCCTGTAAGCCATTGCCCTAACTGCCGGCAAAAACTGTAAAGTCAGCTTATCTCTGTTTTCTCTTATTTGTCTTTCATAAGCATTAAGCTGCGATTTTGCCGTGTAAATCATTTGACTTAGCTCTCTTGTCTTTTTTAATTTCAAGATTTTCTACGATATTAACCAAAGAATTTATCTTTTTTTCTCTATTTTCGAGTTCGTATATAAAATAATCACTGACTTCTTCATATTTGCTTTTATTAAATATATTTTTTGATAAATTTTTAATATCCAAAAAACTTGCAATACTTAAATGTATCAAAAGATAAAAAAAGAGTGTTATTATAAAAGTATAAAATAAAATATACAACGGATCATTAAAATTGATAATAGAAAATACAAGACCTATAAAAAAACCGCAAATAGTAAAAAAATATATAAAGTTTTCTATTTTCAAACATTATTCCTTTTATCGCAAGTTTATCAAAATTGTTCAATAAGTCTCTTGAAGAAACTGCCAAAACTACTCTCTTTTGTATTGTCAAGCACTTTGTGTTCCAATTTGTATATAAGTTTTTTTACAATATTTTTAAAATCTTTTGTAGAAACGGAGTTCGGATATTCGTTTACATATATATTTCTGCTTCTTATGCTTTTGGCTATATTTTTATCATTTGCTATACTTCCTATCAATGTAAGTTTGAAACCGCCTTCTATGTTATTTTTTGCAACTTTGTTGATCTTGTCAAATATAATATTTGCCTCATTTGTATTTTTTACCATATTAAGTATCATAAAGACTTCATCTTTAAAACCGCTTGTTATCTTTATGGTTGCATATGCATCGGTTATGGCTGCCGGGTCGGGTATGGTTACTACGATAACTTCATCAGCGGCATTTAGAAAAAGTCTGGTATTTTCTCCTATGCCTGCACCTGTATCAACGATAATATAATCTAAATCATTTAAAGATGCGGTTTCTTTCATAAATCTCTCATATATAAACTGATCACTGTATTTTAGTATTTCATCTCCGCTATCACCCGGAATCAAAATAAGGTTTTCTCGAATCGGTACTATTATCTCATCTATCGAACATTCGGCTTTTAGTACATTTAATATATTTTTTGAGCATCTTACATTTAAAAGGACATCTAAATTTGCCAAGCCTATATCTGCATCAAAAAGAGCGGTTTTATATCCGTATGATGCCAATAAAACAGCAATGTTTACACTGATGGTGCTTTTGCCGACTCCTCCTTTTCCGCTGGTTACGGCAATAAATTTTGTATTGGAATTTTGATTGAGTGAAGATGTAACGATATTTTTAAGTTTATTTGCTTGATTTTGCATCTTTTTCCTTTTTGAATCCGTCTAAAATGCAATTTACCAAAAATTCACTGCTGGCTATCATAATGTCATCAGGCACCTCTTGTCCGATAGAAAAGTAGCTAAGAGGTTTTGATACTTCTTTGATTAGCGAAAAGATATTGCCGAAACTTTTGGTTTCATCAAATTTTGTAAATATAATCGTATCAATATTTAAGTATTCAAAATTGGCATAAATATCACGCATATCTTCTAATTTGGTATTTGAAGATAATACGAGATTTACATCTATGGAGGTTTGGGAATTTTTTAAGAATTCTTCAATTTTTTCCAATTTGTCTTTGTCGTACTGAGAACTTCCGATAGTATCAATAAGTATGGTATCACAATAAGCAAGAGACCTTAAAGCTCTTGCAAAGTCACTTATGTCTATGACATCTTCTATGGGAAGTCTCATCATTTTCGCAAATTGAAAAAGTTGTTCAACCGCACCGATCCTGTATGTATCCAATGTAATAATACCTACTTTTTCTCTTTTTTCCTTCAAATATGAATATCTTGCTGCTAATTTTGCCAAAGTTGTAGTTTTTCCGACTCCGGTTGGTCCAACAAACATCATAATGCGCTTTTTGTCTTTAAAAGCATCAGATTCAAGCCTTACGGGTATCATTTTTCTTAAGAGTACCTGAAAGTATCTTTTGATACTAAGAGAGTTTTTTCTCATACTATATGGCATATGCTCCAATGTCAACTCCATGATAGAGTTTAAATCATTTTCATCCATTCCGCTCAATTTTGCTTTTTTATAAATTTCGGCAAATTCCGAGGGAATATTCAGTTTGCCTCTTTGAGGAGCTTTCTCTTCCCAAAACATTTCTTGTATAAGTTTGATTTTATCAGAAAGTTTGCTGATTTCCTCTTTGATTTCTATATAACTTTTATCACCTTTTTTGTTTCGAGACGGTTGAGTGTTAAGTTTTTCCTTTGGTGCTTCATTGGAAGTTATATTTTCTATTTGTGAAATTTGTTTGGCGGCATTAGAGATATCCAAAAGTATATCACTACTTTTTTTCTTAACAGGTTTTTCTTTTTTCTTTTTGAGTTTTTCTTCCTCGACTGCAACAACTACCTCATATATGGCATTTTTATTGAAGCTCTTTTTTTGTATCTCCTTTGTGCTTACAACAAGTGCATCTTCTCCGCATTGGAGTTGAGCTTTCTTTAGTGCATTTGAAGGAGAATCGGCCGTAAAAGATAAAAGTTTCACCTATTTTTTCCTTTTTGTATATATTGTAAAGGTATTAAAACGCTTGCCCTCTCTTTAAATCGTGGATGAGGAATAACCAAGTCGTATTTGTTATATGTTATTTTATCATAAAAAATTATATCTATATCTAAAGTTCTTGGAGAATTTCTAAATTCTCTTTTTCTGCCGAATTTTTTTTCTATTTTTAAAAGATGTTTTAACAGTTTTCTTGGTAATAAATTTGTTTTTAAGACTATGATTGCATTATAAAAATCAGGCTGATTTATGTATCCGAAAGGAGGATTTTTCAAAATTGGTGAAGTTTGTAAAATATCTATAAACAAATCCCTTTTTAAATAATAAAAAAGTTTTTGGAATCTTCTTTTCGTATCTCCTACATTTCCTCCTATTCCAATGTAAATTAAATGTTTCTTTTGTGAAAAACCATTTTTTTTGTATGGAAAATTTTCTATCTTAAAAAGCTTCATTTGAAAATTTTTCCTTTGCCGAGTAACTGAATTTAAGATACAAGACATTTGATGTTAAAGTATCTCGCCTGCTGAATTTTTTATCACTATCATATCTTCTATCCTGATGCCGAATTCTCCTGGTATATAAATGCCCGGTTCGATGGTGAAAACCATATTTTCTTCTAAAATGGTTTCATTTCTTTTAGAGATAACAGGCAATTCATGTATGTCAAGTCCGACACCATGACCGGTTGAATGGACAAAATATTTTCCATATCCCGCTTTTTCTATAATATCTCTGGCAGCTTTGTCTATCTCTTTTGCTTTTACCCCTTCTTTAACTCTTTTGAAAGCTTCATCTTTTGCTTTTAATACCGTATCGTATATTTTTTGTCTTTTTTTATCTTGAAATTTTTGCTTTATATTAAAATCAAAATTACCGTTTATTTCCGTCATTCTTGTTCTGTCACTACAGTATCTTTTGTATTTTATACCCGCATCAAACAGTAAAATATCATTGTTTTTTAGTATTTTATCAGAAGGAAGCGAGTGGGGTTTTGCACTGTTTTCATTGATAGCTACTATGGGATCAAAACTTGTATAAAGTTCTCCTTCATTGGTTAAAAGTTCTATTGCTTTAAAAAAAAGTTTTTTTTCATTTTTTTCTATGCCGCTGTTTCTTAAAAATTTGGCAAATCTTTCAAATCCTTTCTCCCCCAATTTGACAGCCTGTTTTAATATAGCTATCTCTTTATCGTTTTTTATGATTCTTTTTTTCTGTGAAAAATTGATCTCTTTTTTGAAGTGACACTTAAGCTTTGAACTAAGTTTGTAAAAATCTTCTACACTCCACTCAAGCGGATCGTAAATGATTTTTTTTATTTTGTGTTTTCTTAAGAGTTTTCTTGCAGTTTTTTGCAAATCATATTCGCTTTGTATAATCTCAGCATTTTTTATATACTCTTTGGCTTCAGTAGTATATCTGCCGTCAGTTATAAAAAAAGCTTCACTACCAAGTTTTAAAAATATAACATTATCACACGAAAAGCCGCATTCATAGTATACGGCATTTTCATTCTTTAAGATAAAATTCACTATTTTTTTGCTTGTTCGGCTGCTTTTTGTTGCTCTTTTATAGCTTGGATTTCATTAAATATCTGAAGCATACCTATCATAGCCAAATGGTATCCGAAAGGACCAAAGCCCATTATTTGACCGTGACAAACAGGAGCAGTTAAACTCTTGGCTCTAAACTCTTCTCTTCTGTGTATATTGCTGACATGTACTTCTATGGTTGGCAATCCTACTGCTTGTATAGCATCTCTAATGGCTATGGAAGTATGAGTATAGGCTGCAGGATTTATGATGATACCGTCAGCATCGCCTAAGCATTCCTGAATTTTGTCAACTATTTCACCTTCTAAGTTTGACTGAAAAAATTCAATTTCTATCTTGTTTTGCTCAGCTACAGCTTTCATTTGTGCATTTATCTCTTCAAGTTTCATAGGTCCGTAAACAGCCTGATCTCTAATGCCTAACATATTCATATTTGGTCCGTGAATAACAACAATTTTCATCGTTCGCCTTTATGTAAAATTTTAAAGCAAATTATATAAAAAATATACTTATGACCTTCTAAGAGATAAAATTATCCTAAAGACAATCGTGCTAAACCGGAATTCTGTTTTTGCTCAGGGTGCTCAACAAGATACCGGATTTTAGCGGTATCTTGTATTTTTTAAAGAGCTTCGGCATCTTCTTCGCCGGTTCTTATCCTGATTGTTTTTTCTATGATGCTTATAAAGATTTTACCATCACCCATTTTTCCTGTTTTTGCTTTTGTGGTTATGATTTGTACTGCTGTATCCAAAAAAGGTTCGGTTACAACAATTTCGATTTTATTTTTATTTGTGTTTTTTGAAACATGATTGTTTTGTATATTCTTTGTTATGGTATAATTAAAAAAAGAAAAAATGGAGCAAATTAAAATGAAAATTTTAACTGCAGATTATATACTTACATGTAATGATAAATTTGAAATTATAAAAAACGGTGCTGTTTGTTTTGATGAAAAAATTATAGAAATAGGAAAAAAAGAAGAAGTTATAAAAAACAATCCGTATGCCAGAGTAAAAAAACTTTCACCAAATTCAGTTATTATGCCGGGTCTTGTCAATACTCATGTGCATTTGGAATTTTCTGCCAATAAAACTACTTTAGCTTACGGAAATTTTATAAAATGGCTAAAGAGTGTTATAGAAAAAAGAGATATACTGAAAAAAAGTTGCGATAATGAATGTTATGAATTGGCAATCGAAACAATGCTGCAAAGTGGTACTTTGGCTTTTGGTGCGGTCAGTAGCTTTGGAGATGATATGGAAGTTTGTTTTGAAGCTCCGCAAAGAGTAGTTTATTTTAATGAAATATTAGGCTCAAATCCCGATAAGATTGAAGAGATAAAATTTGAGTTTGAAAGAAGAGTACAAAAAAGTTTTAAATATGAGAGAGATAGTTTTATTCCGGCCCTTTCTGTTCATGCACCATACTCTACCCATCCCGTACTTGCAAAATATGTTGTTGATTTGGCAAAGAGAGATAATCTGACAGTTTCAACCCATTTTATGGAAAGTATGTCCGAAAGAGAGTGGATTGATAGTGCAAGAGGCGATTTTGAAGAATTTTTAAGTTTTTTTTCTAAAAATGCAAAACCTATGTACGGCAATGCTTTGGAGTATCTTGAAATTTTTAAAGAGTGTAAAACTACATTTATACATGCTAACTGCTGTAATGATACGGAGTATGAAAAGATTTCAAATATGAAAGGGAGTATATCGCATTGTTTGGTTTCAAACAGAGTTTTAAACAATCCTGTTTTAAATTTAAAAAAAGTCATAAGCCATAATATACCGCTTTGTATAGGGACTGACGGACTTAGTTCAAATATATCTTTAAATATGTGGGATGAGTTAAGAAGTGCACTGTTTGCCCATATGAATTTTGATGTTTTAAGATTGGCCAAATATCTTATGCAGGCAGTTACAAAAAACGGAGCATATGCTTTGGGACTCGAGGATATAGGATATTTAAAAGAGGGTAAAAAAGCTGATATAATTACTGTAGTATTACCCGGACATGTAGAAGATGCCGAGCAGTTGCCGCTTGAGTTGATACTTCATACAAAAGAGGTAAAAAGCGGTTATATAAATGGAGAGAGATATGTTTAAAGCTATATATAAAATTATAACAGGAATATTGGATTTTATAAAAAAATATTTTTTTATTTTACTTGTATTGACATTCGCTATAGCTTATTTTTTAAATCCGCAATATCAAAAAAATACTAAAGCCAATCTTATGCGTATAGATATAGTAGGACCTATTTTGCAAAGTGATGAATTTTTAAAAAAAATAGATGAAGCAAGCAAAAATAATATAAAGGGTGTTTTGGTTTATATAAATTCTCCGGGAGGTCTTGTGGCGCCTTCGATAGAGATGAGCTATGCAATAAAAAGATTGAAAAGTCAAAAGCCGGTAATTGTTTATGCGGCCGGTACAATGGCCAGCGGAAGTTACTATGCGGGTATCTGGGCTGATAAGATAGTAGCAAATCCGGGATCCATAATAGGTTCTATCGGTGTGATATTTGATGGGTTTAATATATCTGAACTTACAAAAAAACTTGGTATAAAAGAGCAGATTATAAAAATGGGAAAATACAAAGAAGCCGGTACTTTTATGAGAGCTTGGAGTAAAGATGAAAGGGATGAGCTTGATAAAGTTTTAAAAGATACTTACAATATGTTTGTAGCAGATGTTGCAAGAGCTAGAGGATTGAAAATAGAGGATAAAGATAAATTTGCCGATGCTCACATATTTACTGCAAGCAGAGCAAAGTTTGTAGGATTGGTTGATGAAGTGGGAACTATATACAATGCCGAACAGGATATCATAAAATTAAGTGGAGTAGTAGAGCCAAGATGGAAAAAAAGAGATAAATATGAAAAATATCTTGACAAGTTTCTTAGCGGTGCAATTTCTAAAGTAAGTTTATATCTTGGTGGTTTGCAAAGCTATATGCCTTGAAATTGCTATATACATTTATAATTTTGTTACGGAAATTGTTTTTGCTTTGATTTTGGTTTTTGTTGAAATTAGATCAAAAATATCATCAGGCTTTAAAAGATCTATGGGTATAGGTTTTTTGTCTTTTGTTATCTGTGCAAAACTTTCTCTTACTCTTTTTTGAGGATCATTTGTTTTAAAAGTTTGAAGTATCATAAGAATATCTTGCTCTTTTTTCTCAATAATCTGTTTTTGACGATCTGAAATATGCTCAAAAAGAGTAGATAGCTTTTGATATTTTTTTTCAAGCTGAAATTTCAAAGTTTCATTGTATCTTAAAAATAGTAAAGCAGTTTCATTTTGAAATAGTGTTATTTTTTGCAAAAAAGAGTTTTGTCTGTATGTATAGTATAGATTTTTAATCTCTTCGCTTTTTTTTAAAAGAATTCTTTTGACAATAGCATTGAAATTATCTTCTAAGTTATCCAGATATATAAACATTTCACTCTTGTCAGGCAGTATCATTTCCATAGCAGCTGATGGAGTAGGAGCTCTTAAATCTGCAACAAAGTCACTTATCATAAAGTCTATCTCATGACCAACCGCAGAAACTATAGGAGTTTTGGCTTCATATATGGCATCAGCTACCATTTCTTCATTGAAAGCCCAAAGATCCTCCAAGCTTCCACCGCCACGAGATAAAACTATCAGATCGACATTTAAATCATCAGCTTTTCTTAAAGCTTTAACTATGGAGTATTTTGCATCATCTCCTTGAACAAGAGTATCAATTAGTATGATTTTAAGAAGTGGCCATCTTTTTTTGGCAACTCTTAACATATCTTGCAATGCCGCACCCGTTTTTGAAGTAATCAGGGCTATGATTTTTGGAAATTTTGGCAAGGATTTTTTAGTTTCAGTTTTAAAATAACCTTTGTTTTGAAGTTTGTTTTTTAATTGTTCATAGGCCAAAGCCAGTGCCCCATTTCCTGAAGGCTCCATGGATATGCAGTTTATTTGGTAGTTTCCTCTTGGTGTATAAACTGATATTGCACCTTGAATGATAACTTTTAATCCCTCTTCGACTCTAAATTTTAGTTTTTGATTGTTGCCTCTGAACATAACACATGATATGGAAGAGTTTTTATCCTTTAGGGTAAAATACAAATGTCCTGAAGTGTGATAGGTAACTCTGGAGACTTCACCCTCAACGCAAACAGATATAAATGTGCTTTCAAGCAGAGATTTTATCTGATTGTTAAGTTCGCTGACACTGATAGGAGGTTGCATTTTGGCACTATAATTTTTTGGCTATAAAAAGTGTGGAGATATCCATTGAAAAACCTTTTACCAAAAGTGGCTCAAAACCACACTGTTTCAATTCGTTTACCAGTTTTTCTCTTGTCAAAAAGTTTTCTATAGAATTAGGAAGGTAACTGTATGCTTCATAATTTTTTGATACTATGCCTCCCACAATCGGTAAAACTTTTTTCATATAAAAGTCTCTAATTTTACTCATTGCAGTTGCATTCTCAAGTTTCGTAAACTCAAGTATTACCAAAATACCGTCTTTTTTTAAAACTCTGTTGAATTCCTTTAAGCCTTCGATTCTATCAACTACATTTCTAAGTCCGTATGAAATACTAAGTATGTCGGCTTCTTTATCTTTTAAAGGAAGATTTTTTGCTTCACCTTCTTTAAATAGTGCATCTATTTTCTTTGTTTTTGCTACTTTTAGCATTTCTGTCGACGGATCTATGCCTATTATGCTGTGAAGTCTGATATTGTTGGCACTGGCTCTTTTTAACCAGTATTCACACATATCACCCGTGCCGCATGCAACATCCACTATAAGTTCTATATCGTTATTGTTATAAAATTTATAAGCTTTATCACAAGCTTTTTTTCTCCAGCTTTTATCTACGCCAAAACTAAGTACTCTATTTGCTACATCATAAGTAGATGCTATTTCGTTGAACATTGATACGATTTTTTTCTGTTTATCCAAAATAAAATCCTAAAATTTTTTAGCAGATTATAGCAAATCAAAAGTTAAAGCTTGATTTTTCGATAATAACTGTTTTATTTTTTTGAAATCTATTTTCCAAAATAGTTTGCAAAAGAGCTAAATTTTTATGACTGTCACCTTGTATCACGATATATTCTTTTAGTATTGTTATTTGATTGTAAATATCATTTAATGTTCCAAAAGAATCTTGAAGTTTTTTATAGAGATACCTTTTGTTTATTATTTCTTTATTGTGTTTGCTAAATGGAAAAATTTCCAACAAATATCT
>CAZKWE010000083.1:0-2827 GCA_964556545.1 uncultured Campylobacteraceae bacterium | reverse complement strand
GGCTTCATTTATCATCATGCCCGTAGTTACGATATCATCAACAATTATCATATCAATATCTTTTTTAAAGGTGTATTTAAGATTTATTGGATTTTACCTAATCAGCTCTTAAAGAGGTAAAGTTCTGAGGAGACGGAAGCCCCTACTGAAGTTCCGATTAGTAGGATTGCTCCAGTCATGGTTAGAGGAGCGAGTGTCACTGGCACTGTAATCCCACGAACCGCCCCGAAGGACTTTTTCATCCTTGTCTTCATCGTACCAATCTTCACACCACTCCCATACATTGCCATGCATATCATAAAGTCCCCAAGGATTTGGCAGTTTTTGTCCTACTTCATGAGTTATGTCATCACTATTTTCTCTATACCATGCATACTTCTCTAACTCTTTTTCATCATCTCCGAAGCTCCACTTAGTTTTCGTTCCAGCTCTGCAACTATACTCCCACTCTTTTTCAGTTGGAAGTCGATAGTTCTCCTTTGTTTTTTGGCTTAACCATTTACAATACTCTTGTGCATCATACCAACTTACACCGATAATGGGAGCATTGTCTGTTAGATTCATCTTTTTGTAATAATCATCTGTTCCTGTTTTTATATTATATTCACTTCCCTCTTCTAACCACTCAGGATAATTACTTTTTGTATCTCTTACAAAGTGCATATATTCGGCTATGGTTACTGGGTATTTGCCCATCTCATAGTTTTTGTTTGGAATCTTAACCATATCTATGGAGAGTGAGTTTAGTATTCTTATCATTTGTGGTTTTATGAAGTTGGTCATGATGTTATCCTTTCTTTGTGCGACTGAAGTCGCACTTCCTATTTCTTTGGAAGTGATGCTTCAGCATCACCTGAATTTAGGGCAAAACAACACTTTCTTGAAAAGAAAAAGGTAAAGTATTGACTTTTATAAGAGAGCAGATCATCTATCTTTTCTAAAATAAACTTTAATTTCTCTTTTGGTTTAGACATAAACGATATCCTTTAGAGCATACTTTTGTCTCATCCCCTCTTGCATATGAGCCAAATACACCGATAATTTCAAAACCATCTTTTAGTAACAATCTCTTTTTTTCTTTAAGCTTGTCTAATAAAACGGCATCCATCTAAAATCCTTTACGATAAATCTACTCCAAAGTTTTGCACCGCCCTGCGGGTTTTAACTGGTGCGACTGAAGTCGCACTTCCTTGTCATCTTTGGAAGCGCGACTTTAGTCGCGCCTTGGGTGAAGTTGAAACATCATTTCCAGAATATAGGGTTTTATATCAATTAATGTTCAAAAAACAACTTCTTAAAGAAATGGTATTGGGATTTAGCCACCCATCTTCTTTTCGGTGCGACTGAAGTCGCACTTCCTGTTTTGTAAAAATTACTCATATATACCGTAAAATCTCTCTTTTGCATCTTTTAGATTTGTTTTTATGGCATTGTTTTTGATGTAGTTATATGCTATTTCAAAATGTTTTTCATCTCTTATCAATTTATCATAATAATCTTTTGCCCAAAAATTACCATTTTTATTTAGCAATTTGTTGATCATAAAAGATGATCCGCCCTTGATGATCCTCATACACTCTTTAAGCTCTTTTATCTCTTTGAAGAGTATATGAACATGATTTGGCATAATCGAAAATGCCACCAGATCAAAAATATCTTTATCTTTAGAGTGTATATACTCTTTTAATTTTTCCAATACATCTGCATAAAGATATGCGCCGTTTTTGGAGTTATCAAGATAATGATCTATTTTTTGCTGTTTTATTCTGTTTTCATCATCGCTGTTTTGCAATTTTACCAAATATTCATCTATGCTCTCTTTTGTTCTGAATGTAACAAATTGATAATAACCCTGTAAGCTGATATGGGGTAAATTGCTATGTTTCAAGATACTCCTTTGTTTAACTGGTGCGACTGAAGTCGCACCTCCTATTTCTTTGGAAGTGATGCTTCAGCATCACCTGAATTTAGGGTAAAACTATTTTCTCCACACAGATCAATCCCTCTTTTATATATTATAACATATCATATTAAGTTATCATTTTCTTTGTGCGACTGAAGTCGCACTTCCTATTTCTCTGGAAGTGAAGGCAGTTTTTTGAACTGACTTCACCATTACTACAGATTTCTCTGAGGAGGTAGTGAACTTTAAAAGGCACACTTTTTTGCATCACTACAAAAAACTCTGGCACAAAAAGTTTTGAGGAGACGAAAACCCATATTGTTGTTCCACGAACCGCCTCGAAGGTACTACCTCCACAAACGGCTCTTTTTTCTCTTAATTCTCTATGCATTTGTAAAATCTCACGATCTTCATAGAGCCAAAATTTAGCAGCGCTGACTTTTGATTTTTTCCCTTTGAGTGCATTATGACTTGCAAGATAAAGATTGTCAATATCATAAATGGCTTTATACATTTTTGCCCTTTATCCATCCACCGATCATTTTCCCTATCTCATCAAGAGAAACTGAAATAAAACGAAAATTGTCTGTTGAAATAATTTTTAAATCTTTTAAAAGTTTTGTTAATAACCGAAGTTTTTCTATCTCCTTATTTGCACTTTTTAAAAGCTCAAATCGGTTTTTACTGTAAATGGCATCACTAAGCAGCAATAGAAGATTTAAAAGTGAATTTTGTATCTTTTCGCCAAGAGTATAACGGTGATTTTTGGGCAAAGAGGCAAGTTTTTTGATATACCAGAGTGTCAAATTATAACTTTTTACAATTACAGGATAATTTTTATTCATACCATACTCCAAAATTTCGCGCCGCCCTGCGGGGCTTAACTGGTGCGACTGAAGTCGCACTTCCTTGTCATCTTTGGAA
>CAZKWE010000082.1:0-7787 GCA_964556545.1 uncultured Campylobacteraceae bacterium | reverse complement strand
GTATGGGAAAGTTTGGATAAAAGAGTATTGAAAGTAAGCACATTGCTGCTTGAACAACTGCCAAGTCTTCTTTTCATCTTTCTATATCTTATCTCTTTTGGATAAAGAGAAAGTTTCTTGGAAAAAAAGCTTATACGAAGCGAAATATATCTATGGATTTCATTTTTATAAAATTTTTCTACGGCAGTTTGAGGATTTGCAAAATTTTTGCTGTGATAGCAGACACTTTTCCCGTTAAAACTTATCTCTTCTTTGGTGCCTTTTGTATAAAACAGTGTGTAAGGATTGCCAAAAAGATATACTTTTCCATTGTTTGTGTAGATATTGTCTTTTCTTGGATACTTAAGACTTTTTTCAACGGCTGATTTTATCCATTTTCTTTTTTTCTCAAGCAGAGCAAGAGCTTCTTTTTTTCTAAAAGGAGAACTTGTCAAAATAATACTTCCGTCTTTATCCACTTTGATATATATATTTTTAATACCGGGTTTAATTATATGTTGAAATTTCATATTTTCTCTGATTTTTTGTATAATTATATCGAAATCTACAAGGAGTATGATATGGCAAAGAATGAAAAAAAGAAAAACAAAGTACAAATATGGGTAAAAAAAGAGACTTTGGAATATGAAGAAACTTTAAGAAAGCTTCAGATAGAACTTTTAAAATGGCAAAATCATGTAAAAGACAAAGGATTAAAATACCTTATTATATTTGAGGGAAGAGATGCTGCAGGAAAGGGCGGAACCATAAAAAGAATAACTGAACACTTAAACCCCAGAGGTGCCAGAGTCGTAGCTCTTGAAAAGCCAAGTGATGTGGAAAAAACACAATGGTATTTTCAAAGATATGCCAAACATTTGCCAGGTGCCGGTGAAATAGTCCTTTTTGACAGAAGTTGGTACAATAGAGCTATGGTGGAACCTGTTATGGGATTTTGCACCGAAAGAGAACATCACAAGTTTTTAAAAGATGCGCCTGATTTTGAAAGAATGATAGTAGAAAGCGGTACAAAACTTTTTAAATTTTATTTTTCAGTCTCCAAAGAAGAGCAGGCTAGAAGATTTAAAGCAAGAGAAAGCGATCCTTTAAAACAGTATAAACTTTCTCCGGTAGACAAACTTTCTCAAAAATACTGGGATGAATACACTTTGGCAAAATTCATGATGCTAAGCTCTACCCATACTGAACATGCACCCTGGACTATCATAAAAAGCAACAATAAAAAGAAGGCAAGAATAAACTGTATAAAACATATACTTAACTTTGTAGATTATCCAAATAAAATAGACCCTAAAGAGATAGAAGTTGACAAAGATATAGTAGTATACGGAAGAGATGAAGCTATAAGAATGGAGAAGAATTTCAAATTTAAACTACAAGGAGATAACAATGGGTAAAAAAATCAAAATTGTATGTCCAAACTGCCATAAAACCAATGCCATACCGGCCGATAAAGAAATACACAAAGCAAAATGCGGAGCATGCGGGTACTCACTTCTTCAAACGCATCCTGTATCTTTGGATGAAAACAGTTTTGAAAAACATATAATTGGCAGCGATATTCCTGTTGTTGTTGACTTTTGGGCCGATTGGTGCGGACCTTGCAAAATGATGGCACCAAACTTTGAAGCTGCGGCAACCCATTTTCCTTTAAAAGCACAATTTGCCAAAATCAATACAGAACACTATCCTGCACTTTCTCAAAGATTTGGCATAAGAGGAATACCAACGATTATTATATTTAAAAACGGAGTTGAAGTTCACAGAGTATCCGGGGCATTAGACCAAAATTCTATCATAAATTTAGTCAGTCAATTTGTATAAATATTATTTTTAATTATTTTATATATGGGGGTTGTCAAAATATACCCCCTATATCTATAATAAATATAAATTTTTGAAAAATATAGTACAAATTTAATTACAGAGCAATTATAATATAATTTTATAATGTTATCTTTTCGAAAAAGCTATCTCTTTTTTACAAATCTCAAAATAATATAGCCAGTCAAACCGGATAGCAAAGAGCCTATGAGTATAGCCAATTTATCGGCATAATGAAAAATTTCCGTTTCATTATATGCCAACGAATCAACAAAAAGACTCATGGTAAAACCTATGCCGGTCAGTACCGCTACACCATAAAGCTGTATCCAACTGCTTTGCTTTGGAAGAGTTGCCAAACCAAGTTTTATAGCAACAAAACTAAATCCAAAAACTCCAACTTGCTTTCCTATAAATAGACCAAGCATTATACCTGTTGGAACAGTGCTTATCATATCATTTAAAGAAATACCTTTTAAACTTACGCCCGCATTGACAAATGCAAAAAGCGGCAGTATTAAAAATGCTACCCAATAATGCAAATCATGCTCCAACTCTTTTGCCATTGAAAATTTGTTACCATCTTTCGTAGTTGAACTAAGAGGAATAAAAAATGCCAATACCACACCTGCTAAAGTAGCATGAACACCGGATTTTAAAACACTCACCCACAGTATTATACCTACTATTATGTATGCTGCTTTTTTTACAACTCCTATTTTATTCATTATAAAAAGTATAGTTAAACTAACCGATGAAATTGCTATTGAAACAACAGATAAATCCGAGGTATAAAAAATAGCTATAACAACAATAGCACCCAAATCATCAATAATAGCAAGGGCCATTAAAAAAAGCTTCAAAGAGACAGGAACTCTTTTTCCAAGCAAAGATAAAATCCCCAAAGCAAAAGCTATATCAGTAGCAGTCGGTATCGCCCATCCTTTTAGTGCAAAAGTATCTGATCTGTTTATAAAAGCAAATATTAGTGCCGGCACTATCATACCTCCCAAAGCAGCTATACCGGGTAGTGAAACTTGTTTTACAGATGAAAGCTGTCCTTCTAAAACTTCTCTTTTTACTTCCAAGCCTATCAAAAAGAAAAAGATTGCCATAAGCCCGTCATTAACCCACAGAAGCAAAGGTTTTGCTATCTGCAGACTTCCAAAGCGCACTTCAACATGTGTATGTAAAAAACTGTTGTATATTCCGTGAAAAGAGGTATTTTCAAGTACTAAAGCTAT
The DNA here is from genome assembly GCA_964556545.1 of uncultured Campylobacteraceae bacterium. GTDB lineage: Bacteria > Campylobacterota > Campylobacteria > Campylobacterales > JALSKU01 > JALSKU01. Next base: position 4,719 of record CAZKWE010000082.1, on the reverse strand, counting down.
AATAGTTACAAATATCAATAATATTCCGGCACTTGATTCTTTTTTTATAAAATTTTCTATCATATTTTTAATCCTGTTTTTTAAAATATTATATCATAAATTATAAAATACAATAAGATTGAAAAATATGCTACAATTCCAAAAAATATTTGGAAGATTTATGGCAAATCAAAAATTATCCTATATTTATGCTCTTAGTGCGGTACTTCTTTGGTCTACAGTTGCAACTGCCTTTAAAGTATCTTTAAGATTTATGAATCCTTCACAATTAGTTTTATGCTCTTCTTTGAGTGCTTTAGTTTTTTTAAGTATCCTTATTATCCTCCGGAAAAAAAGTATCAAAGTCGTAGAATATTTTAAACAAAATTTTTTTATTACTATTGTACTTGGGGCTATAAATCCTTTTTTATACTATCTTGTTCTAATGAGGGCATATGATTTGCTACCTGCCCAGGAAGCTCAAGCTATAAACTATACATGGGCTTTAATGCTTTCATATCTGAGTGTTATTTTTTTAAAACATAAACTCTCTATTTATGATATTATAGCCGGTTTTCTTGCCTATTTCGGAGTACTCATTATAGCTACAAAAGGAAATATGACAACTTTTCATTTTTCAAACGGTTTAGGTCTCTCTTTGGCACTGCTTAGTACCGTTTTATGGTCATTTTACTGGATATTCAGCACAAAGATAAAAGCTGATCCAATCATAACTCTTTTTTGCAATTTCTTTGTTGGAGTTATTTTTACAATTATATATTTTATATCCTGTAAAAATTTTCAAAGTATTAGTTTTGAAGGAATTGCATCAAGTGTATATATAGGTCTTTTTGAAATGGGTATTACTTTTATACTGTGGCTAAAAGCTCTAAAATACAGTAAAAATACTAGTAAAACAGCAAATCTTATATTTCTCTCGCCTGTCTTATCTCTTGTTTTTATTCATTATATTGCAGGAGAGAGGATAGAAAATTCTACGATAGTAGCATTGTTTTTTATACTCATCGGATTATCAATTCAAAAAATAAAACCCAAAGGATAAATATGCAAAAGATATTTGAATGTATTGATGAATATTTAAAAAAATTGGAAGATGAGATACTTGATATCGTCTCGGACCAATCCATTGCATTAACCAAAAAAAATCAACTGATGGAGCCTATAGTTGACCAAAAAAAGATTTTAACATATACCAAAGAGGCTCTTATCAAGATAAAAAATAAAAAATATGAAGCCAAATGCGGTATGAGCAGTATGTCTTAAGTATCAAAAACAATTCAAATTATGGTATAATTGTTTCTTATTTAAAGATCCAAGGAATAAATTATGAAATTAAATGAAAAACAAATGATTATAGCTATGCTTGAACTGCAACAGAAATTAAATGATGAAACAAACGGTATCGGTTGGGAAAACGGATACAACAAGCATGGAAAGATAATAAGCTGGAAAAGATGCATATATATGGAGTGTGCCGAACTCATAGACAGTTTCGCATGGAAGCACTGGAAAAATATAAAAGCCGATCCGAATTGGCAAAATATCCATATAGAAGTCATTGATATTTGGCATTTTGTCATGAGTTTGGCACTCGAGCAATATCACAACCAAAAAACAGGTGGTATTGAAGATATTGCTTCATATATCATGGACAACAAAAGTTTTAAAATGTTTTGTAAAGAACCATGTGATATAAAAAACGCCGAACCTATGGAAATCATAAATCAGGTAGAAAGAATTATACATATAACTTCCGGTTCTTACAGTAACACTTTTGAAAAAATCATAAGCGAGTATTTTACCGTAGCTCACAACTGTGGTTTAAATATTGACTCTTTATACAAAGTTTATATTGGTAAAAATATTTTAAATGGCTTTAGACAAGACAACGGTTACAAAGAAGGAACATACAAAAAACTCTGGGGCAAAGTTGAGGATAATGTTGTAATGAATAAAATTATGCAGAAAAACAGTACCATTACTCCAAAAGAGTTATATAACAAATTAGAGATAGAGTATAGAAAAATATTATGAAACTTTTATTAAGAAGCATAAAAGATTTTTTAACTTTAAAATTTTTACTTCTCTCCACGCTACCATTTTTAATCTCTTTTTTAATATTCGGATCACTGTTTTTGTATAGTGGCAGTGAATTTATAGATTTTTTAAATAATACCGCAAACGGAGCAAATTTTGCCGATATTGATCCGCAAGCTCATCCGATAGTAAACTATATACTAACTTTGGCTTTTGTCAAATGGGCTTTGGTAACTTTCTTTTATCTTTTCGGGACTTTTTTAATGTTACTTATATCAGTTATCATAGCAGTTATAGTGATAGGATTTTTTACTCCTTATATTGTTAAAAATATTCATCAAAAGTATTACCCCGATTTTTACAGAAATGAAATAAGTTTTGTAAAGGTTTTGGGAATGTATATAAAAGTATTTTTTATATTTATTTTTCTATGTTTTGTTGCCATACCTCTTTTAATCGTTCCGGGGGTAAATCTTTTTATATTCAATATACCTTTTTATTATCTTTTTCACAATCTTTTGGTTATTGATGTAGGCTCCAACATACAAAACATTCAAACATTTGATACAATTACCGGACAATACAAAAAAGAGTTTTTAAGTGCAACTTTTCTATCATATGTGCTTTCTCTTATTCCTGTTATAGGTTTATTTTTACAACCTCTTTTTGTGATTTATTTAACTCATCTGTTTTTTGAAAAAAGTATTGAAAACATTGGGAAACAATTATGAATATAAAAGCTATTATATTTTTGATAACAACCTTTTCAATTTTATTTGCGAATAACGCCATAGAAAAATTTGATAACAATACAAAACAATATCAAACTATCATTTCCGCCAAAAAACAAAATCATTTAATTTATGAACCATATAAAAATATATTGAATGAGAAAGAAAAAAAATATATCAGAAAAAAAAAAGTTATAAATGTCTGCATCAACCCGGACTGGGTACCCATAGAATTCATAAAAAACGGACAACCCCAAGGAATATCAATAGATATATTAAAAATTATCACAAAAGAAGTAAACTTAAAACTCAAATACATAAAGACATCCTCTTGGTCTCAATCTCAACAATATTTGAAAGAGAAAAAATGCGATATCTTACCTTCGGCTATAAAAACTGAAAAAAGATTGAAATATGCAAATTTTACAACACCGTATATGAGTTATGAATTGGCTATAATCACCACCAAAAATAAACCTCTCGTAGCAAATCTCGACTCTCTTAAAAATAAAATTATGACAAGAAAAAAAGGAAGCGGACTTATAAGTAAAATGAAAAAAATGTATCCCGGTATAAAAATCATAGAAACAAAAGATTATGCCGACTCTTTCAATCTCGTTTCGCAAAATAAAGCTTATTATACTATTGCAACTTTACCGGTTTTTACATATTATCGCAATAAATTAAACCTTGAAAATCTTCATGTTGCCGGTGAAACCAAAATGATCTATAAACTCAGCATCGCCGTTAGAAAAGATGACAAAATACTTTTAGAAATCCTGCAAAAAACCATACGACAGATAGTGCCGAATATTTTTACAATCGTTTATGAAAAATGGACTAAAAAAAAGGTTGTAGTAAAAAAAGATTATACTTTGGCCATATATATAACTCTCTTTTTCTTAATACTTTTAACAATAATAACTTTCTTTATGATAAGACAAAAAAAACTGAGATTGGAATTGACACAGTTAAACAAAACTCTTGAAAAAAGAGTTCTTGAAGCGGTAGAAAAAAATAGAGAAAAAGACAAAGCTATGCTTCAACAAAGTCGTTTGGCACAGATGGGAGAAATGATCAATATGATAGCTCATCAGTGGAGACAGCCTCTTGGAGCCATTAGTGCAACAAGCTCGACTCTTTACTTAAAAGCAAAACTCAATAAATTGGATAATAAAAAAGTAATGGAATTATCTGAAAAAATATCAAATTTTTCACAACATTTAAGCAAAACTATAGATGATTTTAGAAACTTCTTTAAAATAGATAAAGAAAAAAGAAAAACATCTTGCAATGATTTGATAAATTCTGCACTTTCTATAATCGAGATATCTTTAAAAAATAACAATATAAATATAGTCACCAATTTAAACTGCAATAAGATAATAGAAGTATATGACAATGAAGTCAAACAGGTAATTTTGAATATTATTAAAAATGCGGAAGATATATTGCTTGAGAAACATATAAAAAATCCCACCATTGCTATTACAACAAAAAATAGAGAAATTATGATCGAAGATAATGCAGGAGGTATTCCGAACGAGATAATCGATAAGATATTTGATCCGTATTTCTCTACAAAAGAAAAAAAAGATGGAACAGGCTTGGGACTTTATATGTCTAAAACAATTATAGAGGATCATTGCAATGGAAAACTCACCGTTCATAACTCAAAAAACGGAGCGGTATTTACCATAAAATTTTCATAACACAATCATTCCTATCCAGGTCAGATCCAGGGGTCAGAATCAGATCCAGGGGTCAGGGCTTGACTTTTGACTTTTTTAAAATCCTTAATCAGATCCAGGGGGTCAGGGCTTGACTTTTGACTTTTTTAAAATCCTTGAAACTGCAGAATCAGATAGTCCTAAAAATCTTGCAATCTCACTTTGAGTAAAGCCGTCTTTAGTAGCTTTTAGTATTTGTTCATTTCTATCTTTTTTTGATT
>CAZKWE010000081.1:0-30927 GCA_964556545.1 uncultured Campylobacteraceae bacterium | reverse complement strand
TTACAAAACCGTAATTCATGGCAAACAAAAGTTACAAAAGGGCTTTAGCCACTACATAGTAAAATTTGCTTCGCATATCGATAGCCAAGAGATTGGAGCGATTGAGTATGCATACTCTCTTATGGCAAAAGAGGCAAAACTACAAATGCCAAAAACCGCTCTTCTAGAGGATAAAAAAGGCAGATACTTTGCTATTGAGAGGTTTGATAGGGTTGGAGATAAAAGAGTTCATATGCACTCAGCCGCCGGGCTAATACATACGGATTTTAGACTGCCTACTTTAGATTATAGCGATTTGCTAACTTTAACAATGCATCTAACTAAAAATATGCAAGATATTCAAGAGGTATTTAGACTTGCTTGTTTTAATCTATTTACCCACAATAGAGACGACCACGCAAAAAACTTTTCATTTCTAATGGATGAGCAAGGCAAATGGAAATTTTCGCCAGTATATGATATTACCTTCTCAAACGGTCCGGGAGGTGAGCATAGCACAATGTATATGGGAGAGGGTAAAAATCCAACTGTTAATCACCTTTTGGCACTTGCAAAAAAACATAATATAAAAAATGCAGATGATATTATAGATGAAGTCATAAGCGCCAAAAACAGATGGAGAGAGTTCGCCGCAAAAGCCAAAGTTTCTAAAAAGACTCAAGAGAGCATTTGGGGTGCGATATCTAAATTTTAGATGATTTATCGTTAGCAAAGTTACAGTAATGTATATTACTGTAATACAAGTTACTAAAGGTTTAAGATTAGAAAAACATATAGATAATGTTTTAATGTCAAACGAACAAACTAAGGACTATGGGCTATAAAAAGAAAGGATCAAGACTAAGATAGCAACCGACCTCTTGTCTTTACCTTTTTTCCAAATATTTATCTAAGATATTTTATATACACTAATTATTGCAACTCGGAATAGATTCCGAATCACTTGAAAACTCTTGTAAAAATCTATACATTCGTCCTTTTTCTTTTTTAAAATCTCTTGAGTTTATATATTTTATTACATTTGGTTCATCTTTATGAAAATCTTTCAAATCCTTTGTATCGGTAGTAAAAAAACTTTTCCATTCATCCATGGTTGCAACATTGCCCCACATTCTTCCGGTGCCATGACATTTTCCGCATCTCTTAAGATAATACTTTTGACCTTTTTTTTCTTTTGCTCCGAAACCACATATGACAAATACTGCAAGAAGCAGAAACAATATTTTTTTCATTTCCCTCCTCCCGTATTATATTTATTTCCATAGAGTCTTTTAAATCTCTTAAGAGCATCTTTGCTCCATTTTAACATTTGCTCAACATTCCAAAAGCCAAATATAATCATATGTTTTTTACCGTTTCTTGCAAGTTTTTCCTCATTTGGCCCCATAAAAACAAATGCCGGGGTTATGCTTACTATAAATCTCGGGGGAGCCTGATCTGTTGTTTCATCTTCTATAGAATCCGATCCTGTTGAAGTATCAAGTTCAAGTTTTATAAAATTTTTATCCAAAAATTTTTTCAGTTTTTCATTGGGAAGAATTTGTTCTATAACTTTAGGACAATAAAAACAGCTTCTTGAATGCAAAAAAAGAATAATAGGTTTTTTCTCTTTAATTGCGGCCTCTTTTGCATCACTCAAGTCATGTCTCCAATCCATTCCAAGTTCCGCTCCAAACAAAAAAATTGAACATAACAAAAACAATAAAATTTTATTCATAATCTATCCTTATTATAATTATAATATAAACTATAAATTATTTTAATAATTCAGCAACATATTACTATTCATATTCTTAAAATATTATAAAATATCAAATATAGAAAATATAGTAAGAAAAGGCACTTTTATGGCACAATTATCTGTTAATATTTCAATAGTCAAATAATTTGGCAAAAATTTTGGGTGTAATATCATCCTAAAAAAAGGAGAGAAAATGCTAAGATCAAACTTAAGCAAAGTTGCAATAATCTTAGCTCTTATATCTACCTGGGCATTTGCAGACTGTATGTCGTGTCACAAGGGTATTGAACATATAAGAAGCGAAGATTCGCAAATGATGCAGCAGATCAAAGCTATGGGTGCGGGCATAGGCGATCCGAATGGTTGTGTTATCTGCCATGGCGGTAATCCGAAAGCCACAACCAAAGCTGAAGCACACAAAGGTGCTCCGGGGCATCCTGGAGGCTTGGAAGCATTTGTTAGAGATCCGGGCAGTTACTGGATTATGGATAAAACTTGCGGACTTTGTCACTCAGATACCGTAAATAATATGAAGAAAGCTTTAATGGCTACCGAAGCCGGTAAAATACAAGGAAACCTTCATACCTGGGGCAGTGAAGATACGCAAAAAGTTAAATTTGGCGATTATGATATAAAAGATACTGATGGTAAAACTCCTGCATGGGGTACAAAAACATATAAAAAATATATGGTTGCCATGGCTAACAAATATAAAGACCAATTCCCGACTGAGTTAAAACAATTACCTCTTCCTCCACAATCATCAGCTGATTTGATGAGGAAACCGGGAGAAAGCAAAGAAGCATTTGAAAAAAGAGTAGGCTATCATGCTTCTATCTCTTATCAAAGAAGTGATTGTCAAAGATGTCATATAGGAGTTAGAGGTAGAAAAGGAAGAGGAGACTGGAGAGGTATGGGCTGTAGTGCCTGTCATATTCCTTATGGCAATGAGGGTATATATGAAGGAAACGACCCGACAATCAACAAAAAAGAACATGGGCATTTGTTAGTTCACGAAATTCAAGCAACAAGAGATGCCAAAGTTCATGTTCCTACAACCGGTGTAACTTTTAGCGGTATCCATCCTGAAACATGCAACTCTTGTCACAACAGAGGTAAAAGAATAGGTGTTTCTTTTATGGGTATGATGGAACAGCCTTACGGTTCACCTCTTATGCCGGGTGGAAAAGCACAAAGTAAAACTCACGGCAAAAGATATACACACTTAAAAGCTGATATTCACTTTAAAGCGGGTATGACTTGTCAGGATTGCCACACTTCTATAGATATGCACGGCGATGGAAATATAGCCGGTACTACCTTGGGTCAAGTAGAAATAGAGTGTTCTGACTGTCATGGTACAACTACCAAATTCCCTTGGGAATTAAAAATAGGCTATGGCGAAAACGAGCTTGCAGTCAATGCACCCGAGGGTCCCAGAGGATTGGCAAAAACTCTTCCTGAATGGATGAAACAAGGTACGATCTACAATCCAGAAGGCGGTTATCTTCTTTCAACAAGAGGTAATCCTCTTGGAAATGTTGTCAAGAAAAAAGGTTCCAATACTGTTATAGCTCACTTGGCAAGCGGAAAAGACTTGGTCGTTCCTCAGCTAAAAACTTTGCAAATCAAAAAAGAGTTATCAAAAGCCGGTGAAGTGGCAATGTACAGTGTAAAATCACATATGGAAAAATTGGAGTGTTATGCTTGTCACTCAAGCTGGGCACCTCAATGCTACGGTTGCCATGTAAAAACTGATTATAGAAAAGGCAAAAGCAAAATTGACTGGATCGCCAGTGGTGCAACTCACTTTAAAAATGGTGAAACAAGCGAATCAGTTCTTGGAACAAAAGGTAAAAAACAGATTGGTAAATCAAGCGAAACAAGAAGTTATACCGAATGGGAAGATCCGATACTTGGTATAAACGGGGAAGGTCTTGTAACACCTATTATGCCGGGATGCCAGGTAACTTATACAGTTATCGGACCAAAAGGCGAAACTCTGATACTGAACAAACAAGCAAGAGTCCATGACAATGGTCATATTGTTGATGGAATTGACATGTCTCCTGTTCAGCCTCATACTACTGACAACCACGCAAGAACATGTGAGAGTTGCCATTCCAGTCAAAAAGCTTTAGGATACGGTAAAAAAGATCCTATGATAGATCAAGACAAAGATACAAAGATAGATCTTCAAGATTTGGCAACAGGTAAATTTGCTTCTTCTCACACAACTGTACAGATGAAAGCAATTCCTGGAATGAACTTCGGGTGGTCACAGGTTGTAACAAGAGATGGAAAACAGCTTACAAATGTTGGCTCTCATTGGCCGGCATCTCGTCCGCTTGATCAGGATATGAGAGAAAAAATGGAAAGAACCGGAGTTTGTATGGGATGTCATCAAAATATGACGAATGATAAACTTTGGAAAAAAGTCAATACCAATCCCGGTATATTGACCGACAAAAATCATATCAAAAAAGTCAATGCTATCTTGCATGGATATGCAAAAGGACTTAAAAAATGAAAAAAACTTTATTTACTAAAGTTTTAACAGGGCTGCTTTTTGCAGCTCTGTTTTTACTAAGCGGCTGTGATGAAAAAACATCTGTAAAAACTGTTAAGCAAGAGACTCCTAAACTTATAAAATCTGAAGTAAAAACCAAAAAGATTGTCAAAGAAAATATTTCAAAAGTTGATAACAGTGATATATTTAAAGATACATTCTCATTAACTCCAAATGGCAAATACATGATAGTTATCTTTGAAACTGATAAATGCCCTTACTGTGCTAAAATGAATCTTGATATCCATAATGATAAAAAACTTCATAATATGTTAAAAAATGATTTTAGCGTATATTCATTGGATGCTATGAAAAACAGGATGCATAAAATAAAACATGAAGGTAAGCCAATGGATGTAGATACAAAAACACTTATAGATATATACAGTGTAAATTCTACTCCTACTCTTATATTTACTGACAAGCAGGGCAAAATGATATTTATGGTTCCGGGATACATGCCTGCAAAACAGTTTAAAGTTACACTTGATTTTGTAAAAAGCGGTTTATGGCTTGGGAAAGACAGGAAAAACGGGGAAGTATATAAAGCTTTAAAAGAGTTTTATGAGAAAAATGGCATAATGATTGGTAAGAAAAAACAATCATAATTTTTAAACAATAGGGGGAATGATGAAAAAATTTTTAAATATGTTGATACTTGTAGTATTTTTATCTGCAGGATTAAATGCAGAAGATTCGATACTTAAACATACTACAAAACTTGTAGCAAACGGAAAAAATGTACTACTGCTGTTTGAGACAAAAACCTGTCCTTACTGTAAAATTTTTAAAAAAGATATACAGCAGAATAAACAGTTGCATAAACTTTTAAAAGAAAACTTTAATGTATATTCAATTCCGCTTGATGAGTATCATGAGTACGAAATGGGAGATATAAAACCTCCCAAAAAAACAAATACGGTCTCTTTAAAAATGGGCTTTACAGTTAAAACAACTCCTCAAATCATAATGTTTGACAAAAATTGGAATAAAATTATACAACTCCCCGGCTATGCCGACCCTAAACAAATGAAAATATTTATAAACTATATAGTAAAAGGCATATATAAAACAAAGGGGCTTAAAGAGTATCTTCAGGAAGCAGGAATGATGTAAAGAGGTATATCTTGAAAATACTGATTCTTGAGGATGATGACTTTATAAGAGAAGAAATTATCAACTATTTTACTGCCAAAAATCACAGTGTAACAGGTTATCAAAATTCTGATCAACTTTTTGAAGATGAAATTCTTAACAGCTACGATATCTTTCTTTTTGATATCAATATGCCGGGTCTTAACGGTTTTGATACCTTAAAAGAGTTAAGAGAATTAAAAATAGATATTCCTGTGATTTTTATAACTTCAATGTCGGATATAGATTATGTAAAAGAGGCATATACTCTGGGATGCAGCGATTATATAAGAAAGCCTTTCTTTTTTGAAGAATTGGAGCTTCGCATAAATAAGCTCATAATCAAAGATAATAAAAATCTTATAAAGTTAAACAAAACATATACATTTGATATAAAAAAACAAGAACTTTATGATAAAGACAGAAACATTGTAGAATTAAGCAAAAATGAGATAAAACTTATATTTTTACTGGTCAAAAATATTTCTCATATCATAAGCTATGACACTATCATTGATTATGTATGGGAAAACAAACCTATCAACAGCAATACTTTAAGAACACAGATAAAAAAATTAAGAGCCAAACTAAAAGATGATTTCATAGAAAATATCAGAGGTCAAGGTTACAAGATAAAAAAATATGATTGAACTTAAAGATCTACAAAAGAAGAAAAAAAGATTTAAACTGTTTTTATTTGTTTCATACCTGCTTTTTGCCACTCTTCTTTTGTCTGCTATATTTATGCTTCATATTTATTTCAATAATTTAACCTCTATAAAAAAATTTGAACATCAAGCAACAATACACGCAAAAGACAAGATGGAATATTTAAACTTTTTTTATGAAAATGTATCAAATACATTAAAAGCTATAGCAAAAAATAGAAATTTTTTAAATTTTGCCGACCGCAATCAGGATAAAAACATAGTAAAAAATCTTTTTTTAACCATAATAGACAGTGACAAATATTATATGCAGTTAAGATTTATAGATACAAGCGGAAATGAAATCATAAGATTTGACAGAGACAAGATAAATGCAACTCCGTATGAAGTACCAAAACATTTTTTGCAAAATAAATATCCAAGATACTACTGCAAAAGATGCCTGTTGCTTCCAAAAGGCAAAATTTGGTTTTCAAATATAGATTTAAATGTGGAACATGGAAAAATTGAAACCCCCTTTAAGCCTGTTATTCGTATAGCATATCCGATTTATATAAAAAATAATTACAAAGGTTTTTTGATTCTTAATATCTTCATGAGAGACTATCTGAAGATATTAACTCTCTCACCTACATTTGATGTATATTTAATTGACGAAAAAGGATACTTTATAATTTCACCAAACGGACTGTATAATTGGTCAAGATATACAAAAAATGGAAAAAATATATATAAAATATTTCCAAAATATGCAAAAAAAATTATGAATGCCAAAAATCCGCTTTTTATAGAGAAAGAAAAGATTTTTATTCAACCTTTAAAATTTCAAAATTCACAAAATTTAAGACTCATATATAAAGAAAAGATTGAAAAGATAAAAGATGCAGAGCATTATGTAGCAAAAAGAACATTTTTTACTGTTTTGCTTGCTATTTTAGTTGCCATACCTTTTGCTTTTTTGCTCTCATCCCCCATAAACAAAATGTATGAATCACTTGAAGAAAAATCAAACGAACTTAAAGATTTGGCAAACAATCTTGAATCAAAGGTAAAAGAGGAGATAGCAAAAAATGCCAAAAAAGACAGGCTTCTTGAAAATCAGTCAAAACTTGCTGCACTTGGAGAAATGTTAGCCAATATAGCGCATCAGTGGAGACATCCTTTAACCAGACTCAGCCTGATACTTCAAAATATAAGACTTTACAGTTCGCAAGGAAAATTAAACAATAATACTTTAAATAATTATATACAAAATTCTTTAGAGCAGATTGAGTATATGTCTCAAACCATAGATGATTTTAGAAACTTTTACAAAGAAGATAAAGAAAAAACAGTATTTAATGTCGAAAACTCCATATTTAATGCTGTCAATATCATAGAAGCATCCATAAAACACAATGGCATAGATATGGAAATAGATATTACAGAGTGCATCAAGATAAAAGGTTACCCAAATCAACTCTCTCAAGTTATTTTAAATATCTTACACAATTCAAAAGATGCACTTGAGCTTAACAAAGTTAAAAATCCCCATATCAATATAAAACTATATAAAAGTAAAAATTTTATAAAAATTGAGATAAGAGATAATGCGGGGGGAGTGCCGATTGATATCATAGATAAAATATTTGAAGCAAATTTTACTACAAAAAAAAGTACCGGAACAGGTATAGGTTTATATATGGCAAAAACTATCATAAAAGATAATTTCAATGGAAATATTGATGTTGAAAATAGTAAAGAAGGAGCTGTTTTTACAATTGTATTGCCGATAAAATCGCTTTAAAACCCAAGGCTTTAAAGCGATTGATTTTGATAATAAAACTATTTTAATCCTGCAATATACTTAGCAACTGCATCTATCTGCTCATCACTATAGCTTGCAACCTGCCCTTTCATTACACCTTTCATAGGACCGCCGAATGTTCCGGCTTTGTAACCTTTTAAAGCTTCAGCAATCTCTTTTGCTTTCATACCTTTTACAACTTTAGAAACTCCAAGAGCCTTTTTCTCAAAATGTGCCCCATGGCATCCGGCACATTTTGCACTCAAAGCTTTTCCGTCCGGTGCAGCAGCCATCAAAGACAAAGCTCCAGCAGCCAAAATAGCAATTAAACTTAATTTTCTCATTTTATCTCCTTTTAATTGATATATGAAATAATAATAAAAAATAGTGAAATTATTGTGAATAAAAAAGTATTTTAAACAATTGGCATCCAACCGCTATTTTACTCTTAATTTTCCAAAAACTTTATATTTGTTCCAGTATATATCTATGGCTTTCTTTAACTCTTTATCACTCAGCCTGGTGGGAAGTTTTATACCATATCTGTTTATATAACCTTTTGGCATAACGGTTTTAAAATATGAGGGAGTTTTTAAATAGCTAACCAAAGCTTGTTTGACTCTTTTTTCACTGCTATATTTTAAAAGATATCTGTAAAAAAGTTTGTCCAAAGATACTGCTTGATTTTTATGACATTTTACACAGTTTCTCTGATAAATATTTTCTTTTGCACTTAACAAAATTAGAAAAACACCAAAAAACAAAATAAGTATTTTTTTTACCATGATACCCTAACCTCCGTATATTCACCCTCTTTCGAATCAACTTCAATATTTAAATTATACTCTTTTGCTATCATCCATACAATATTTAAACCTATACCAAAACCGCCACTTATTTCATTAAATCTTTTGTATCTGTCAAATATCTTATCGAGTTTTTCATTTTTTATTCCTATACCGCTATCTTTTACACTAAGGAAGTTTTCTTTCAGGGTTATTTTGATTTTACCATTGATTTTATTGTATTTGATGGCATTTGAAATAAGATTGTCTATAAGTTTTACCGCTCTGTTTTTATCAATGCGGATTTGTATATTATTTTTTATATCAAAAATAAAATTTATCTTTTTTGATTTTGCAATTTCTTTGAAATATTCGCATCTGTCTTTCAGCAAATTACTTATATTTACATCCTCATCCTCTTTTTGGAGTTTATGGTTTAATATAAGATAAGTCAAATCTTGATATATATTTGAAATAGTCTTGGCAGCTATATTTATTCTGTTTATTTTTTTAATATTTTTTTCACTCAAGTTTTGCCTGTCTATCGTTTCAATATTTGCCAAAATAGCACTAACCGGGGTATTTAACTCATGGGTAGTATCTTTTATAAATCTATCAAGCAGCAAAAGCGTATCTCTCATTGGTTTTAAGAAAAGTCTCATCAAAAAGTATCCCACCGCAATAACAAGTACAAACAGCGGAAGGCCGTAAAAGATAATCTTTTTATAAAAATCCTTTAGCCATACTCCGTCATCATCTATCTCAAATACTATATATTTGGCTCCGAGATAATACTCCTCAGGTTCTTTAATAAAGTGTATTTCTCTATTTTTTCTATATAAAACTTTATTTAAATCCGGTTTTACTTTCAATAAAGAAAATATTTTAACTCTATCGCTGTCATATATGGCTGTTCTTATATCTTTATCCGTAGGATATATATGTGTTTTAGAAAAATTTCTATGAAGTTTTTTTAATTTAGGTATAAAAGTTTTAGAATAATTTTGTAAAAATTCTCTTTTTTTCTGCAACATCAAATCTTTTTGAAAGTTATAGTATAAAAAAGCTATAAAAGTAAGTATAACTACGGAAAAAAAAGCATAAAGCAAAAGAAAAGCAATAAAAGTTTTCTTTTCACTCCGTAACAATTTTGTATCCGAGTTTTTTAATGCTCTCAATACTCTCTTTTCCCAATATTTTTCTAAGATTTTTTATATATGTTCTAAGTGCACTGTCACTGTATGTTTCATCATAATTCCATAAAGTTTCATAAATTTTTTCATGTGAAATAATTTGGTTTTGATATTTTAAAAAAAGTCTTAAAAGCTTGTCTTCTTTATTGTTTAAAGTAATTTTTTTACCATCTTTTATAAGTTCATTACTATCCAAATCATAAAAAGTATTTTCTTTGATAATTACTCTGTTTTTGGCTTTATGAAAAAAGCTTCTTTTCAAAATTGTTTGAACTCTAAGCAATAATTCTTTCAATTCAAACGGTTTTCTTATATAGTCATCACATCCGCTTTCATATCCGTCACTCAAATCATCAGTTGAGTTTAAAGAAGTTATATATATTGCCGGGGTTTCATTGCCTTCTTCTCTAATCTTTTTAAGCAATTCAAAACCGTTAAGTCCCGGAACATTTACATCCAAAAGTAAAATATCAAACTTTTCTTCATATATCTTCTCTTCCGCACTCGTACCGTCATAAACGGATATGACTTTATAACCCTCATCTTCTAAAAATTCTTCTATGGTTTCACTTAGATTAATATCGTCTTCAAGAAGAAGTATTTTATTTTTTGGCATTTTGTTTCTTTAACAATTCAAGATTTTTTTTATAAATAGACAATTCGGTATGAGACATTTCCGGAATTCTGCTTTTTAATTCCTTTAATATTTTATTCTGATCTTTTTTTTCGATAGTATAATTCATTATAGCCAATAATTCCTGTGTACTCATAGCCCCAAAATCGGCAGCCCAAACAGCTATATAAAAAAACAATCCTAAAAATAGCTTTAACATTTTAAAATTCTCCATAAGGGATAATAGCAAAAAATTGTTTAAAAATCGTGAAAGCTACGGATCAAACCCCTAAAACTTTCATTGCACCTCTTATCACAGGTTAGCCATGCTCTTGCTCCCTTTTTTCCACTATTCGCCAAATAAAATAATATCATAGATATGTTTTTTTTCAACAAGGTTTTTATTTTCATCAATTGTACCTTGTTTTTTAAGAGTTGCTATCTCTTTTTTTAACCTGTCTATCTCTTCTTCAAGCTCATCAATTTGGTCTTTAAATTGTAAAACTATATCAACTCCGGCCAAATTAACACCCAAATCTCTTGTCAGTCTTAATATCATTTTTATCTTATCGATATCTTTTTGAGAATACAGCCTCATTCTACCTTCAGTTCTTGAAGGCTCTATCAGACCCTCTCTTTCATACTGTCTTAAAGTTTGAGGATGTATTGACAATACTTTTGCCACCACACTTATCAAATAAACCGGTTCTTCATATCCATGCATATTTTCTCTCCTTATTCAGGTAATTTCTCTTTCATTAATTTTACCAAATCTTCATCCAAATCTTCAACTTTCGGCAAAATGATATTGGCTTTTAAATACAAATCTCCTTTGACTTTTGATTTTCTGTCAATTACACCATAGCCTTTTACTCTAAATTTCTGTCCTTGTTTGGTATTTTTCCCAACTTTAAGCGTTATCTCTTTATAGTGGGTTTTAACTTTGACTTTACCTCCAAACATAGCAGTTTTTAAAGGTATATCAAAATTCTTGTAAAGATCATTGCCCTTTCTTTCATACTCATTGCTTGAAGCTACCTCAACTATAAGATAAAGGTTCCCTCTTCTGCCGTTATAACTTTTGCCTTTGCCTTTGATTCGCAATTTCTCTGCATTTTTTATACCGGCGGGTATCTTTATGCTAAAATTTTCACCATTATAATTTATAGCATGGGTACCTCCCAATACTGCAACATCAAAAGGTATAGTTATCTTTGCCGTTACATCCAAATCAGGCTCTCTTTGTCTTTGATGAGAAAAACCTCCGCCAAAACTTTCAAAGCCGCCTCCGCTGCTAAAACCGCCAAAGCCGCCTCCGCCGAATATATTTCTAAGTATTTCATCAAGATCGGCTGCATTTCCCTGTGAAGATGCAAAATCATGAAAATTTTGACCGCCAAATATGTTATCGCCATGCATATCATACTGTTTTCTTTTTTTCGGATCACTCAGTATCTCATATGCTGCATTTATCTCTTTAAATTTTTCTTCCGCATCCGCACCTTTGTTGATATCGGGATGATATTTCCTGGCAAGGCGTCTATAGGCTTTTTTTATTTCATCTGCGGAAGCAGACTCGCTGACACCTAATGTTTCATATAGACTGTTGCTCACTTTTAACTCCTTGCAAATATTATATAACTGTCATTATCTAATACTTCATTATAATTCTTTGACCGTAATTATATCATAAAACTTTAGTCTATGTCAATCAACTATATCCATTTACCTCTCATTTACATTCTTGTTTTATACTTTCACAGTTACAAATTTTAAAGGAGAGGATCATGAAAAAAAGAATTACAATCATCATGATGACAATGATGACGATTTTTAGTTTTAACTTATCGGCAAAAGTTACATTTCAAAATGCCAAAGACATTAAGCAAAGAGTTGTACCGGGAAACAGTACAAATAAAATACTTTCATATTACAGTGTACTTAAAGAACCGCAAAAAAGTATAGTCAATATATCTACTACTAAAAAGATATATATAAACAACCAAATGTATAATTTATATGCAAATCCGTTTTTCAGGGATTTTTTTGGTCAGGGATTTAACAGGCAAATACCAAAAAAACTGGAAAGAAAGGCTTATGCTTTAGGCTCAGGTGTTATAGTAAGCAGCGATGGCTATATTATCACAAATAACCATGTTGTTGCAAATGCTGACAAAATAAAAGTAAGCATACAGGGAAAAGATAAAGAATATAATGCCAAAATTATCGGAAGAGACCCTAAAACAGATATTGCTGTTATAAAAATAGATGCAAAAAATTTGACTCCTATCAAATTTGGAAACTCTGATAATTTAAAGGTAGGGGATATAGTTTTTGCCATAGGTGATCCTTTTGGAGTTGGAAAATCAGTAACTCAAGGAATTATTTCGGCTCTAAACAAAAATAAAGTAGGATTAAATCAGTATGAAGATTTCATACAGACAGATGCTTCAATCAATCCTGGCAATTCAGGTGGTGCTTTGGTAGATAGCAGAGGGGTACTTATAGGTATCAATAGTGCAATCATAACAAGAAGTGGCGGAAACAACGGTATCGGATTTGCAATTCCGTCAAATATGGTAAAAAAGATAGCTTTGGCTCTTATAAACAACGGTAAAATAGTAAGAGGTTATCTTGGGGTATCCATATCAGATTTAAGCAGTGCTTTAAAAACAATATACAAACGCAAAGAGGGAGCTTTCGTTTTGGCTGTATCCAAAGATGCACCCGCATACAAAGCAGGCATAAGAAGGGGTGATCTTATCATAAAAGTAAATACCCAAACAATAAAAGATGCCAATGATTTAAAAAACAAAATCGGCTCTATGAAACCAAATGAGACTGTACAAATCAAAGTTGAAAGAGAAAACGGTGTAGAAAAAACATTTAAAGTAAAATTAGCCCAAATGCCGGGTTCGGCTGAAGTCACTACAAGCAATAATGCCTCTATAAAAGGATTGAAACTTGCTGATATTACAAAACAAATAAGATATACTTATCAAATACCGACAGATATCAAAGGAGTGTTGGTTGTCGAAGTAGAGAGTAATTCACAAGCTGACAATATGGGATTTCAAAGAGGAGATATAATTATACAGGTCAACAGTACTCTTGTAAAAAATATAAATGAATACAAAAAGGCTGTACATAAGTCAAAAAAAGGTATAATATATGTTCAAAGAGGTAATTTTGTACTTCCTCTTGTATACAATATAAAATAGGCTGATATATGATTAGAGTATTAATGATAGAAGATGATGCGGAACTTGCTGAAATACTCACAGAGTATTTGGAACAGTTTGATATAAAGATAAAAAATGTGGAAGACCCTTATATGGGTCTTGCACTTTTAGAAAATGAAAAATTTGATCTTATCATTTTGGATCTTACTCTACCCGGCATAGACGGACTTGATGTATGCAAAGAAATAAGAAAAGAGAGCAATATTCCAATTATCATATCTTCTGCAAGACATGATATCATGGATAAAGTAACAGCTCTTGAAAACGGTGCGGATGACTACCTGCCAAAACCATATAATCCAAGAGAGCTTGAAGCAAGGATAAGAACCATACTTAGAAGACAACCCCTCATCAATCAAAAAATACAAAATGACAAGGAAAAAGATTTGGTTTTGGATGAAAACAAGCAGGAAATAAGGCATTTTGATAAAGTGCTTGACTTGACCGCAGCCGAATATGGAATTCTGAGCTATCTTATGAAAAAAGAGGGAGGCGTGGTTTCAAGGGAAGAACTTATATACAATATAGAAGCTATCAGCGAAGAAAGCAGTAACAAGAGTATAGATGTCATAGTAGGAAGAATCAGACAAAAACTTGGAGAATCGCCAAAAGAGCCAAAACATATCAAATCCGTAAGGGGAATCGGATACAAATTTGTAGCATGAAAAAATCCTCTATATTTTCGAGTATTACTTTTATATTTATTATGGCCTCGATAGGGGTAATCTTTACTTCAATACTTTTTTACCAATATGATAAAGAGCAGAGTAAAAAAAACTTTTTAAACAGATATGCCCTTATGTCAAAATCAATCCAATACCAACTTGCTTTTTCATCTGATTTTAAAGATTTTTTTAAACTTTTGGATGAATTTCATATGAAGCCCATCAAAGATATCAAAAAAGCTCTTTATATTATCAATCATACACCTATAGTTTATCAGCATACTTCATCTATAGGAACAGCTTTAATACTAAAAAATAAAAAAAATGCTTATTTGTATATCACAACAAAAAAATATTCTCTTTTGCTTAAAGATAAAAAATACGGTTCAAACAGAAATATAATCTTTGGTTCTATTTTTGCATCAATACTGATTCTTATCATTATGGCTTATATTCTTACGATTAAAAAATTACTTCCTCTTAAAAAATTGAAAATTGAAATAGAAAAATTTGCCGATGGCAACCTGGATATAGATGTCAAATCAGATAATGAAGATGAAATAGCTGATGTCGCAAATGCATTTGACAAAGCAGTCAAGCAGATAAAAAGACTTAACAGTTCAAGAATACTTTTTTTAAGAAATATAATGCATGAACTTAAAACTCCTATCACAAAAGGAAGAATTACTGCTGAAATGCTTGAAAAAGGAAAAAACAAAGAAAGACTTATATCAGTATTTGAAAAATTGCAAAATCTTATAGAAGAGTTTATAACCATTGAAAAAATTTCAAGCGGTTTTATGAATATAGAACAAAAAAGTTTCAGACTTATTGATATCATTGATGAAGCAATTGATTTGGCTATGATTGACAAAGATAAAATAGAATTGGTAAAACCTTATGAAATAAATGTCAAAGTTGATTTTAAACTTTTTAGTATTGCCATAAAAAATATGATAGACAATGCTATCAAATATTCTCCTGATAAAAAAGTACAGATTATTGCAAATAAAAAAGCTATCATTTTCAGAAACAGAGGCGAAAAACTAAAAAAAGATTTGAAAGAATATATGGAGCCTTTCACAAGTGATGGCAATCAAAAAGACAGTTTCGGACTAGGACTTTATCTGGTTGATAATATTTTAAGGGCACATAAGCTACAATTATTATATAGCTATAAAGACGGATACAATACCTTTGTCTTTAAAAATTTGGAAAATATAATTGCATAGGAAAACAAAATGGCATGTGTAGAAATGAATTTTAAAGATATTTTTCCTGTCATAAAGCACCATATCGCCTTGATAGAAAGATATGAAGATAAATACCACAGGGATTTTTCACTTATATTTATAAAATCCGATAAAAACTTGACAAATGATATTATTAAAACTCTTTCAAGAATTCTAAGAAACAGTGACATTGTATTTAAAAACAAAAAAAATATAGTTATTTTTTCTCCCGGTGCCGATTGGAATATTGCATACGATATAGCTCAGGGCATTAAAGAATTTTACGGAATAAACGATAAAAAAGATGCCATAGTTACTTTCCCTGATGATGGGGAAAATGTTTTGCTTCTGCTTGAAAAATTTGCTCAAACAATTCATAAAAATTATGATATGACTGTAAATTTTTTAAATGTTTAATATATACATTATTTTTAAAACTATATAATACAAAATGATAACAACACAAACAAATCAGTTAAAAGAGGAATTTTCTCAAATATATCTTCGATATATTATAGTTGCAATAGCAACACTTATTATCATTGTACTTTCACCCGATTTGTTTAACAGGCAAATATTTGAGTATTTATCCTTAAAAGATTTATTTATTGCAGAATCATTATCAAACAGTATATATCTTATAATTATAAAATTTTTTCCTGATTTTTTAAAAACTGTCCGCATTTATATAGAGTCGTTTATAGATATATTGTTAACCACTTTGTCTCTTATTTGTACCGGGTCATATTCGGTTTATTTTCCTGTACTTCTTTTATGGTATGTTATTGGTTACAGTAGCAGATATAATTTAAAAATTGCTATATTTGTGATAACAAATACTCTGATTGCATGGATACTTGTGATATATTTTTCTGACTTTTGGGCATACCACTTGGATATAGCAATGGGTTGGTTCTTCGCTTTTTTAATTTTACCCGTTTATTTTTTAAAAATTCTGTATAAATTAAACAATCAATACCGCTCGCTTTATCAGAATTATAATGAAACCCAAGAGGATGCCAAATATGATTTTTTAACAAATCTTATCAACAGAAGCCATTTTGAAAAAGAGTTGGATACTTTTATATCAAATACCGTCCATAAAAATACAGGTTTTACTCTAATGTTTATAGATTTGGATGGTTTTAAAAAGGTAAATGATAAAATGGGTCATGACATAGGAGATGAAATTCTTATAGAAGTTGCAAACAGGCTTAAAATCGTAACAAACAATAATGATATAGTTGCCAGATTGGGAGGTGATGAATTTACCATATTAACCAAGACAACCAATAAAGAGCAATTGATAAAAAAAGCAAATAATATTACCATGATTTTGGCAAAACCTTACAGCAATAATATAAATTTCCTCTCAGCAAGTATCGGCATAGCCATATTCCCTCAAGATGCATATATGAAAGCACTCTTAAAAAAACATGCCGATATGGCAATGTATCTTGCTAAACAAAGCGGTAAAAACAGATTTGTATTTTTTGAAGATATAAAAGAGTAAATTATTTTAGGATACTGTCAAAAACAGTATCCCTGTCACTTTTTATTTTAAATCAATGCAAAAAATGTCTTGTTCCACTAAAGTAAAGGCTCATACTATGCTCATCAGCTGCTTTTATAACTTCGTTATCCCTTATGCTTCCGCCGGGCTCTATAACAGATGTTACACCGGCACTTGCAGCCGCATCAATAGAATCGCGAAATGGAAAAAATGCTTCACTAGCCAATGCACTGCCTTTTACATTAAGCCCCAGTTCATGAGTTTTTTTAAGAGCACACTGAGCCGCATCCACTCTGCTTGTCATACCCATTCCAACTGCTACCATAGCACTGTTTTTTACATAAACTACACAGTTTGACTTTGTCAAAGCTGCCACTTTATAAGCAATTTCAAGGTCTTTTAATTCACTCTCTGTAGCTTTTTTACGGCTTACAAGTTTGGCCTCTTTTATTTCTTTGTTGCTTACTCTATCACTATCTTGAAAAACAAAACCACCGTTTATATGTTTAAAATCATATCTATCTTGACTGACTAAAAGCCTGTCGCTGCCATACTCAAAAAGCTTAATTCTTTTTTTCTTTGCAAAAACTTCAATAGCATCATTTTCAAATCTGCCTGCGATAATAACCTCTAAAAATATTTCATTCATTTTCTCGGCCAACTCTTTATCAACAATACCATTAACGGCTACAACCCCGCCGTAGGCTGATATAGGATCACACTTCAAAGCTTCGGTATAACTCTCAAGCAAGGTATCTTTTATGGCAAATCCGCAAGGATTCCCATGCTTGACTATGCAGAGTGCATTTTCATTTCCAAAAGCAGATGCAATTTTAACCGCTGCGTTAATATCTGTCAAGTTGTTAAAACTTGCTTCACCTTTTAGAGTTTTGAAATTTTTACTGTAAAAACTTTCAAACTCATAAAGAGCTCCTTTTTGATGAGGATTTTCCCCGTATCTTGTATCGGCTACTTTATTTCCTATTATAAACTGTTTTTCTCCAAATCCGCCCTTAAATCTCTCATTCATATAATTTGCTATCATACTGTCATAGTTTGCTGTATGAGAAAATGCTTTTATCATCAAATTTCTTCTAAAATCTTCTGTATCGTTACCGTTTTTAATTGCTTCTATAACTGCATCATACTCTTTTTTATCCGTAACTATCAATACATCTTTAAAATTTTTAGCAGCACTTCTAACCATAGTAGGACCACCAATATCTATATTTTCTATAATTTCTTCAAAATTATCAGTTTTTTCTATAGTCTCTTTAAACGGATAAAGATTGACACACACCAAATCAATTGCTTCCACTCCAAGCTTTTTAGCTTCATCTATATGTTTATCTTTATCTCTTCTATACAAAATACCGCCATGTACATATGGATTTAAAGTTTTCACTCTTCCTTCAAAACACTCCGGAAATTTTGTAATTTGGTCTATCTCCACAGCATCAATACCATTTTCTTTTAAAAGCTTGTAAGTTCCTCCTGTTGAAATAATTTCAAACGAAAGCTCTTCCAAAGATTTGGCAAATTCAACAATTCCTTCTTTATCGCTAACACTCAATAATGCTCTCACTATTTTCCTTCCTTACATTTTATTTATGGGCTATATAAGTTATTGGAGGCACCCATATTTGTTTACTTCATTTGTATAATTTAAAAAATGATAATCTATCACAGTATTTTCTAACCGGGTTGCATCTTCTTCAACTCCATAAAGATAAACATTGAAAGAAAGATAAAAATTACCATATCTTAATTGTGCATCTTCCGGTTGCATTAAAAGTGCATAATCATCTCCGCCCCACCTATTCCACAATCCTTCAAAATCGCTATTTATCTCATTTGCAACACTTTCTACTTTATCTTTATATCCAAAAGCTTCAGCTATATCAAACTCATCAACAAAACCGTTTTTATCAATATGAAATTTCCACAAACCTGATTTTATCGGATAGATATAATCTCTTTCTCTTTTTATCTTTTTTGTATTGATAAAGTATATTTTATTGTAAATTTTTATCTTTTTAAAACCAAGCTTTTGATACTCTTTTGCTTTTCCAAAAACGGGTAACCCTTTTAAACCGTTATCAATAATCTCGCCAAGCCTTTCAGGAGCATCTAAAAAAGCTTCGCTATTATACTGATCGGCACACTGTTTTGCAAAAAGAGAAATACAAAAAAGCAATAAAAAAACAGTTGTCCTTTTTAACCAATTATCAATTTTCAATTTTCAATTATCCGTTTTAGAGATCACTTTCTATAAGTTCGCAGAATGAATCAAAATAGATACTTTCGATAACTTTTATATCTCTGTCTATCTCGTCAATTCTATATCTCTCTCCTTTTACGACACCTATTTTTTTATATTTCAATCCGCTTGAATTTGCAATATTTTCAAAAGCTTCTTCGTCATTTACTTCCAAAATAGCTCTGCTAAATGATTCGCTAAATATATCTATCGCATTTTTAAAACCGGTTGTTACCTCTATACCTTTTTTACTCTTGGCAGACATTTTGTAAAGTGCTATGGCAATACCGCCTACATTTACATCTTTGGCTGCATTAAGCAAACCTGCCTGATTTGCCTCTTTTACCAATCTCCACAACTCTAACTCTTTTTGATAGTCAAGTTTTGGCAAAGTTCCGCTAACTTCACCAAACATCTCTTTCAAAAGCAAACTCCCGCCAAATTCACTTTTAGTTTCACCAAGAAGATAGATGGCACTTCCCTCTTTTTGAAAAAAGCTTGGCAATGTTTTTTCAGCTTTCTCATTAACCCCCACCATAACAATTGCCGGGGTTGGAAATATTCCCTCTGCATTGGTTTCATTATAGAGCGATACATTTCCGCTGACTACCGGAGTATTTAATTCTCTACATGCTTCTTTTATACCCTCACATCCTTTTGCAAACTGCCACATAATTTCAGGATTTTCAGGATTGCCGTAGTTTAGGCAGTCAGTTATGGCTTTTGGAGTCGCCCCGCTCATTGCGACATTTCTACCGCTTTCAACTACTGCAGCAGCAGCACCGCCGAAAGGATCGATATAGCAGTATCTCGGATTGCAGTCACTGCTCATAGATATACCAACTCCACTCTCTTTTACTCTTATAGTTGAAGCATCAAGCGAACCGGGTGCTTTTATGGTATTGGTCTGCACCATAGAATCATACTGATTGTATATCCATGATTTATCAACTACTTCAGGTGAAGCTATGAGTTTATCAAATGTTTCATTGACATTGAGTGAATTTATATCAGCTTTTATCTCTTTTATCTTTTCAAGATATGCAGGTTTTTTAGTGGGTCTATCCAATATAGGTGCATTTTCTCCGACAGGATCTATAGGTATATCAGCCACCTTTTTTCCATGCCAAAAAAGCTCCATATTGCCCGTATCCGTTACTTCACCTATAACTTTTGCATCCAAATCCCATCTTTTAAAAATTTCAAGAACTTTATCTTCATAGCCTTTTTTGGCACATATAAGCATTCTTTCTTGGGATTCGCTAAGCATAAATTCAAATGGCTCCATTCCTTCTTCGCGGGCAGGTACTTTATCCAAATGCATCACCATCCCGCTTCCGCTTCTTCCTGCCATTTCGAAAGAACTGCTTGTAAGACCTGCTGCTCCCATATCCTGTATGCCGACTATATAGTCATTTTGAAATAATTCCAAACAAGCTTCAAGCAAAAGTTTTTCCGTAAACGGATCTCCAACTTGCACAGTCGGTCTAAGAGATTTATTCTCTTCGGTAAAACTATCGCTTGCCATTACTGCTCCGCCAAGTCCGTCTCTTCCGGTTTTGCTACCTACATATATAACCGGGTTGCCGATACCCTCGGCTCTTCCATAAAATATTTCGTCACTTCTGCAAATACCGAGTGTAAAAGCATTAACCAGTATATTACCGTTATAACAATCATCAAATGAAGTTTCACCGCCAATTGTAGGAACCCCCATACAATTGCCATAATCACCTATACCGGCTACTACTCCTCTAACAAGATATCGTTGGTATTTTCCTGTTTTATCATTTTTTCTAATGGTGCCGAATCTTAAGGAATTCATATTGGCAACCGGCCTGGCACCCATAGTAAATACATCTCTTAAAATACCGCCCACTCCGGTAGCCGCCCCCTGATAAGGCTCGATATAGCTTGGATGATTGTGGCTCTCCATTTTAAATACGGCAGCCAATCCGTCTCCAATATCTATAACTCCTGCATTTTCTCCGGGACCTTGTATAACCCATGGGGCTTTGGTAGGAAAACCGTTAAGGTATTTTTTACTTGATTTATAAGAGCAATGTTCACTCCACATAGAAGAAAATATCTGAAGTTCGAGCATATTGGGCTCTCTGCCCATAATTTCCAAAATATTTTGGTACTCATCTTTTGAAAGTTTTAATTTTTGAAGTGTTTTATCAATATTTTGCATAGCTTTTTTTCCTATATTTACAGTATATATTATTATACAAAAAAAGAGATAATGACTTGCTTATTGGATATCTATTTTCCCAGACAAAAACTGCCAAACATTTTATCAAGGATTTCATCTCTTTCAAATTTTGTAGTAATTGACGATATATGATCTATAGCATCATTAATTTCATATGCAAAAAGTTCAAGTTCACCGTTTTTAAGCGGTTCTTTTGCTCTTTTTATGGCTTCAAGTGCATTTTGACAACTTTGAATCTGTCTGTTGGTAGTTAAAAGCATACTATCATCTTTTGCAGTACGGTCAAGATACTCTTTTAAAGATTTTACAACTATATCCACATCATTTTTAGCACTGATTTTTATCGGGGTAAAATTTTTGAGTTTTGAAAGATCAAACTTTTGTTCCAAGTCCGATTTATTTAAAAAAACAAATATTTTTTTATTATCCTTATATTTGTTTATCATTTTTATAACAGCTTCATCCTCTTTGTCACACTCATGGGATATATCAAAAAGAGCAAATACTATTTCAGCATTTTTCATAGATTCAAGACTTCTTTGCACTCCTATTTTTTCTATGGTGTCTTTCGCATCTCTGATACCTGCGGTGTCAACAATTTTGACCAAATGTGTACCTATCTTCAACTCTTCTTCTATTGTATCTCTTGTAGTTCCTGCTATTTCACTTATAATAGCCCTTTGGTAATTGACAAGCTTATTTAACAAAGAACTTTTTCCGACATTGGGTTTTCCCACTATAGCTATATCAAAGCCATTGACAAGCCCCTCTTTTTGCAAACTTGTATGGAGAGTTTTTTCAACAGTTTTTTCTATATAATCAAGTTTGTTTTTTATATCATCTTCCAAATCTTTTGGCAAATCCTCTTCGGCATAGTCAATATTTACTTCAATAAAAGCAAGTATTTCAACAAGTTTATCTCTTAAATTATCTATATACTCTTTTAAATCACCTCTTAACTGCTTTGAAAGAAGTTTAAGTGCATCTTCACTTTTTATCTCAATGATTTTTGCAATAGCTTCAGCCTTAGTTAAATCAATCTTATTATTTAGAAAAGCTCTTTTGGAAAATTCACCGGGGTTGGCAAGCCTGGCGCCGTGAGATATTATCTCTTTTAGTATAACATTGGCCGCAACCACACCGCCATGACATTGAAATTCAACTATATCTTCACCCGTAAAACTGTTTGGGGATTTAAAATAAATCAAAATCGCTTCATCTATAACTATTTTATCTTTGGTATACAGATATGAAAGTGTTGCATATCTTGGAAGAAGTTTATCTTTTTTTGAAAGTTTTAAAGCTATTTCATAAGCTCTATCTCCGCTAAGCCTTACTATGGATATAGAGCCTATACCATGAGCTGTTGCGATAGCCGCAATAGTATCCATTACTCTTTGTTTTTATCTTTGTTAAAATCATTTACCAAGACATATTTCCCACCGTTTCTGGCAGTTCTTATACCTACATATTTATCGGGGAACTCTTCTCTTAACTCTTCAAGAGCTATCTTTACCAATATTCCGTCAAGTACTTTGGTCTGGGCTCTTCCGTTATTTTTTATTTTCTGTATTACATGTTCAAGATATTTTTTAATCATCTCTTTTTGATTGCTTAGAAATTCAGCTATTTCAAGTCTGACATTAACATCATATTTTATATTGGCCCAGTTGTACAAAAGATATGAAAATGCTTTGTATCTATAGCCTTCCTTGCCTATAAGCAAAGCTGCATCTTCACCGTCAACATATATACAAACGGTATTGTCATTATATTTTTCAATTTTTTTAAGTTCAATGTCATAACAGCTTGCATTTAAAAGCTTATCCACTCCGTCTTCTATCTTTTTTATAACATCATCATTTACACTGCAAACAGGGGATTTTTTCGATATGGTTTTTGTTTTTACAGATTCTTTTATCTCAATGTTGTCCGAATTTATCTTTTCATCTTTTTTTGAAACCTCGATAACGGCATTTTTTTTAAACATACCCAAAAGTCCGGCACTTGGATTTTGCAATATTGTAATATCTAATTCAACTATGGAACACTCAAACTCTTTAACTGCTTTTTGATAAGCTTCGTCTATAGTTTTTGCTTCTATTTTGGTACTCATTTTTCTACCTTTATAGCTTCATTTTTTTGCATTTTTTTCTTTTCAAAAATTTTATTGATATAGTATTGTTGAGCTATTGAAAAGAGATTGTTAACAAACCAGTAAAGTGTTAAACCTGCAGGAAAAGTCATAAAGAAAAATGTAAAAATTACAGGCAAATACTTCATTATCTTGGCTTGGGTTGGATCTTGGACGGTATTTGGAGTAATATGTTGCTGTAAAAACATAGTTATACCCATAAGAACAGGAAGGATAAAATAAGGATCTTTTACGGATAAATCATGTATCCATAGTATCCATGGTGCACTTTGAAGTTCAGCTGAATTTTGCAAAACTCTGTAAAGTGCAAAAAATATCGGAATTTGCAATATCATAGGCAGACATCCGCCCATAGGATTGGCACCATGTTTTTTATACAATTCCATTGTATGGGCATTTAGCTTTTGAGGATCGCCTTTGTATTTCTTTTGTAATTCTTTTATTTTCGGACTAAGTTCTTTCATTTTGGTCATAGAAACCATGCCTTTATAAGTCAAAGGAAAAAGTATAGTTCTTATGATAAGCGTTGTGGCAACAATTGCCCAACCCCAGTTACCCAAAAGTGAATACAAAAAGCTAAGAAGTATAAAAATAGGCTTTGCTATAAAAGTAAACCAGCCATACTCCACTATATCGCCAAGTTCTTTATCTATAGAATTTAGTATTTTTAACTCTTTTACTCCTATATAGCCGTTTACGGTATAATTTTGTTTTCCTTTTATAAAGGCCAGAGGATTTTTATCTTTATCTTTTGATATATATACATCAAGACCACCTTTTAAGTTATAAAAAGTAGTTGTATAGTATCTATCGCTATCGGCTACTATTTTGGCATTTTTAAAATGTTCATCACCTTTTGCATCTTTATCTTTTATCATAGTTAAAGTATCATCAAACTCTTTTACCAATACACCGTGAAAAGTATATCCGTCAACTTTTACATCAGGTCTGAAACCGGGACTTATAAAATAATCCACAGGCTTTGATAGCGATATGGATACACTGTATTTTCCTATAGGATAAATGGTTATTTTTTTGATTATTTTCAAAGATGATAATTTTTGGGTTAAAGTCAAAGTTACAGGCTTGTCACCCAACGCTAAAGATGATATATCGGTAGCATACGGTACTTTGAAAGCTTCATTATTCAATTTTGCATCAGAAAACCTTATCTCCAGCGGTAAAGGCAATTTTGTGTCATTAAAGAGTTGTACTCTTTTTCCTTTATGTATATATCGTTTGCCGTTAAGATAAAACTTGCTTATTCTGCCAAAGCTGTCTATACTCATATCAAATCTCTTACCTTTAACGGTAACTATAATATTTTCATTATCAGTTTTTGATGATTTTAACGGAGCAGTTACATTTTCAGCAGGAGTTGAAGTTGCACTTGGAGCCTGCAGGGTATTTGGAGCTTTAGCTTGAGATGCTGATTGTTGTATCTTTCGGGTTACATTTGTTTCTTGAGATTTTTGAACCTGTTTCGGTATAAAAAGATAATCATACCCTGCAAAAAAAAGAAAACTTAAAACCGTAGCTATTATAACTCTTTGTTGAGTACTTAATTTATCTAACACTGCTGTTACCTTTAAACTCTTTTATCACATAAAAGATATTATTTTTTTTTCGAATATACCAATATTTTACTTTTATTTTATTTGCATCTTTTTTAACCGAAAGAGAGTTTGCAAACTCTCTTTTAACTGTTGGATACTCGATGCCTCCTCTAAAAAATTGGTTACATCTTAGTATTCGCAATACTGTAAACAAAAGTGCTTTAAAGATATTGTTATTATCTATTTGCCATTTGGCATATTCTGAACAAGTAGGATAATACCTACAACTTCCGTATCCAAAAATGATACTTATATATTTTTGATAAAAAGAGACCAGATAAAGCATAATTTGCCTCACCTTTGATCTCCTTTTAAAGCATTTATTTTTTTAAGAGATTTTAACAATCCCTTTTTTATATCTTCATATTTCATATCAATGATATTTTGCCTTGCTACAAAGATATATGATCCATTTTTTATCAGTGGAGAAATATCCAAAAAGAGACTTCTGAGTCTTCTTTTTGCAAAATTTCTTTTTACTGCATTTCCTATTTTTTTACTGGCGGTAAAACCTACCTCTTTTGCACTGTTATCTTTATAAAAAAGCACAAAGCCGGAAGAGAAATCCTTTTTTGAATTTTTATAAAGATAAGAAAATCTCCTACTATTGGAGATAACCTCAAAATTTCCTAAACGCTTAATCTTTTCCTGCCCTTTGCTCTTCTGGCATTTATAACTTTTCTGCCGTTTTTAGTTTTCATTCTTACTCTAAAACCATGGGTTCTTTTTCTTGGCGTATTGTGTGGTTGAAAAGTTCTTTTCATCTTTTTAATCCTTTGGTGTTTATATAGTTTAAGGAATGGATTTTACTAAAATTTTACTTAAAAGGAGTTTATCCCCTCAATATAAGAGGGGATATTTACTATATGCTTTTTGCAAGAAGTTTATTGATTCTTTTTATAAAATCGCTACTGTCTTCAATCTTCATACCCTCTATGAGTCTTGCTTGGTCATAAAGTATATGAGCTATATCATTGACAATCGGGAGCGAATCATTTTTTGTCAATTTTTTAACTATTTCATGTTCAGGGTTGATTTCAAGTATAGGTTTTACTTTCGGAAGATTATCTTGCCCCATCTGTTTTAGCATTTCCTGCATCATAAAGTCAGGGTCACTCTTGTCAAAAACCAAACATGCAGGAGACTCTTTTAGTCTTGAGCTTATCTTGACATCTTTTACCTCATCTTTTAAAGCTTCTTTTATGTTAGCCAAAGTTTTAACCATTTCTTCTGTCGGCTTTTCTTTCTCATCTTTTTTATCATCTTTTTGCTCTTCGTCTATATCACTTGTGGAGACAGATTTGACAGGAGTTTTATCATACTGTGTTACCATCGGCATTATAAGTGCATCCACCTCTTCATCCATGATAAGCACTTCTATATCTTTATCTTTGAAGCTTTCTATAAGAGGAGAATTTTTAAGAAGATTTTCATTTTCTCCAGTTATATAATATATGGATTTTTGATCTTCTTTCATAGCTTCTTTATATTCTTTTAATGTTATATTTTCTCTTTTTGTTGATTTAAACAGCAACAGATCCAAAATAGTATCTTTATTTTCAAAATCCGTATATACTCCTTCTTTTAGGACTTTGCCAAAAAGTTTCCAAAATTTTAAGTATTTGTCAAAATCTTTATCTTTTATCTTTTTCAATTCTCCAAGAATCTTTTTAACTGAACTTTTTTTAATTCTGGCTAAAATAGTATTGTGCTGGAGCATTTCCCTGCTAACATTTAGAGGTAAATCTTCAGAGTCTATAATACCTCTTACAAATCTCAAATATGTCGGCATCAACTCCTTGTCATCATCTGTTATGAAGACTCTTTTTACATAAAGTTTAACTCCCGGCTGATAGTCAACTCTAAACAAATCAAACGGTGCAACCGACGGAATATAAAAAAGTGTAGAATATTCCAAAGTTCCTTCCGCATTTGTATGTACCCAATGAAGAGGGTCATTACTATCACCTGTTAACTGTTTATAAAAGTCTATATACTCTTCATTGCTTATCTCATTTTTATTTAGTCTCCAAAGAGCCGAAGCCTTGTTGATTTGTTCAAATTTTTTCTCTTTTTTTCCATCTTTTTCTTCCTCTTTTAAAAGAAAAATTGCAAAAGGTATATGATTTGAGTATTTTTTTACAATTCTCTCTATGGTCCAATCTTCTAAAAATTCTTCATCATCTTTTTTCAAATGCAAAACAATATCGGTTCCGAAACTCTCTTTTTTAGCTGGCTTTATTTCATACTCGCCTTTACCGTTGCTTATCCATTTATAAGCTTTTTCATCTCCGGCTTTTTTACTTATAACTTCTATCTTGTCCGCAACCATAAAAGCACTGTAAAATCCTACTCCGAACTGCCCTATAAGTGATGAATCTTTCTTTGCATCTCCGCTTAAATGTTCCAAAAATGACTTTGTTCCACTTTTGGCAATAGTTCCAAGATGCTCTATCATATCTTGTTCGTTCATACCTATACCGTTATCTCTTACTATAAGTTTTTTCTTATCCTTGTCAGCCTCAATCTCTATACGAGGATCAAAAGACAAATTTTTAAACTTTTCATCACTTATAGTTAAAAATTTTAATTTATCTATGGCATCTGAAGCATTTGAGATAAGCTCTCTTAAAAATATCTCTTTGTTTGAATAAAGAGAGTGTATCATCAAGTCAAGCAGTTGGTTAATTTCAGTATCAAATTGATGTTTTGACATTTTGCTATCCTTTCACATTAATTTTTTGCGAATTATAGCAAAAATTATATATTTTGTAAAGTTATCTTACTTTTTTTAGTAAATATTCTTGATAGTAATAATATCAAGTATATATTTTTCTAAATATGGCTATAGCAGATGCAGTCGCACTTAGAGTCAATACGATATTTAGTGTTATGTTTAAAACGACTTTTATATAATTACCGTCCTGAAGCATATTGATATTTTCCAATGAAAATGTTGAAAATGTTGTAAGTGCTCCCAAAAAACCGGTTATCACAAGAGCTTTATACTCAGGTTCGATAACTTGAGAAAAATACATTGCCATAAATCCTATAATAAAACTGCCAATAACATTTACACTTAAAGTTCCGACAGGAAACATACTACCAAAAGATTTTTGTACAAAACCGGCTATGAGATATCTTGAAATAGCACCGAAAAACCCACCTATTCCTACATAAAGAAGTATCACATTTTACCTTTTACTGAAATTTTTTATGTTTGTATTTGATAACTTCCGTATCACTTATGGTTGTTAAGCCTTCTTTTATCATATAGTCGACTTTCTCTATAAAATTTAAAATTTTTTCCTCATCATCTATTATTTCTATCACGAGAGGCAATTCCTGAGAAAGTACCCACACATTAAAACTTCTAACTTCACTATGAACACCTATACCGGCCACTCCTTTAAAAACAGTAGCACCGGCCAATCCATACTCTTTAACTTTTTTAAGCAAAACTTCCCATAACGGTTCGCCTTCAAATTTATCCTGATTGTCTATATAAATTCTTACAATCTTTTTTTTACCCAGATATCTTTTCACAAATTCTCCTTTAATACTCTTTGCATATCATCTCTTAGCTTTTCAAACCAGTTTGGATCATTTTTCGGATCAATGCTTTCAAGATAAATCAATTTTACTTTTGTACCGAAATTGGCAAGAAAATTTTTTGAATCAAAAACTTCTATGGTATTTACAAAAACAGCCGGCTGAACTTTGATATCCAACTTTTCCGCTAAAAGTTTTGTTCCGGCTTTAAAGGGAAGCAATTTTTCTCCTTTTCCTCTTGTGCCTTCGGGAAATATTGCTATCACTCTTCCTTTTTTAAGTCTATCTTTTGCATCTTTAAAAAGTTTTACAAGGGATTTTCTGTTTTCTCTTTCTATTGAAATCATTTCCGGATAATCAAGAATATGACCAAAAAACGGAATATCTCCTATCTCTTTTTTAGCTACCCATGACAAGTCAGCAGGATAGAGTGCTTCTGCGATTACAATATCTGCGACACTTTGATGATTTAAAACAAGCATTTTCGCATCTTTGTCCGGCTTTCCTTTGATCTCAACCTTGATCCCAAGCATAAAAATTTGCAATTTCGCCCAATAATATCTAAAAATCTTATGGTGCTTTCTGAAAAAAAACATAAAAACAACCACAAAAGATATAGTAAAAAAGAAATTTATCGAAAAGTAAAGAGCAGTTAGTCTTTTTAGTATTTTATTCATTCTTCTCCCCTTTTTGAATCCAGCCTATCTTTCCGTTTGGCAATAAAATTTTTATATACTTTTTTGTACTGTTTAATTTTTCGGCAACAATCTTTCTGTCTGTTATATAAAATATAGTCGAATTATAAGTAGGTAAAATTCTGATTTTTGTATTTTTCGGGACTATTATACTGTCAAACGGATTGTAAAAAATAAAAAGATATATGCTTATAGCAACAAAAGTGATGATATAAACCATTTTTCTTCTGAAAAAAAATATAATTAACGATAAAAAAGCAATACCTACCAATATAATATTTTTATACATTGATATTTTGCTCTCTTTGGGATTGAGTTCAAGTTGTGTACTTGTATCTTCATTTACAACTTCAAGAGGTATTGTAAAATTTTCAAATTTATTTTTATCGGTATTAAAATAGGAAAATTTAAACTCTTTATCGCTACTGGGGACTATGGCAAAATAAAATATTTTGGAATATGGTAAATTTTCTTTAAATGAATCAATTCCGTTTTTTATAGTACTGTGAATATTAAAATCTCTAAGATTTGCCATAAGTGCTTCAATTTCCATTACAAGTATATTGGATTTTTTATCAAACTTTGTAGTTTTACTTTTCTTTACTTTTAAATTTTTAGCAATAACCCCGCAAAAATTTTCATTTTCTTTCAATTTTATTATCTCCGGAGCGAAAGAGTGCAAAGATTTGGAAACAAGTAAATTGTCACCTTTGTAAACGGAAACATTTATATTGGGCAATCTGGCAAACGGCGAAGTAACTTTCAAATAATACTCTATAAAGTATATATTGTCATTAAACCATTTCCATGAGTTTTTCGGATTTAAAATTTTTGTATTTGTGCTGTTTTGAAAAGATGTAACTATTTTATCAAAGTTACTTATGGCTATAACGGCTTTTATCTTTATTTTAAATATTTGATTAACATAAATTCTATCCGGTTTTTTTTCATAAGATAAATATATGATATTTTCTTTGATATTTGGCTTGGAATTGTTTATATCCTCTGCATAAACAGATACAAAAAGAATACAAACAATAAAAACCGCATATCTAAATATCTTCATCCTATCCAATAAATCCTTCAAGCATTTTAACACCGTCATTACTACCAAGCAAATCCTCCATTGCCCTCTCAGGATGAGGCATTAAACCAAATACATTTTTATTCTCGTTACATATTCCTGCAATCCCCTCAACAGAACCGTTAGGATTGGAGAGAGTACCTTTTTCATCACAGTAAGTTAAAAGAATTGAACCGTTATCTTTTAACTTTTGCAAACCTTCATCATCA
>CAZKWE010000080.1:0-22647 GCA_964556545.1 uncultured Campylobacteraceae bacterium | reverse complement strand
TCCTTTTTGCCGGAAATGAATTCCAGCAAAAATTCCTATCACTTTGGGGTCCCCACAAAATTTTAAAATTTTGTGGGGTAAAACTTATGCTACGCCTGTCGGCGAGAGAAACAATCATGATTGTTCACCTTAAAATCTCCTTTTTGCTGAAAATGAATTCCAGCAAAAATTCCTATCACTAAAGCTACGCCTGTCGGCGAGAGAAACAATCATGATTGTTTCATTGTATACCTTTTGTGTTATCAAAAGCAAATTAACTTTCTTCGTTAACTCAATGCCTGTTCTAAATCTTCTATAAGATCCTTCGGGTCTTCAAGACCTATGCTGAGTCTTATGGTCGTCGGGTTTATCCCTGCTTCTTTTAACTCCTGTTCGCTAAGTTGAGAGTGTGTGGTAGATGCAGGATGCACTATCAAAGACTTACTGTCTCCTATATTTACCACTATACTAAAAAGTTTAACTTTATCTATCACTTTTTTTGCTTCTTCAAAACTTCCTACTTCAAACGACAATAAACCTGAAGCTTTACCGTCCTTGAAATACTTTTGTGCCTTGCTGTAATATTTATTGTTTTTAAGACTTGGATAATTAACTGATTTTACTTTCGGATGATTTTGCAAAAACTCTGCAATTTTTAAAGCATTATCCGAATGCTTTTGAACTCTTATGCCAAGTGTCTGTAACCCCTCAAGCAAAAGCCAGGAATTAAACGGCGATTGTGCGGCCCCCAAATCTCTCAAAAGTGCAAGTCTTGCCCTTAAGCAAAAATTGGGAAGCGGAACATCCGTATATACCAATCCGTGATAGCTTTGATCGGGCTCGTTGAAGTGTTTGTATCTTTTTGACTCTTTAAAAAATTCATTCAAACCTTCTCTTTCTATAATGATACCGCCAATAGCCGTACCGTTGCCGTTTGTATATTTGCTTGTAGAGTGAACAACTATATCTACACCCCATTTTATAGGATTAAAAAGTTCAGCTGTTGCTACTGTGTTGTCACATATGGTAAGTACTTTATGTTTTTTGGCAATTTCAACAATCTTTTGTATATCTGCTATGGCTATTTGAGGATTTGAAAGAGATTCAAAATAAACAGCTTTTGTATTATCATCTATCAATTCTTCCAAATCACTTGCATCTTCGCTATGAAAAACTTTTGCCTCTATGCCAAATCTTTTTATGGTATAAGTCAAAAGTGTAACCGATCCACCGTAGAGTTTGTCTGAAATAATGATATTATCTCCATTTTGAGCAACATTTGCGACAGCATAAAATATCGCTGCCTGTCCGGAAGATACGCACAATGCCGCCGCTCCTCCTTCAAGTGCGGCATATCTTTGCTCCAAAACATCAGTAGTCGGATTATTAAGCCTGGTGTAAATAGACCCTGATTCCCTAAGAGCAAATAAATTTGCCGCATGCTCGGCATCTCTAAAAGCATAGGCTGTAGTTTGTACTATGGGAACACTCATAGAAGCATAGTTTTCTTTATTGTTATATCCCGCATGTAAAGCAATGGTATCTTTTTGCATTTTTTTCCTTTAAACCAAAATTCGGGTTTTAAAATATAACTAAAAGTATAACAGAGAGAGAAATTAAAATCAAGTAGCTTATTTTAACAAAGAGTAAACTGTTTCCATATCACTAAAAGGTATCTTTTTGCCCTTTATCTCCTGATATTTTTCATCACCTTTGCCAAGTATCATTAAAACTTCATTGCTTTGCAGTTTTTCAAGAGCTATTTTTATCGCTTTTTTTCTATCCGGAATTATAAGAGTATCCGGGTTGCTAACACCTTCTGCTATATCTTTGATAATATCAAGAGGATCTTCGCTTCTCGGGTTATCGCTTGTTATATATATTTTTTTGGCAAATTTTGAAGCAACTCTTCCCATTTTTGCTCTTTTGTTTTTATCTCTGTCGCCACCGGCGCCAAATACAACAGATATATCCTTATCTTTCATACTTTCAAGTACTTTTTGCATACCATCGGGCGTATGGGCAAAATCAACTATAACAAGAGGATTGTTTGAGACAATCTGCATTCTACCGCTAACTCCGGCAAAATTATCCGTTACTTTGGTTATCTCTTCGAGTGATTTATCGGTTATTATATGAGCAGAAGCTATGGCGGCGGTTAGATTATAAAGATTAAACAATCCCATCATAGGTGATGAAAACTGAAAAAATTCATTAAAATGTTTTAAAACTGCCTGTAAACCGTTTTGCATAGAGTAAGCCTCTATCT
The DNA here is from genome assembly GCA_964556545.1 of uncultured Campylobacteraceae bacterium. Lineage (GTDB taxonomy): Bacteria > Campylobacterota > Campylobacteria > Campylobacterales > JALSKU01 > JALSKU01. The sequence goes on along the minus strand of CAZKWE010000080.1, from coordinate 20,399 downwards.
TATAAGTTGCCGGATACTCTAAAGAATAACTTCTGGCATTTTTTATATTAAAATCAATCTTCCCTCCGTCTTTATTGATAAGTTTTAAAGATTCATCATTAAAAAACGAAGACTTTATACTTTTATACTCTTGCATTGTTTTGTGATAATCAAGATGGTCTTGGGATATATTGGTAAATACTTTCAATGCAAAATCAATTCCTTCAATCCTTTCTTGTGCAATCGCATGAGAACTTACTTCCATAATAAAAAAATTACAATTTTTATTTATTGCCTCTTTTAAATGCATAATTGTTTGAAATATACAAGGAGTAGTAAGAGTTTTTTCTTCAAATCTCTCTTCATTTATAAAAAATCCTCTGGTTCCCTGCAATGCGACATTATATCCAAGATCAAGAAGTATAGAGTACAAAGCACCCGCTGTTGTGGTTTTGCCGTTTGTTCCTGTAATTCCAATAATTTTTATCTTATCAATATCCAACTTTTTAATTAACTCTTTTGGGGTAATGATACCCCTTATCCTGCCGGTATCAATCCTGTCAATATATTTTTTGTTTTGTTTTGTTTTTAAAAAGAGAGTTTCTTCGGAACATTCATTGGTATCATCCGTGATATAAATATCATCAAATAACTGTTTCAAATCAGTGTATCTTTTTTTCTTTAATTTTATGAAAAATATTTTGAAGTTTAGAATCTTTTGGGAAAAGTGTAATAGCTGCTTCTCCGTATGAAAATGCTGTTTCTACATAATTATTATCTATAAGTCTGTCCAAAAAATCTATAAAATCATCTTTTGAATTGATAAGCACTTTTGTACTGAACATAATATCTTCATATGCAGTCTTAAAGCTTCCTCTGTCATTGACAAGCTGTATAAAATCGTCATAGCTGATAGTATTTTCATCTTGATGCTCATTTGAAAAATAACCGCTGTCTAAAACTTTATTGAGTATATCTACATCAAAATCCATACTTTCAATAAGATCTTCTATAATCTCTTCGGCATTCTCTTCTTCTATCTCTTTTGTGATTTGATAATATTCAAAAATAGCCTGTGCTTTTTCTTCATTTTCATTTGCCATATCAGTTAAAACTGCACAAATTTGCAATTCTTTATCATCAGGTGACTGCATAAGTGCCAAAGAAAAATTTTGCAATGCTTTTTCATACTCACCTTTGTAAAAGTAATCTTCGGCTTTTGCTTTTAACTTTTCTTTTGTTATTTTTGTCACCGTTTGTTATCCTTTTGCCAATTCTTCTATCATATCCTCCATACCGGGAGCTATGTTTATCACTTCTATTTCCGGATGTATATCCATCCTAAGCTGTCTTTCTATACCGTATTTTACGGTTTGATTGCTTGCACCGCATCCTACGCAGGCACCTTGGAGTTGCACAAAAACCTTTCCATTTTTTACATCAAGAAGTTTCATGCCACCGCCATCAAGAGCAAGCATAGGAGCAACTTTTTCCAAAGACTTTTCTACTGCGGGTTTTAATTCTTCATCACTAAATGGTATCATTGTTTTTTCCTTGTATTTAAGCTATTTATCCAAAAAGTATTTAATCATCTATAATTATAACAATATTTAACAATATATTAGATTAAAAGTTTATTAAGGGCACCCTTAATTTTGAAGAGTAGAGGGAAAATATATTCCCTCCGTATGTATTTTGCGGTATTAAACCAATTCTATAAAAGCCATAGAGGCAGCATCACCTCTTCTCATTCTTGTTTTGATTATTCTTGTATAACCGCCGTTTCTTTCAATATATTGAGGAGCAATCTCATTAACAAGCTTTTTGGTTGCTTCCTTGTTTTGAAGTGAAGCAAAAACAACTCTATGTGCATTTGAATCGCCTTTTTTTGCAGCAGTTAACAATTTCTCAAAATATTTTCTAAGCTCTTTGGCTTTTTCCAATGTAGTCTCTATCTTGCCGCTGTTTATGAGTGCAATACTAAGATTTTTAAGTAATGCGGCTCTGTGAGAACTTGTTCTTCCTAGTTTTCTATATCCGTGTTTATGCCTCATTTTTTATTCCTCTTCCTCATTTGATTTTAACTCTTCTATTTTTTTGCTTAGCAAATTCAATGTTTCTTCACCAAGCTCCATTCCGACAGGAAATTCTATCTCTTTCATCTTTTCAATGATTTCTTCAAGAGATTTTTTACCGAGATTTTTTATAGCTTTTAATTCACCTTCGCTCATTATAGCCAATTCGCCAATATATTTTAAACCGGCTCTTTCAAGACAATTTGAACTTCTGACACTAAGTTTTAGCGTATCGATACTTTGCAATAATTTAGATATTTCCGAACTACTCTCTTGAGTACTTGTTCCTGCTTGAAAATCACTATCCATTATCTTGTTAAAAACACTAAGTTGCTCATTCATTGCCATTATTGAATTTTTAAAAGCATCTACGGGGTCTATTTGTCCGTCTGTCTCTATGGTAAATATAATTTTTTCATAGTTTGGGTTATCTTCAACCAAAACTTTTTCTATATCATATACCGCTCTTCTAACCGGAGTAAAAAAAGCATCTAATGCTATATACTCAGGATCCAATTCATCTCTTAAATCCTCACTTGCAACATAACCGATTCCTTTTTCTATAATTATAGAAAAATTAAGCTCCGCATCTTCATTGAGTGTTGCAAGATAGCTTTCAGGATTAACAACACTTATTTCACTGTTTGCCAAATCAGCACCCTTCAACTCTTTCGGGCCTGTAAAAGTATAGTTTGCAACAACTCTGTTATTGTCTTCGTCATTTATTTTAAATCTTATATTTTTAAGATTTATTATAAAGAATGCAACATCTTCAAGCATTCCTCTTATACTGTCAAACTCATGTGTAACTCCTTCGATCTTCAAACCAATAGGAGCATATCCTACACTGCTGGAAAACAGCAATCTTCTAAGAGGATGGGCTAAAGTTATTGCATATCCATTCTCAAAGGGATATGCTTCAACTTGTGCAACATTCTCATCAATCTTTTTTACTTCCAGTTCGGTTGGCATATATGGTGTAACTTTTATTTTATTCATATCAAGCCTCTTTATTATTTAGAGTACAATTCGACTATATATCTCTCTTCAACAGGGATAACAACCTCTTCTCTTTCAGGAATTCTGGTAAAAATACCAAAAACTTTCTCTTTATCAACATCAACCCATGGTACGATACCTGTTTGTGCCGTAAGTTCAATAGCTCTTACGATTTGTGGGTTGTTTCTTGATTTTTCTCTTACTTCCACTTTTTGACCCGGCTTTACTCTGTAAGAAGGAATATCAACTTTTTTGCCATCTACCAATATGTGACCGTGAGTCACAAGTTGTCTCGCAAATCTTCTTGTACTTGCAAAACCCATTCTGTAAACTACATTATCAAGTCTTCTCTCAAGAAGCTGGATAAGATTTTCACCGGTATTTCCCTGTATACTGTTTGCATCACTGAAAAGTCTTCTAAATTGTTTTTCACTGACACCGTACATAAATTTTGCTTTTTGTTTTTCTCTTAACTGTAAGCCGTATTCACTAACCTTTGATCTTCTTTGTCCGTGCTGACCCGGAGCATAAGGTCTTTTGTCAATTGCACTTTTACCGGCAAGTCTTCTCTCACCTTTAAGTGCCAAACTAGCTCCTAATCTTCTTTCTAATTTTTCAACTGGTCCTCTATATCTTGCCATTTTTAATTCTCCTAAATAGCTATACTTGATTAAGCATAAGCCAAAAGCTTAAAACTTTAGACTTTTATATATTTTATTTATTTAACTTAATTACAGCCAAATCATTTATATGATAATTTGCTGCTTGCTTCTATATTTTATACACGTCTTCTTTTTGGCGGTCTACAGCCATTGTGCGGTAAAGGAGTAATATCTTTGAAAAAAGTTACTTTTATTCCTTCATGTGCACCAACACTTTTTACTGCTGTTTCTCTACCGCTTCCGGGTCCCTGTACTTTTATACCAAGCTCTTTTATGCCGTGTTCTTGTGCTTTGTTTAAAGCATCTTCTACTGCCTGTTGAGCAGCATAAGGAGTTGATTTTTTACTTCCTTTAAATCCAAGGCTTCCGGCACTACTCCAAGCTATAACATTTCCCATTTCATCTGTTACTGTAATAACGGTATTGTTAAAGGTTGCAGAGATATATACTATACCTTTTGCTATATTTTTCTTTACAACTTTTTTTCTAGTTACTTTTCTTTTTGCCATTTTTCTACCTCATTACTTAGCAGCTGAACCGACAGTCTTTTTTCTGCCTTTTCTGGTTCTTGCATTTGTTTTTGTTTTTTGGCCACGAACAGGCAAACCTCTTCTGTGTCTTAAACCTCTATAATTTCCCAAATCCATCAATGCTTTGATATCCATAGCTACCTGTTTTCTAAGATCACCCTCAACCGTATAGTTTTTTTGAATCTCTTGTCTAATAGCGGCAGCTTCATCTTCGCTTAACTCATTGACTCTTTTGTCATATGATATTCCAGTAGCACTTAAAATATCTCTTGATGTTTTAAGTCCTATTCCGTAAATGTATGTCAACGCATACTCTATTCTTTTCTTCATTGGTAAATCTACACCAGCAATTCTTGCCATCGTAATTATCCTTGTCTTTGTTTGTGTTTAGGGTTAACACAGATTACTCTGAGCGCCCCTCTTCTTTTGATGATTTTGCATTTAGCACACATCTTTTTGACACTTGGTCTAACTTTCACTTTGAGCTCCTTGTTTTGATTCCACTACAATGAACTGTTTTAGGTTTATGGAATCTACATAAACCAATAACTAAAAAAATAGTGGTGCTTTTTTAGTTATTCTTCATACAGTTTCAAAAAGGGATGAATTATACCTAAATCTTTATAAAAAGTTACTTATATCTATAAGTTATACGACCTTTATCAAGACTGTAAGGTGTTAATTCTACCTTGACTTTATCTCCGGGCATTATCTTTATATAATGCATTCTCATTTTACCGGCAATGTGACAAAGCACTTGGTGTCCATTATCAAGTTCGACTTGAAATGTAGCATTCGGTAATGCCTCTATGACTTTGCCGTCAATTTCAATAACATCATCTTTAGCCATTTAACCTCCTTTCTTAAATTTTACTCAATATTTCAGCTTTATTGTTTACAATCGCAACACAATGTTCATAATGTGAACCGTTAAGTCCGTCTTCACTTGTTACCGACCACTTATCTTTAAGTATTTTTGGATTCGGGCTTGTTTGGCAAATCATCGGTTCAAGACAAAAAACCATTGCGTTTTTTATCTTTGGACCTGCTTTTGGATTGTTTCCTTCAAGATAATTTGGAATTTCCGGCTCTTCATGAGGCTTTTTCCCGATCCCGTGACCGCAAAAACCTCTTAAAGGGACATATCCGCGTGAAATTATAAATTCTTCAATTTTACCGCTTAACTCTTTAAATCTCATACCCGGTTTTATAATACTTATGGCATACATTAAACTGTCATATGAACAATTGATCAAATCCTGATTGTTTTTTGAAATTTCCCCCACTCCTACAGTTACGGCCGCATCACCAAAATAACCCTCAAGTTCAACTCCGATATCCAAACCTAAGATATCACCTTCTTTTATAACTGTATTATCAGGAATTCCATGAATGATAACCGCATTAAGAGATGTGCAAACACCTGCAGGAAATCCGTATAAACCTTTGAAAGCCGGCTTTGCACCTTTGTGATCATATATATATTCTTCGCCCAGTTTATTTATCTCAAGCAAGGTCATGCCGGGCTTTATCAAACCTTGCAAATAATTTAGAGTTTGAGCGACTATTTTATTGGCCGCTCTTATTTTTTCAATTTCATTTGGCTTTTTTAATGATATAGCCATCAAAGTCCTACTGCACTAAGTGTTTCATATTTACTCATATATATCTGAGCTTCAATTTTTCTCATAGTATCAAGAGCAACTTGCACAACAATCAATACTGCCGTACCTCCAAAATAAAACGGAACTCCCATAAATTTGACAAGCATCCAAGGCAGAGTCGATATCAATGCAAGATACAGTGCACCCCAAAATGTTAATCTACTTGCAACTTCATTTAAAAACATTGCGGTTGAATGTCCCGGTCTGACTCCCGGAATAAAACCTCCTTGTTTTTTTAGATTTTCTGATATATCTTTTGAATTAAATGCAATCGAAGCATAAAAATATGCGAAAAATATAACAAATAAAAACATAAGTGTATTGAAAAAGAAACTGTTCGGACTTAAAAAGTCTTTGACCATTATGATATATTTATTTGTACTTGCCTGTAAAAGCGTTGACGGAAACATTAAAATTGCAGAAGCAAATATAGGGGGAATTACTCCGCTTAAATTTAACTTTATAGGTATATAGTTCATTACTCTTTTATTTTGATTTTCCATCATAATTTTTCGGGAGTATGATACCGGAACTCTTCGTTCGCCCAATTCAACATATATGATAAATCCAACTGTAGCGATTATGATTGCCAATATTGCGATTACAACCAAAAAGTTAAGCTCTCCTGTATTTACAAGATTTATTGTTCCTCCTATTGCGGTTGGAATACCTGAAACAATTCCTGCAAAAATGATAAGACTTATTCCGTTTCCTACACCTCTTTGAGTAATTTGTTCACCTATCCACATTAAGAGCATAGTTCCTGTCAGCATAGATATTGCGGCGATAGGAATGAAAGTTCCCATATCTATCATAATTGCACTCTCTCCGCCACGACCTGTCAAACTTTGAAGTCCTATAGAAACACCGACAGCCTGTATAAGAGTTATAGCAACGGTTGCATATCTTATGATTTGCATATACTTTTCCATGCCGTCTCTCTCTTTTTTCATTTTACCAAGAGCCGGAAAAGTAGCTGCTAAAAGTTCAAAAATGATTGATGCAGTGATATATGGCATAATTCCAAGCGATATAATACTAAGCCTTTGAGCAGCCTTACCGCTGAACATATTAAACATTCCAAGAGCATTATTGCTATTGGTATTAAAAAAATCTTTTACTATATCTATATTTACTCCGGGCACCGGAACATAAGCCAAAATTCTATATGCAAATAAAAACCCTAATGTTATTAAGATTTTATTTGTCAATTCCTTACTCATTAATTCTCCTTAATAAAAGGCGAAAGAAAGATAAAAATCATTTTCTTCCGCTATTCACTGCTTGTTAACTTCTTCTGCTTGTTATAACTCTGTCATCTTTTATTTTGGAAGATAATTCGCTGGCACCTTCACCTATAAGTTTAACTTTTGTTATACTGTTTTGGATTTTATGTATTTTTTTGATATTTTCAAGAGTTATCTCTTCTAATTCTGCAATCTTTGTTACTTTCTTGATATTGATAACATACGGCTTGATTATTTTTGTTGTAAAACCTACTTTCGGAAGTCTTCTTTGAAGTGGCTGTTGTCCGCCTTCAAATCCTCTTTTTTTACTATATCCCGTTCTGCTTTTTTGGCCATTTGCACCTCTTGAAGCAGTTTTTCCCATACCGCTTCCCTGGCCTCTACCTACTCTTTTCTTTTTGAAAGTTGAATTTTCAGCTTTTTCTAAATTGTGTAATGCCATAGACAATCCTTTTATTTTAACATGCTAAGAGCTTTTATAGTTGCTCTTACAACATTAGCAGCATTATTTGATCCAAGTGATTTGGTCAATATATCCTTTATACCTGCCAATTCCACAACCGGTCTTGTTGCACCACCCGCAATAATACCGGTACCTTCGCTTGCCGGTTTTAAAAGTATTCTGCTGGCATTGAATTTTACTTCAATATCATGCGAAATAGTCGATCCCTTGATATTAACATTTATAATATTTTTAAAAGCGTCATCTACGGCTTTTTTTATAGCATCGGGGACTTCCTTTGCTTTTCCGAAACCGTATCCGACATTTCCTTTTTTATCTCCGATAACAACCAAAGCGGTAAATCGAAATCTCCTACCACCTTTAACAACCTTGGCAACTCTACCTATATTAACAATTACTTCTTCAAACTCTTCTCTGTTATATTTTTCCATTAGTTCCTCTTTTTTACAACTTAATGCCGTTATCTCTAAGGGCATCTGCAAATGCAACTACAACACCGTTATACTGATAGCCGTTTCTATCAAATACCGCTGTTTCGATTTTATTCTCTTTTAAAGTTTCGGCAAAAACTTTTCCTACTTCTTTGGCACTTTGGATATTTGCTTTAAATCCAAGTTTTTTGCCATCAACAGCACAGAGTGTTACACCGTTTACATCATCAATAGCCTGAGCATAAAGATGTCTGTTTGATTTAAAGATTGAAACTCTAGGCTTTGTCGGAGTACCGCTGATTTTTCCTCTTATTCTTCTTTTTCTCTTTATTCTCAAGGCATTTTTCTGTTTTAATAATTTTTCTCTCATTTTTCTACCTTTTATTATTTACCGGTTTTTCCGGCTTTTCTAATGATAGTTTCATCAACATATTTAACACCTTTGCCTTTATATGGCTCCGGTGGTCTGAAACTTCTTATATCAGCTGCTACTTGACCTACTAATTGTTTGTCATCACCTTTTACGGAAATTATATTTTTTTCTACATTTATTGTTATATCTTTTGGTATATCATAATTTACAGGATGAGAGAAACCAAGCAATAACTCTAAAGTATTGCCTTTTACGGCCGCTCTGTATCCAACACCGTTAATTTCAAGTTTTTTCTCAAATCCGGTTGTCAATCCGGTGATGATATTGGAAGAAATTGATCTGTATGTTCCCCAAAAAGCTTTACTTTGTCTGTCATCACCCTTGGGTAAAAAAACTATTTGGTTGTTTTCAATCTTGACTATAACATTATCTTTAGTGTCCAACTCTTTTTGAACATTCCCTTTTTTAAAAACTATTTTACTTCCATCCATTCTCACTTCGATACCGGCTGGAATATCTACAGGTAATTTACCTATTCTTGACATATCTTTCCTTTTTTTATTTGTCTACAAGCAAATATCGCTTGAATGCCATAAACAAAGGTTACCAAATGCTGCAAAGCACTTCGCCACCAACTCCCATTTTATATGCTTCATCATTACTCAACACACCTTTTGATGTGCTGACTACTGTCGTACCATATCCATTTTTAAATTTCTTTATTTCATTTGAAGGTTTATAAACTCTTCTTCCCGGCTTTGAAATTTTCTTCACTTCAGTAATTACACTTTTTCCGTTTTCATCATACTTAAGTGTAACATTTATAAATTTTTTAACATTTTCTTCTTTTATGCTATAATCTTCAATATAGCCTTTTTCTTTGAAAATTCTAAGTACTGCTTCAACTAAATTAGAATGAAGCAAAGTTGTATTTTCCAAACCTCTCATAGAAGCATTTCTTATCCTGGTCAATGCATCAGATACCATATCATTTATCATTTATAATCCTTACCAACTAGCTTTTTTAAGTCCGGGAATCAACCCTTCGTTAGCCATTTTTCTAAGACAAACTCTACAAATACCAAAATCTTTATAAACCGAATGCGGTCTTCCGCAGATTTGACATCTTGTGTAAGCTCTTACACCGAATTTTGGTTTTCTTGCATTTTTTGCTATCATTGATTTCTTAGCCATTATTTTCTTCCTTTTGCAAACGGAATTCCAATGAGTTCCAATAATTTAAAAGCACTTTTATCTTCAGTCGCAGTTGTTACTATGGTTATATTCATACCATGAGTTCTCAGGATAAAGTCATACTCTATCTCAGGAAATATCAACTGTTCATCAAGTCCGAAGTTATAGTTTCCTCTGCCGTCAAAACCACTTACGCTCAAACCTCTAAAGTCTTTCACTCTTGGAAGTGCTATAGAGATAAGTTTGTCAAGAAAAGTATACATTCTATCTTTTCTGAGAGTAACCTTAACTCCTACCGGATAACCTTCTCTGACTTTAAATCCGGCAACTGATTTTTTAGCAACCGTAACTACTGCATGTTGACCCGCTATCAAAGAGATAGTATCTTGGATATTTTGTAAAATTTTTGCATCTTTTGCAAACTCTCCCGCACCGACACTGATGATAACTTTTTCAATAGCAGGTATTAGCATAGGATTTTTTATATCCAACTCTTTTGCAAGAGCGGGCTTTATCTCTTCGTTATATCTTTTTTTCAATCTATCCATCTACTAATCCTCAACTTTTTGTACATTTGAAATATGTATAGGCTTTTCAATACTGACAAAACCGCCGTTTTGATTTTTTTCACTTGGTTTTACAGCTTTTTTGACTATTTTACATCCGGATACTATAACTTGCGAAGTTTTTGGCAAAACCTGTAAAACTTCAGCAACCTTGCCTTTGTCATCCCCGGCAATAACTTTTACTTTATCACCTTTTTTTATTTTAAATTTTACAGCCATTACAGTACCTCCGGTGCAAGTGAAACTATTTTCATAAAATTAGCATATCTTATCTCTCTGCCAACCGGACCAAATATCCTTGTTCCTATAGGCTCTTTTTTGGCATCAAGTATAACAGCTGCATTCTCATCAAATCTTATAAGAGATCCATTTTCTCTTTGAACCTCTTTTTTTGTCCTTACTATAACAGCTTTTACAACTTGGCCTTTTTTTACCTTACCGTTTGGTATAGCTTTTTTAACTGAAGCTACAATAACATCACCCAAAGTCGCATATCTTCTTTTGCTTCCGCCTAAAACCTTTATACACATTATCTCTTTAGCACCGCTGTTGTCAGCGATTTTTAATCTTGTAAAGCTCTGGATCATACTATTCTCCTACAACTTCAGTATCTACTTTTTTGATATTCATATCAACACCTTCGATACTTTTTAGTCTATAAGCTTTTTTCTTGCTTATGGGTCTACACTCTATGGCACTTACAATATCACCGACAGTTGCCTGATTATTCTCGTCATGTACCAGATATTTTTTAAATCTCTTAACAAATTTTCTATATCTAGGATGCATAACTCTTCTTTCAACCATAACAGTAGCTGTTTTATCTCCAGCTTTACTGACTACTACACCTTGTATTACTCTTTTTAAAGAAGCCATTTTTCGAACCTTATTTATTGTTATTTTGAAGAGCAGTGATCGCTGTATTGATTCTTGCGATATCACGCTTTGCTTCTTTTATCTCATTCGGATTTGTTAGCTGCATTGTTTTAAGCTTAGCTCTAAGTTTAAAAATCAGCACCTTTTTCTCTTTTAACAATTCATTTAACTCTTTTAAACTTTTATCTTTCAAATCAGTATATTTCATTTTCGCCATCCCTAGTAACTATTTTTGTTTTAAATGGTAACTTGTGCATTGCCAGGGTTAAAGCGGCTCTGGCTAGATTCTCATTGACTCCGGCCATTTCAAATATAATTCTTCCCGGTTTGATATTCATAACCCACTGATCAACTGCACCCTTACCTTTACCCATTCTTACTTCAAGAGGCTTACTGGTTATCGGCTTATCCGGAAAAACTCTAATCCAGCTTTTAGCCATTCTGTTAACTTTTCTTGTCATCGCAATCCTGGCAGCTTCTATCTGTCTGGAGTTTATTCTTCCTGCTTCCACAGCTTTTAAAGCAATTTCGCCAAATGCTATAGAGCTTCCTCTGTATGACTTACCTCTGTTTCTACCTTTTTGCTGTTTTCTGTATTTTGTTCTTTTTGGCATTAACATGGCTATTTACCTCTTCTATTTCTACGATTATCTCGTCTTGGTTTATCTTTTGGCTCAGGGGCAATTCCCTTAGTCAAAACTTCACCTTTGAATATCCAGACCTTAACACCTATGATACCGTATGCTGTTTGAGCCTCTGCAAAACCGTACTCGATTTTTGCTCTTAGTGTATGCAACGGCACTCTTCCTTCAAGATACCATTCGGTTCTTGCCATTTCAGCCCCGCCCAATCTTCCGGCAACCTGTACTTTTATACCTTTGGCTCCGGATTTTAAAGCATTTTGCATAACTTTTTTCATAGCTCTTCTAAAAGCTATTCTTCTTTCTAACTGCATAGCTACATTTTCGGCTGCAAGCTGAGCATCACTTCCGCTTCTTCTTACTTCCTGAATATTTACATTTACATCTTTACCTATTAGCTTGACTAATTTAGACTTTAATTTCTCTATATCAGCACCTTTTTTACCTATAATGATACCGGGTCTGGCAGCCACAACCGTAACTCTAAGTTTTTTAGCAGTTCTTTCTATAATGATTTGAGAAATACCTGCATAATATAACTCTTTCTTAAGAAATTTTCTTATTTTGTAATCTTCGCCAATATTGTTTGAGAGATTGCTGCCCGGAAACCATCTTGAATCCCAATTTCTATTGATTCCTAATCTTAGCCCGATAGGATTTACTTTTTGTCCCATACTACTTATCCTTCTTATTTGCTTGTGCTACTTCTACAAATATGTGAGAAGTCGGTTTTCTTATTGGAGTTGCTCTACCTCTTGCTCTTGGTCTAAATCTTTTTAGTACCGGACCTCTGTCAATTCTGCAAGAACTGATAATAACCTCCTCAGGCTCAAATCCGCCATTTGCAACAGCACTTGCAACTACTTTAGATATTATTCTTGCAGCTTTATTCGGCATAAATTCCAAGCTTGCAAGAGCAAGTTCCGCATTCATTCCTTGAATTTCTCTTGCTATAAGTCTAGCCTTTGTAGGTGACAATCTTATAAATTTTAATGTTGATTTTCCCATTATTTACACCTTACTTCCCAATCTTTTTCTGAACTGAGCCTTTATGACCCTTAAAAGTTCTAGTCGGAGCAAACTCACCAAGTTTATAGCCGATATGATTTTCAGTAATATACACGGGCACAAAATTTCTACCATTGTGTACATTTATAGTTAGTCCCATCATATCAGGAATAATTGTACTTCTTCTTGACCATGTTTTTATAGGTTTAGTATCTTTTGTTTCTTTTGATTTTATAACTTTTTTCATCAAATGATCGTCGACAAAAGGACCTTTTTTTAGACTTCTTGCCATCTATTTTCCTTTTCTTCTAGATATTATGAGCTTATCGCTGGCTTTTTTCTTTCTTGTCTTGAAACCTTTTGTAGGTTTACCCCAAGGTGTAACAGGATGACGACCTGAGTTGGTTTTACCTTCACCACCACCATGCGGGTGATCTATAGGGTTCATAGCACTACCTCTGGTCTGAGGTCTTATACCTCTGTGTCTGTTTCTACCTGCTTTTCCTATGACAACATTTGCCCAATCTTCATTACCGACAACACCGATAGTTGCCATACATTCACTAAGTACTTGTCTCATTTCTCCGCTGGGAAGTCTTAGAATTACATACTTATCTTCTTTTCCCATCAATTGAGCATATCCTCCTGCACTTCTGGCTATCTGTCCGCCCTTACCGATTTTAAGTTCAATATTGTGGATAATAGTACCGACAGGGATATTTTTAAGTTTCATTGCATTTCCGGGCTTGATATCCAAACCGCTTTCAGCTGCAGCAATTTCATCACCAACTTTTAAACCTGATGGTTGAAGTATATATCTTTTGTCGCCATCTTTATAGTTTATCAATGCTATTCTGCAGTTTCTGTACGGATCGTATTCTATAGAAGCTACAACTCCCGGGACTCCAAACTTTCTTCGTTTAAAGTCTATAATTCTATAAAGCTTTTTAACACCGGCTTCTTTATGCCTTGAAGTTATTCTTCCGTTATTGTTTCTTCCCGTACCCGGTTTTAATCTCTTTAAAAGTTTAGGAACACTTGGTTTGGAAGTGATATCGCTACTCTCAAGTCCTGTCATATATCTTCTGCTTGGAGTATATGGTTTGTATGTTTTAATCGCCATCTTATACCTCCATACTTTCTATTGCGGCACCTTCAGGTAGCTTCACATAGAATTTTTTATAATCTGCTCTTTTTCCTTCAAGACCTCTAAATCTCTTCACTTTACCGCTTACTCTCATAGAGTTAACTTTCAAAGGAACAAATCCAAAGTAATTTTTCAAAACTTCTTTCAATGAATTTTTTGTCATTTTAGGACTTGTCTGTATAACAACAACTCCGTCTTCTTGAAGGCCCAAACTTTTTTCAGTATATAGTATTGCTTTTATATCTGTTATATCTGCCATCGATTAGCCCTCTTTTATCAAATTTTCTAAAACAGCTTTTTCTATCACCAATGAATGAAATGCTGTTACTATATAAGCATTTAGCTCATTTGGCTCAACCAAATAAGCATTGCTTAAATTTCTAAATGCATAAAAACTTTTTTCGTCTATCAACTCTTTTACTACCAAAGCATCTCTTAGATTTAAAGTTTTCAATATTTTAGCCGCATCTTTGGTTTTACCTGATTCCACGCTCACTGAATCAACTACAAAAAGTGCTCCGTTTTGTGCTTTTTCTTCCAAAGCATACTCCAAAGCCAGTCTTTTTTGTTTTTTATTGATTTTTTGAAAATAATTTCTATTGTTTTTAGGGCCGTGTGCTACACCACCGCCTACCCATATAGGGCTTCTGTTCGAACCGGCTCTCGCACCGCCTCTGCCTTTTTGACTCCATGGCTTCTTTCCGCCGCCTCTTACTTCGCCTTTTCCTTTTGCAACGGCGGTATTGGCTCTTAGACTGGCCAAATAAGACTTGACATAAAGATACAAATTGCTGGAGTTGATTTCTCCAAAATTCTTTGGAAGTTCAAGCTCGCTTGCTCTTTCTAATTTATCATTTAACACAATGGCTTTACTCATTTAATTATCCTTATCTTACCAACTCTTCCGTTTGAACCGCTTATAGCACCTTTTAAAACAAGGATACCGTTTTCTTCATCAAACTCTATAACTTCATTTTTTACTGTCACTTGAGTATTTCCGTATTGTCCGGGCATTTTTCTACCCTTTTGCACACGGCCCGGCCACTCGCAGTTGCCTATTGATCCGGGAGCTCTGTGAAATCTTGAACCATGTCCTCCGGGACCGCCGGCAAAATTCCATCTTTTCATAACACCGCTGAATCCTCTACCTTTTGTTTTAAAAGTAGTTTTTACTTTTTTTGCCTCTTTTAAAGGAGAAAGATCTAAATCTCCCGCTTCTTCATTAGAAACTTGAAGAGTAACAAATCTATTAAATTCTTTTGAAAGATTATATTTCTTTTGTTGTCCCTGTATGGCTTTATTCGTCTTTTTTCCATCACTATATGCTACTATAGCTTTTTTATCTTCTTTGACTTCACATACTTTGGCTTCTACTATTTTGCAAAGTGTGACCGGAACACTAGGAACACCAATAGTTCTGCTCATTCCTATTTTTTGTATGATATATTCCATATTTTACCCCTTTGCACCCATTGCTCTTACTTCCACATTAACTTCAGGAGCAAGATCAAGCTTCATTAGTGAATCAATAGTATCAGGTGTCGCTGATACGATATCAATCAATCTCGAGTGAATTCTCATCTCAAATTGCTCTCTTGAATCTTTATTTACATGTGGAGATCTAAGAACTGTATATCTTTTTATCTTAGTAGGCATAGGCATAGGACCGATAATTTCGGCACCTGTTCTTTTAACAGCTTCTACGATTGCTGCAACTGATCTATCTAATACTCTATGATCATAAGCCTTTAGCTTAAGTCGTATTTTTTCCATTGTGGCTAACCTTATAAAAGAACTTGTCGCAACGAATGCGACTATTTTGGAAGTGTGATTATACTTTATTGTTTGATATTAGTCAATAACTTTTACACATTTAGGCTAAATAATTGCTTATCTTTTCCTTTTTTTAAGGAAAAGTATTATATTATGATATCTATAAGTACTTAAGTACCCGAAGGAGAAATTATGGGTTTATCACAATTAGATATATTGTATGATTTTGAACCGAAAAAGATAGGCTATATCAATAGAAAAACTCAAATTACTTCAAAAAAAGTAATTATTCACTACTCTCCGAAAAGTGGTGTTACTTATCTTTTGTATTCTCATATGCAAAATTACAAAAGTAGTGATTATTTGTATATTGATTTTAAAGATATAAGACTGGAAAAAGATATCATAAAACAAAATCTCAAAGATTATATATACAGAAAAAATATAAAATTACTTATATTGGAAAACTTTGATTTTTCCTTTGATTTGCCCAAATGTGATGAAATCATTATCACTACAAACTATAAGTATCATTATAAAGGTTTTAAATGTATCAATTTTTTTCCACTTGATTTTGAAGAGTTTATTGCTTTTGAAAGAAGCAATTCCAAAATAGAAAATATATTTAATTCTTATGCTAACAATGGCACATTCCCTTCAATATCCCATATCAATGAAGTTGATAAAATTCGATATCTTCAGGATATTACTATGCTTATATCACAAAATAAAAAGCAACTTTACATATTGAAGCATTTAAGCAAACTTCAATCCATGCCTGTCTCACTTTATGGTGTTTTCGGAAAAATTAAAAAAGAAATTAAAATTTCTAAAGATATGTTTTACGAATTAGTTGAGGATTTAAAACAAAGAAGAATTATACTGTTTCTTGACAAATACAACTATCCAAAAGCTGCAAAAAAGATTTTTCTGATAGATTTTACTATAAAAAATGCTATCAGTTTTGAAAAGGATTTTATAAAAAGATTTGAAAATATAGTATTTCTTGAAATTTATAAAAGAGATAAAATTGTATATTATACTGATGATATGGATTTTTATTTACCGAAAGAAAACATGGCAATTTTATGTATCGCATTTATGCCACCTGCTCTTTTAAGAAATAAAATAGTTAAAAGAAAAAAAGCCTTTAAAAAACTCAATATTAAAAAAGTATTCATTATCAGTTTGGGAAATGAGGATCGATTTTGTGAAAATGAAATAGAATACGAAATTATTCCGTTTTGGAATTGGGCTGCAAGCATTTAAAGAGTAATTGCTCTTAAATTAACCGGTTATTTATATTTTAAATCTTATCCAAAGCTATGCTTTTGCGGGTATTGCCACAGTATAGTGGTCTTTTAAAGCTTTTCAACGGTATCAATTTCTTTTTGATAATAAGCGCTTACTTTACCATTACTGATATCAACAAGCACAATCCATCTTCCGGGTTTTTTTATATAAAAATCGGGAAAAATATACTTATCTCCCTTCTCTTTTGAGGATAATTTTATATCATGTGTATCATCATCAGGTCTTGTTATTTTAACTTTAATTAAGAGATTATCCGCATGTCTGTTTGTATATTTGTCTTTAACATTTATAATCAGTCTGTTTTTACCTATCGTAAAATGCTTATTTGATATTTCAACATAATACTGCTTTTTAAAAAGCTCTTCAGACTTTTTTATCTCATTTATATGAGAATCAACTTTTTGATATTTTTTCATATAAGCCTCATCCATCTGTACAGGATGCTTTAAAGCTATCATAATTGTTCCCGCACCCATAACCACAACAGCCAAAATTGCTATCGTTATACCGTAAGGCCAAAAACTTTTATTTTGATTTTTCACTCTTTTTCTCTCTTTTATAAAAATATTTTCTTTTAATATAGATTACAACAAAATACAAAAAAGATCCATAAATTATAACTCTTAAAATATTTATTAAGATTCTGTTTGTATTACCGATACTTGAATTTAATTTGATACCAGTCTTTTTTGCAACTCTGTCAGCTATATCGGCATAACCGTTTAACATTGCCGCAGAATACTTATCTTCACCTTTTCTTTCAGTCAATATCGGTATAATCGTACCGCTAAAAGGACTTAATATATCATTTATATCGATTAGATTATGTGTTTGAGAAGAAGTTAAAATATCAACTTTTTGTTCATTTGCAGCCATTGCAAGCAATATAAAAGGTTTTTTTAATTTCTTGGATAATTTATTTTCAAAAATTTTTATTTTTTGATTGTTTATACTTTTTTTAACACACAGATATATGGAGATACCGGTTTTTTCTCTAATCTCTTTACCTATCTTTTTTATTTCGCCTATTGCTCTGTCGTTTACCAACCCATCATTACAAACTACAAGAGAAGCATTAGCATGCAATGTTGTAAAAACAGATAAAAGAAAAAGGGTGGCAACAAGCCACCCGTTGTAATATTTTTTTATCAACACTCAACCTAAAAACAGATGATGCGGAGTCAAAACTGCCCATAGCGATATTATAGCTGTAAGCACTAAGCCCCAAGCTGATAATTTATATAACAAATCTCCCATTTTAACTCCTTTTTATTTTACAAGCTCATAATGCTTGACATTATCATCACTTTTAAACTGAATACTTTGAGGATCTTTAATTTTATAAAAAGTCTCAGCATTTGCTTTTTGGACTTTAATATCCCATATAGTCAAACCAACCAATATTGACAAAAGTAAAACTGTAGCAATCAAGCCACCCATTAAGCCATTTAGGTTGAAACACAATCTTCTTGTCGGATTTTCTTCATTTAATCTCATTTCACACTCCTATTGTCTTAATGTATCTACATAGGTGGCAACAGCTTTTTCTTGTATGTTAGACAACAAGCCTTTTATCGCCGGCATTTTACCAAGCATTCCATGCTTACCATAAGTTAAAACATTTTTTACCAATGTTTCATCATAAGCTTTTAAATTCGGAGCTGTGCCACCGTTACCGGTTCCATCTTGACCATGACATCCTGCACAGGTAGCAAATCCGGCGGGAGCTGTACCTTTAAGACCGCCTGCAACATATTCAGCAATTGCATTTGCACTGTCTCCGCTTGCCATTCCTGCAGGCATTTCGCCAAGAGCATATCCGAGCTGACCTTTATTGTCACCTATTTTTTTATCTCCAAGTGCAGCTGAGCCTCTTTTGATAACATCAAGAACTTGGGCTTTTGTAAATCTATGAGCAAAATTTTGAGCTTTTCCCCCAAGACCATCACCTGTAATTCCATGACAAGGTGCACAGTCATTTATAAATACACCTTCACCCATATTCTTAAGAGTTTCTTTATCAGCATTAGCCCATTTTTTTTCAAAAGCTTTATTGTAAGCCTGAGTCTCTTCATTCCACTGCCCTATTTGTGAAAATGACCAAAGCGGATATCCGGACAATGCATACCATGCCCACCATATTATGGTACCTACAAATGCCATTCCCCAACCTGTAGGAACAGGGTTATTGTATTCTCCTACTCCATCCCACTCTTCACCTGTTAAATCGCCCGTACTCTTATCGGTCTTCATCTGCCTAATATATTTGCCTGCTACAAAAACAGTCAATATGATAATAGCAGCAGCACCGATCAGAGCAAGTATATTTACATTATCATTAAACCATTTCATTTAATTTGCTCCTTCTTTTTTTCATCTTTAGTATGTTGTTCAACCGGAGTAGAATCTATATCATCATGCAAAGCAAGGTTTGAATACTTTTCATAATCTCTTTCTCCACTTCTTTGGGTTTTATAGAGATGGTGTATATAAGCATATAAAATAATAGTTAAAAATATAACTAATCCAATATATCCATATGCCTGCAATTCTCTAATATGTTCTATCTCCAAGTTAAATCCTTTGCTATTTTAACCCATTCATATAGGCAATTAAAGCTACAATTTCAGGAATTTTTCCGTTTGCAACCATATCTTTTACTTTTTTATTTTTCATATCTGCCGCTATTTTTTTAGCCTCATTCAATGCTTCAGCTTTTGCCTGAGCTAAAGTTCCGAGTTTTGGCATACCCGGTTTATCATACGGAACTCCGAAAACTGTTTTATCCGTATATGCTTCGGCATAAGCGGTATCTAAATCAGCCGGGATAGTAAAAAGATGTGGATATGCCGGCATAATACTGTCAGGAACGACACTAGTAGGTTTCATCATATGATTTTCATGCCAATCTGTTGTCCTATAATTTCCAATTCTATGCAAATCCGGACCGGTTCTCTCCGAACCCCAAAGAAATGGTCTATCATAAGCATACTCTCCACTAAGAGAATATTTTCCATATCTATCAGTTTCGCTCTTAAATGGTCTAATCATTTGAGAATGACAAGATACACAGCCCTCATGAATATAAACTTCTCTTCCTGTTATTTGTAAAATTGTATAAGGTTTTTTACCTACGATCGGTCTTGACTCTTTAGCAAAATCTGGCAAGATCGTAACAAAACCTGCATAAGCCATCACTAAAAATGCAGCTACCGTAAAGAAAAACGGATTTTTTTCTAACCAATGAAACATATCAACCTCCTTTTATGCCATAGGGGATGTATAAGCAGGTTCTTTTTCAAGCACTCTACCAGCCGCAAATGTTTTGTAGATATTATATGCCCACATAAACACACCTATGAGATAAAATAGACCACCTATACCTCTTAAAGTATAGTATGGATGTAAAACTTTAACAGTATCTATAAAAGAGTAAGTCAAGTTTCCATACATATCA
>CAZKWE010000079.1:0-19195 GCA_964556545.1 uncultured Campylobacteraceae bacterium | reverse complement strand
TCAAGAAATATGTTAAAAGGAGACAGCACTCCTTATCCGGATAAGCTTGATAATGTAACTACTTACAATGTAAATGATCAAAAACTTTTTTATTTTAATGATGCAAACAGTTCCAATATTTTGGAATATCCTATATATTCCAAACTCTCTTCAGATGGTCATTGGGTAAAAACTGCGACAAACAAGTATGCTTTTTTTATCACGCACGATAAAAATGTCAGTTTTGATTACAATTCTACAACCGGTAGTTTTGACTGCGACCATACAATAAATGATTGCAAACAGTTAGCCCAATAGGACAAATGATATACCATTACGAAGTTTCACTGCTTGATTCTCCTCTTGATCCTTTGGTTTATAAAAGCAGACATTTATGTTTTTCAGGAGATTTGGTAGAAGTTCCGTTTAGAAACAGTATAAAAAAAGCTGTTGTTTTAACAGAAGTTAGCAAACCATCTTTTGATACAAAAGAGATTTTTGCCGTATCAAATCTTTTTTTTCCTCCAAATTATCAAAAAATCGTAAAATTTATCAGTGAGTATTATGTTTGTTCATTAGGTGATGCTTACTCTCTTTTTATGCCTTTTGAAAAGAAAACGCATAACAATCCTTTTAAAACAAATGAGAGTGAGTTTGCTTTGAAAGAGTTGTCATCAAAACAAAAAGAAGCTTTATGCTTTATAGAAAAAAATGATATATCTTTATTGTTTGGAGATACAGGAAGCGGTAAAACCGAAATTTACATTCATCAAATAGCACAAACCCTTAAAAAAGGCAAGAGTGTTATATTTTTGATGCCGGAAATTTCTTTGACAGCCCAAATGCAAAAAAGACTTGAAGATGTATTTGAAAACAAAGTTGCCATTTGGCATTCCAAGATAACAAAAAAGAAAAAAGAAAATATCCTATCTTCATTAAAAGAGGGAAGTATCAAAATAGTAGCAGGAGCAAGATCGGCACTGTTTTTGCCTGTTAGAAATCTCGGACTTATAGTGGTTGATGAAGAGCATGATTATTCTTACAAGTCAAATTCCCGTCCAAGATACAATGCAAGAGATCTTGCTGTATATTTTGGAAAAATTTTACAATGCAAAGTTATTTTAGGTTCTGCCACTCCGTCACTCTCAAGTTATCAAAAATATCCTACTTTCAGGATAGAAGGAAGTTTTGCAGGATTAAAAAAACAGTATATATATGAAAAAAATTCCGTTGAAATATCCCCAAATATTATCAGTGAAATATTTAAAATATTGCATACGAAAAAACAGGCAATAGTTTTTTTACCGACAAGAGCAAATTTTAAGTATATAAGCTGTTTTGATTGCGGTGAAGTTGTCAAATGTCCGTTTTGTTCGGTAGGTATGAGTTTACACAAAGATAAAAATGCTCTTGTCTGCCATTACTGTGGATATATACAAAGAGTTGTGAAAGAGTGTCCAAAGTGCAAAAGTACTCATCTTGGCTCATTTAGAATGGGTACTGAAGAAGTCAGGGAAAAATTATCAGCTATCTTTCCAAACGCAAATATTGCCAAGTTTGATAGAGATGCCATTAAAAGCACAAGAGAATTAAATAGAGTTTTAAAAGAATTTAACGATAGAAAAATTGATATACTTGTCGGAACACAAATGCTTAGTAAAGGCCATGACTATGAGGGTATCGGACTTTCGGTGATTCTTGGAATTGACTCTTTGCTGGCACAAAATGATTTTCGTGCAAGAGAAAATGCTCTTTCGCTATCCATACAAATAGCAGGCAGAAGCGGGAGAGCAGATACCGGTAAAGTCATCTTGCAAACTTCAAATGAAGAGTTTTTTAAAAAATACATAAATGATTTTGAACTGTTTTTAAAAGATGAGTTAAAATACCGAAAAGATTTGTATCCCCCTTTTAAAAAATTGGCAAGAATTTTAATTTCTCACAAAGATCAAAAAAAAGCAAATGATTTAACCGCATATACAGTTGATTGTTTAAAAAGAAATTTACAAAAAGATGTGCAGATAGTAGGAAGCGGAGAAGCAAATATAAAAAAAATCGCTTCAAAATACAGATATCATATACTTTTAAGATCCACTTCTTCAAAAGCACTTTTGCAAACCATTTCAAGATGCAAACAAGCTCATTTGGAAATTGATATGGATCCCATATCCTTTTCTTAATTTTTTTTTCTGTATAATAAATCTTTGGTTGGGTATTTAATATGCCAAAAGGTAAAAAATGATAAAAAGATACAAAACAAGACAAATATTTATAGGTAATGTTGCAATAGGCGGAAATGCTCCGATATCGGTTCAATCTATGACATATTCAAAGACTGCCGATATTGAAGCTACACTGAAACAGATAAAAAGACTTCATTTTGCAGGATGCGATATAGTCAGAGTAGCAGTTCCCGAATATGAGGATGCATATGCTTTGGAAGAGATTACAAAGAGAAGCTCTCTTCCTGTGGTAGCAGATATACATTTTAATTACAGATTTGCTCTGATTGCCGCAAAATGGGTAGATGCCATCAGGATAAACCCCGGAAATATCGGAGATAAAAACAGAGTAAAAGAAGTTGTAAAAGCATGTCAAGACAGAAAAATACCCATAAGAATCGGAGTAAATTCAGGCAGTCTTGAAGAACAGTTTGAAAACAGATACGGCCAAAGTGCCAAAGGTATGGTCGAGTCAGCTTTGTACAATATAAAATATCTTGAGGATTTGGGTTTTACTGATTTTAAAGTTTCACTAAAGGCAAGTGATGTTGCAAGAACGGTGGAGGCATATAGAACTTTAAGGCCTTTAACTGAGTGTCCTTTTCATCTTGGTGTTACGGAAGCCGGGACTCTTTTTCATTCTACGATTAAATCTTCCATAGCTCTTGGCACCTTGCTTCTTGAGGGTATAGGAGATACGATTAGAATTTCAATTACCGGAGAACTTGAAAAGGAGATAGAAGTTGCAAGAGCGATACTCAAAGATAGCGGAATGGTAAAAGAGGGATTAAATATCATTTCATGTCCGACTTGCGGTAGAATTGAAGCTAACCTTGTAAAAGCCGTGGCTGAAGTGGAAGAGAGACTTAGACATATAAAAACTCCTTTAAATATTTCGGTTATGGGGTGTGCGGTTAATGCTCTCGGGGAAGCAAAAAGTGCCGATGTTGCCATAGCATACGGAAAAGAAAGCGGTCTTATTATAAAAAAAGGTAAAATTATAGCAAAGCTTGATGAAAAAGATTTGGTAGATAGATTTGTAAAAGAAGTTGAACTTGCTGCAAGAGAGGAAGAAAATGTTTGATGCTTTAAACAGTGTAAATCTTGAGAAAGCGGTTTTAAGTTCCATTATATTTGATCCTGCCACTTTTGAGAATGTTGCTGAAAAATTAAGTCCGAAAGACTTTTATCTTCCTTTTCATAAGCATCTTTTTGAAGCTATGCTTGAATGCGAAAGAGAAGAAAAACCGATAGATGAAGAATTTTTAAAGAAAAAGCTTCACCAAAAAAACAGTTTTGACGAAGAAGCATTTCTTGAGATTCTCTCATCAAATCCTCTTTCAAATACTTCCGCTTATGTCGAAGAGATAAAAGATAAAGCCATAAAGAGAGAATTGCTCTCTTTGACAAGTGATATAAAAGAGATTGCGGTTGAAAAAGATATGCCCTCATCTGATGTAGTGGATATTGTACAGCAAAAACTTTATAAAATAACCGAAGAAGCCAATAGCAGTGACTTTAGGGATTCACCGGATATCGTTGAAGCAACTCTGAAACATATAGAACAGATGAAAAAAAGAGGCAACGAAGGAGTTGTGGGAGTTGATACCGGTTTTAGAAAATTAAATGAATTAACAACAGGTTTCGGAGAAGGAGATTTGATCATTATAGCGGCAAGACCGGCAATGGGAAAGACAAGTTTTGCACTGAATTTGGCCGAAAAGGCATTGAAAGACAAGCTTGGAGTTGCTATATTTTCACTTGAAATGCCCTCTGAACAGTTAATGCTTAGAATGCTTAGCTCTATTACCTCCATCCCGTTACAAAAGTTAAAGATAGGTGATTTGAGTGATGATGAATTTTCAAGGCTTTCAAGTGCAATGGATGAGATGAGCAAATCTAAACTTTTTGTTGATGATAACGGTCTTGTTGATATACACCATGTAAGAAGCAAGCTTAGAAAACTAAAAACAAATCATCCCGAAATTTCACTTGCTATTATAGATTATCTTCAACTTATGAGTTCAAGCGGCAACAAAGACAGACATTTGGAAGTTTCAGAGATAAGCAGAGGATTAAAGCTTCTTGCAAGAGAGTTAAATATACCCATTATTGCTCTATCTCAATTAAACAGAAGTTTAGAGAGCAGAAGTGATAAAAGACCAATGCTTAGCGACCTAAGAGAAAGCGGTGCCATAGAGCAGGATGCGGATCTTATACTTTTTGTTTACCGTGATGATGTATATAGAGTAAGGGAAGAGAAAGAAAAAGAGATGAAAGCCCGAAATGAAGGTAAAGAGTACAAAAGTAATTTTTTTGCCAAGCCTGAAGAGGATGCCGAAATAATCATAGGAAAAAACAGAAACGGTCCGGTTGGTGTTGCTGATCTTGTATTTCAAAAAAATTGTACAAGATTTGTAGACAAAGGAGCAATGCCGGTCGAAATAGTTTATGAAGATATTAAAGAGGCAAAGATAGAGATACCTTCAGGATTGTAATTTGGAAAAGCTGGAGCTTGATAAAAAACATTTTTTTATCATTGCTCTTGTTTTAATTTTAATTTTTTTTGTAAATCTTTTTTTATACTATCAAAATTTTAAAGAGTTAAAATCCTCAAAATATTATCAAACAACCCTAAAAGTTATATCTCAATATCCAAAAAGAACAAAAAAGGGCAAAGAGTATCAAATTTTACGGTTAAAAATGAAAAACGGTATTTGTTTTTTTGGTCTTGCATGGCAAAAAAATATGCCAAATTTGCAAAATAAGTTTATAAAATGCAAAATATCAACAAAAAAACTGACTTTTTATAGATATTTAAAAGGAGGCTTTCTGCCCATATATCATATAGGGATTTTACCTGATAAAAATAATAACATAAAAAAGAAAATGCAATATTTTATATCCTCTCAGCATAAAAACAAAATCACAAAAGAGCTTTTTGCCGCACTGTTTTTTGCAAAAAAGATAGATAAGGATATAAGAAAGCAAGTAAGTTTGCTCGGTATTTCACATCTTGTAGCAATTAGCGGATTTCATCTTGGAGTTTTATCTTTTTTGATTTTTTTAATATTGACTCCTGTTTACAAAATATTTCAAGATAAATTTTTTCCTTATAGAAGCAGAATGTTAGACTTGATGATACTCTCTTTGGCATTATTGTTTTTATATTTGTATTTTTTGAATTTTATCCCCTCTTTACTAAGAGCATATGTGATGATGGTAGTCGGATATTTTTTTTATATAAGGTATATAAATATTTTTTCTTTTCAAACCATTCTTTTGACAGTTTTAATACTTTTGGCATTTTTCCCGGAATTGATTTTTAATATAGCTTTTTGGTTTTCTATAAGCGGAGTATTTTATATCTTTTTGTTTTTGCACTATTACCAATACTTAAAATCATGGCAAATCTTTATCATGATAAACTTTTGGGTATATTTGTTGATGCAGCCGATTGTGCATTTTGTATTTCCTGTTTTTGCCTTATCCCAGCTTCTTTCCCCGTTTTTATCTATGTTGTTTACAGTATTTTATCCTTTGGAGCTTATTTTGCATTTGCTGAAAATCGGTGATATTTTGGATACACCGATATTGATGCTACTGGAATTTAAAGCTCATATTATAAATCTTAGAACTCCTTTTTGGTTTTTATCCGTATATATTGTGACAAGTTTGCTTTCTATTTACAAAAAAATATTTTTATATCTATTGTTTATGCAGGCAACAATATTTTTTATAGTACTTTTGTTTTTATTCTACAGTAACACTTTTGGCTAAATTTCTTGGCATATCTACATCATTTCCGAGTCTTACTGATATTTCAAGAGCCAATAGCTGCACAATAACACTCATTTCAAAAAATTCCAGCATTGGGTGGTTATATCCTTTTGTCCTGATAAAGTCATCAGCTATGTCAAATTCTATCGGACTTAAAGCCAGGATGGTAGCATCTCTGGCACTCAATTCTTCAACATTACTTTTTACTTTATCATACAACAAAGTCTTCGGCATCAGTGCAACTGTGAAAAGTTCACTATCGGCCAATGCTATAGGTCCGTGTTTCATTTCTCCTGCGGGATATCCTTCGGCATGAAGATAGCTTATCTCTTTTAGTTTCAAAGCACCTTCGAGTGCCAGCGGAAAAAACAGATCTCTACCTATAAAGAAAAAACCGTGTCCGTGAAGGTATCTTTTTGAGAGTCTTTTTATTTTTTCATGGATTTTGTTGTCAACTTTTAAAACAGATGGAACTTTCAGTAAAGTTTCTATCTCCTTTTGAAGCACCTCTTCTTTTAAATGACCTTTTAAAATACCAAGTTTCAAAGAGAGCATCCAAAGAACTACAAGCTGGGTAGTAAAAGCTTTTGTACTTGCAACTCCTTTTTCTATGCCGGCTCTGGTAAGTAAAGTCTTATCACTTATTCTAACGATTGAAGAATTATCGACATTGCAAACTGCCAAAGTTTTCAATCCTGCCTGTTTTGCCATCTTTAAAGCCTGCAAAGTATCAGCTGTTTCTCCACTTTGGGAAATAACTATAAAAAGAGTGTCCTGTTGCAACAATGGTTCTTTATATCTAAATTCACTGGCGATTTCAATACTGCATTTAATTTTTGAAACTCTTTCAAACAGATACGAAGAAGCAAGTGCCGCATGATAGCTGGTACCGCATGCACATATCTTTATCTCTTTTATCTCATCAAAAAAGTTATCTTTTATATCATCAAAAATAATTTCATCTTTTTGAACTCTACCCATTAAAGTTTCACTTGCTACAGTGCTTTGTTCATATATCTCTTTTTCCATAAAAAATCTATACCCCTCTTTTTGGGCAGAGAGCTTGGATATAGAGAGTTGTTTCAAATCCAATTTTTGTTTTATGCCATCTTGATATAAGATAATTTTACCTTTTTTGGCATATCCGTATGTTTTATCATGAAGATATACAACCTCGGTTGCATTTCCAATTAAAGGAGCATCACTGGAGCTGAAAAATATCTCATCTTTATCGTTTTTTCCTATTATCAAAGGAACCAAATTTTTTGCAAAAAAGATTTTCTCTTTATCTGCTTTGCTTATAAGAAGTATCGCATAGGCACCTTGAAGTTTCTTTACAGTTTTTTCAAAAGCACTAAATGGCTCATTCCCTTCGTTTATATACATTTCAAAAAGATGAACGATAACTTCACTATCTGTTTGGGACAAAAAACTATATCCTTTTTCTTGCAACTCTTTTTTTAATTCCTGATGATTTTCTATAATTCCATTGTGTATGACATAAGAGTATTTGCCAAAATGGGGATGGGCATTTATCTCGTTTGGCTTTCCGTGTGTTGCCCACCTTGTATGACCGATAGCAAGTCCGAAACCGCTGCTTTTAAAATTTTTTGTTTTCTCTTCAAGATTTTTAAGTTTTCCTACAGCTTTAAAGTGGATTATTTCATTGTCGCTAAGTATCGCAATACCGGCACTGTCATATCCTCTGTATTCAAGTTCTTTAAGTCCGTCAAGTATAATTTCTCTTTTTTCCCTCTCCCCGATATATCCTACTATTCCGCACATTTTTCTTTTCCTGTAATTTTATCTTTTATTTTATCCAAATTATTACAAAATTTTCCGTTTTTTTCTATTAAAAAAAGATTGTGAGTTCTATTTTTTATAGTTTGTATCTTTGCAGTTGATATATCAACTCCAAAACTGTCAAATATAGAAATTATATGAGCTATGATGGCTTTTTGATCTTTTGTGTGAAGTGCCATTTTAGCATAAGTTTTAGAATGATTACAATCAAATATCAATTCATTTTCATATATAAGCGGTACTTTATATGAGATATTTTTATCCATATCAAAAGAGTTTTTTATAATCTCTTTAATGTATAAAATATCATCTTCGTTAATATTTTCCAAAAAATTTATCTTAAAATATTTTATATCGTCAAAAAGTTTAAAAATATCCATACTTGCTACATTGAATGAACTTAATTTTCCAAGCATATAGCCTAAATTAAGTTCATTTTTGCGTATAATGGTAATACTCAAATGAGAAGCGGTATCTATCTTGTAGTCATATTTTTTATCTTTTAACTTTTTAGCCCATTTTGAAATTTGTATAATTTGTAAAGGATTGTGTTTGATAAAAAATATATTTGAATTTATGGATAGTATATCTTTTTGAAGTTTTGATGGCAAATTTAAAAAATCATTACTTTTTTTAAGGGTATTTTCTTTTTTCAGTCTTCCGGAAGTCTCGTCTATAAGTTCCTCTTTTTCAAAAGCATCAAGAGATATAAAATAAAGTTCTTTTAAAAGTGAAGCAAAGAAGGGGGAGTATATTTTTTTGTTAACTGCTTTCATATCACAATAAGTAAGTATATAAAGCATTTTTAGTATTTTTTTGTCTTTGAGTTTTGAAACAAAAGAGAGTATAACTTTTTCACTGTATATATCTTCTGTGCTTGCGGTATTGCTCATGTCAGTATGGTATTTTACAAGTGTTGCTCCTATTTCTATGAGTCTGCTTGAAAAGTTTAGTTTTTTTGCCTGGTTTTTCAGTATCGCAGCTCCTATTTGTCTGTGATCTTTTTTTCTTCCTTTTCCAATGTCGTGAAAAAATATTACAAGTCTCAGAAGCGCCTGTTCTTCATCTTCCAATTCAAAAAAAAGTTTTTTTATCAATTCTTCTTTTATATTTTCCAAATGATAAAGAGCATACATAGAGTGTATATCTACCGGATATTTGTGATATCCGTCAAACTGAGGTAAATTCAATACTTTTTTAAAAGGTGTAAATATTTGATGAAGTATATTTGCCTGATAAAGTGCATAAAAAATAGAATAAAGATACTTTTTATGGAAAATACTTTTTTTTAGCCTGTATGCCTCTTTTGAAGTTTTATTGGTAAGTTTTGTTTTTTTAAGATAGTTTATGTAGCTGATATCATAATCAAAATCATTATTCATCAGGGGTAAAATTTCTTTTAGTAAATTTATATAACTGTTTCCTTTTTTGTCAAGAGTCGTAATTACACTGTCATTGCAAATATATATATGGTTGTTAAAATATGAGTTTCTAAGTTTTTGTATATTGTTTTTATCAAAAAGTATGGATTTGGTCAATTTTTTTATAAGAAGTTTTGTTGTTGTTTTGATAGTCCATAAAGAGTGCAGAGTTTGATATACAAGTTGATTTTGTGCTGATTTAAATCTGCTATCTTTGAAGCCAAGAAGTTTTGCTACTTCCGGAATATTTTCCAAATTCAGGGTATCATTTTTTCGTTTTGAACTCAGATGCAGAGCCGAACGAACCCTGTATAAAAACTCTAAAGCCATTCTAAACTCTCTATGTTCGTTTTCACTTATATATTTTGGTATTAACTCTTTTGTATTTTTAACATTATGAAGTATATTGGCTATCCAAAAAAGAGAGTTGGCATCTCTTAATCCTCCTACACCATCTTTTATATTTGGCTCCATATCAAGTTGGAATTTTTTATATCTTTGTTTGTTATATTGTCTTAATTTGAGAATAAATTCTTTTTGTTTGTATCTTCGTATTTTATCAAATTCATTTGTAGCTTTCATCCAGGTGATTTTTGAACCGCATAAAAATCTAGCCTCTATCATTGCCGTTTTTATGGTAATATCCTGTTTGGATGCTTCAAATATATCTTTTATCATATGGGTTCTGTGTCCGAGTTTCAAACCGGCATCCCAAAATACATGCAAAAGAGAAGAGATGATTTTATCAAGATTGTACCCTGGTATTTCATCATAAATAATCATGATATCAATATCGGAGTATATACAAAGTTGTTCTCTTCCATAGCTTCCAAGTGCCGTCACGGCTATAGGGATTTGACTTTGAAAAGGAAGATAATCTCCAAAATATTTCCTTAAGATATATTTGTAAGCAATTGTAATAAATTCATCAATTTTTTTGGTATGCTTTACAAGAAAATCTTTACCTTGTGATTCTTTAAAAATATCTCCGATACACTCAAGGTATTCTTTGATACTGTTTTTTATCTCCTTGGATATTTCAAAATCATCAGCATTTTTTTCTATCAAATCTTCTATTTTGTATCGGAGTTTGTCTTGCACTAATTCTTCGCTTTCGACCAAAAAAACTCTATCCATCCCTTAGCCTCTTTTACGGCAAAATCAGGCTTTATGATAGAAGTTGGTTTATAAAATATAGCTGCATTTTTAAATTCAACCGATGGAAATCTTTCCTGCAGAAGTCTTGTTATCTCATGCATTGTCTCTCCGCTGTCTATGATATCGTCAACTATGACAACTTTTTTTGCTTTTGAGAGATCGGGTATATTGTAAACTTTTATATATTCAAGTTTTTGTTGATTGTCGTAATGTATCGAGTTTAGTGAATACAAATTTCTTATACTCATATGCTCTGAGAGAAAATGACCAAGAGTCATACCTCCTCTGGCTATGGCTACGATCGTATCGCAGCCATATTCTTGCAATTTGCTTGCCATCATCTCTACATCTTTGCTAAACTCATCATAGCTATAAAATATCATTGCATATTATCCTTAATGAAAGATAAATACCAGTGAGCCAATTACTGCCAAAGAGATAACACCTATATTAATTCTTTCAAACTCCCCTTTGATAACAAGTAAAAATAGATATGCTATGAAACCTAAAGATAAACCGTTTGTTATAGAGTAGGTCAAAGGCATCATTAAAGTTGTTACAAAAGCGGCTATAGAAGTTGGAATATCTTTGAAATTAATATTTTCCAATTCACTGAACATTAAAGCCCCGACCATAACAAGTATCGGATAAATGGCATTTTCCGGGATTGCCTGAAAAACAGGAAGTATAAAAAGAGTCAGTATAAAAAATAGACCTGTAAAAACTGCAGTAAGCCCTGTTCTTCCACCCTCTTCAACACCGCTTGCACTCTCTATAAAACTTGTAGTTGTTGAAACACCAAGAAGTGCACCTATGCTTGTTGCAGCAGCATCTACTTCAAGAGTTTTTTGAAGTTCCTTTGAATCATCTTTAAAAAGTCCTGCCCTGTATCCTACCCCGGCAAGAGTCCCAAGTGAATCAAACATATCTGTTATCAAAAATGTGATAATTACAGGTAAAAGTGAGAGTGAAAGCGCACCCACAATATCAAGTTTTAAAAATATTGGAGAAATTGATGCCGGCATTGAAAAGATATGCTTTGGAAGTTCTCCCATGCCAAAAGCCCATCCGACTATAGATGTTATCAAAATAGCAAGTATAAAAGCCCCTTTGATTCTCCAGCTAAAAAATGCAAAAGCTATAAAAAGACCAAAAATTCCAAGCAATACATTTGGATCGGATAAATTTCCAAGTGATACCAATGTTGCTTTATTTGCTACAACTATACCCATTTGTTTTAATCCTATAAAAGCTATAAACGCTCCTATACCGGCACTTATGGCACGCCTTAAATCAGTCGGCACACTTTGCATTACCCATACTCTGAATTTTGTAAAAGAGAGTATGACAAATAAAGCCCCTGAGATAAATACAATGCCAAGTGCAGTTTGCCAAGGTAGTTTCATGCCCAAGACCAGTCCGAAAGTAAAGTAGGCATTAAGTCCCATTCCTACACTCATGGCAATTGGTGTATTTGCCCATATACCATTTAGTACGGTAGCTATAATGGTTATAAGAGCAGTAGCGCTCATAATCGCACCCATATCCATACCGGTCTTGCCCATAATGATGGCATTTACCGGAACTATATACATCATAGTTAAAAAAGTCGTAAAACCTGCTCTTGCCTCCGTCTTAACATCCGTTCCTCTCTCTTGCAGATGAAATCTACTAAGCATTTGTAATTCCTTTGTAAACACCTTTGGTAACTTGTACAATTTATAAGTCAGCAGAGGTGCTCTTATATAAAATAATCAAGTATTATATCTATATATTTTTTAAATTTTGGTATAATCTCAAAAAATAAAATCAAGAGAGTAAAAAATAATGAAAGAAATTATTAAAAAGATCAATAATGGTGAAAGATTGAATTTTGATGAAGCTTTATCATTGTATGAAATGGATCTTTTTACGCTTGGCAAATTGGCAAATGAAAAAAGGGAAGCGCTATATGGCAAAAAAAGTTTTTTTAATATCAACAGACATATAAATCCGACAAATCAATGCAAAGATATATGCAAATTTTGTGCATTTTCTGCAAACAGAAAAAATCCAAATCCATACACTATGACCCATGAAGAGATACTTAAAATTGTAAAAAATGCTATTAGCCACAATATAAAAGAAGTACATATTGTTTCTGCACATAATGATAAGGTAGGGATTGATTGGTATCTTGGGATTTTTAAAAAGATAAAAAAGTTATATCCCAATCTCCACATAAAAGCTTTAACTGCGGCTGAGGTAAATTTTCTGAGTGAATCAAATGCACTGAGCTATGAAGAAATGATTGATTTGATGATAGAAAACGGAGTTGATTCAATGCCGGGAGGCGGAGCAGAAATATTTGATGAAGGTATAAGAAAAAAGATTTGCAAAGGAAAAGTAACCTCTGATAATTGGTTTAGGATTCATAAACTCTGGCATGAAAAAGGTAAAAAAAGTAATGTAACTATGCTTTTTGGACATATAGAACAGAGAATCCACAGGATAGATCATATGATAAGAATAAGGGAACTACAGGATATAACCGGAGGGTTTAATGCTTTTATTCCTCTGGTATATCAAAAAGAAAATAATTATTTAAAAGTTGAAAATTTTCCTACTTCCCAGGAGATTTTAAAAACTTATGCCATATCAAGACTTGTTTTGGATAATGTTCCTCATATTAAGGCATACTGGGTAACTTCAACAGTAAATTTGGCCCTCATTGCTCAGGAGTTTGGTGCAGATGATTTAGACGGAACGATAGAAAAAGAGTCGATAAATTCAGCTGCCGGAGCAAAAAGTGCCAATGGTATGCAAATAAATGAATTTATACATCTTATAAAAGATAGCGGGTTTATTCCTGTTGAGAGAGATAGTTTATATAATGAATTGAAGGTTTATCAATGATACTTATGATAGATAATTATGATAGTTTTACTTACAATATCGTGCAGTACTGTTTGGAACTCGGAGCGGATTTGAAAGTTATAAGAAATGATGAAATGGATATTAAAGAAATTGAGAAATTAAAACCTGAAAAAATTATTATTTCTCCCGGACCCGCTACACCCGATGAAGCAGGTATCTCTTTGGAGTGTATAGCATATTTTAAAGACAAATTACCAATTCTCGGTATTTGTCTTGGTCATCAAGCGATTGCCCAAAGTTTTGGAGCAAAAATTATAAGAGCAAAACATATGATGCATGGAAAAACCTCTACCGTGATAACAAATGAGAATAAAACTCTCTTGTATAATGATATGCCAAAAGAGTTTACAGCTACAAGATATCACTCTTTGGTTGTTGATAAAAAGAGTGTGCCGGAAATTATAAGTATAACTTCTTACAGTAAAGATGATGACGAGATAATGTCACTTGAAGTTAAAGGGCATGATATTTATGGTGTTCAATTTCATCCCGAATCAATTATGAGTGAATACGGATATAAGATACTGGATAATTTTTTAAAAATATGAAGATAAATCCGCTATTTAAAAATGAAACTTTTTTGATAAGTTTTATTTTGTTTATTCATGTTTTGTTTTTATTGTACGGTATAAAAACATTAAGCATAAGCTATGGTGAAGCCGTTATCTTTTTTAAGTCCGCTTCTTTTACTCATTATGTGGTAAAATTATCCACATCAATTTTGGGACAAAATGACTTTGCATTGAGAGTGCCTTTTGTTGTATTTCATATAGGCAGTACCGTGCTTTTATATAAATTAAGTAAAAAATATTTAAAACGAAAAAGTGACAGGGTTTTTAGTATTATTGTTTATTTGTTGCTTCCGGGTACCAATAGTGCCGCACTTTTGGTTAATAGTGCAGGTATTGTGATATTTTTATCTTTACTTTTTATATATTTGTATGAAAGTAAAAAATATATTATGGCATATTTTGTGCTGTCATTCTCTTTTTTATTTGATAACTCTTTTTCTATATTTTATCTTGCCCTTGTATTTTATTCACTTTACAAAAAAGATAATACTCTTTTATGTTTTTCACTTATACTTTTTGGAGTAAGTATGTATATATGGGGATTTGATACAGAGGGAAAACCCAAAAATTATTTTGTAGAAACTTTAGCAATCTACAGTGCTATATTTTCTCCTTTTGTATTTTTATACTTTTTTTATACCGAGTATAGAATTTTGATAAAAGAGGAAAAAAATATACTCTGGTTTATATCGTTTGTTGCTTTTGTTTTTTCTTTGCTTCTCTCTTTTAGGCAAAAAATAAGATTAGAGGATTTTGCTGCATTTGCTATCATATCGACCCCTTTGATGGTAAGAACATTTTTATCGAGTTACAGAGTAAGAATCCCTGAACTAAGGACTTTACATAAGTTTTTTTTTAGTATTGTTTTTAGTACTCTTGTTGTGAATTTTATACTAATATATTTCAATAAACCACTTTATCTGTTACTCTCAAATCCTGCCAAACATTTTACTTACAGGTATGATTTTGCAAAGAAAATTGCTTTTAGATTAAAGCAGATGAAGATAGATAAAATTTACTCTTATGACAATGATTTGGCACTGAGGCTGAAGTTTTACGGTATTGACAGCGGAGGAAGTTATATTTTAAGTCACAAAAAAAGCCCCAATAGTAAAAGTGTTACCATTTGTTACTATAAAAAACCTGTATATAAAGTGTTTGTTTCTAAAATACACAAATAGAGTAAAATTTTTTAAAAAGCCATTTAAAATTTGAATAATTATTATTAATTATTGTATAATCATACAATATAATTACTATAAAAAATAAGGAGCAGTTATGGCTCAAAGAGCAATACGCGAATATGACGGTAAAGCACTGTTTGCAAAGCACTGGAATGATTATTTTAGTGGTTTTGAATACGGTTTTCAATCAGTACTTGTAAGCAGTGGTGATGAGTTGCGAAAAAAAGCAAAAGAGCATGGTTTTGAATGGCTAAATCAAAAACCTTTGGTTGCAAAACCTGATATGCTGTTTGGCAAAAGAGGCAAAAACGGGTTGGTTTTGTTTAAAGTTGACAAACCGGGTGATGTTATGCTTGAAGATGCCGCAAAATGGATAGATGAAAAAAGAAGTCATGAAACTCTTTTAATCTCGGGAGAGGAAGGTTTTCTAACTCATTTTATTGTAGAACCTTTTACTCCGCATTCCCAGGATCAGGAGTATTATATAGCCGCAACTACCGTAGGTGAAAATGATGTGCTTTATATGTCGGCCGAGGGCGGTATGGAAGTTGAAGAAGGATGGGGTGAGAAAGTAACGGAAGCCGTTATACCCATAGACTTAAGCGATACGGATATAAAACATCTTATAAGAGCAAATGTTCCTCAAGATATCCCTGCTGAGAAAAAAGAAGTTTTTATTACTTTTGCAAAACAGTTTTATAAATTTTACAAAGATTTGAATTTTGCATATTTGGAGATCAATCCATTGGTAATGATAGAAAATGATATGCATATATTGGATCTTGTTGCAAGACTTGATGATACAGCCAGTTTTTTGATGAAAGACAAATGGGGAAAGATAGAGTTTCCAACACCGTTTGGCATGGATAAAAAATCTCCGGAAGAAGAAGCTATAGCCGCAGCAGATGCAAAAAGCGGAGCCAGTTTGAAACTTACTATACTAAATCCGATGGGAAGAGTATGGACTATGGTAGCCGGAGGAGGAGCAAGTGTTGTTTATGCAGATACTATTGCTGATTTGACCGATGTAAGTGATTTGGCAAATTACGGAGAGTACAGTGGTGGTCCTACTACGGATGAGACAAGATTTTATGCTGAGACTATATTTGATCTTATGACAAGACATAAAGATCCAAAAGGCAGAGATAAAATTCTTATTATCGGCGGTGCTATAGCAAATTTTACAGATGTAGCAAAAACATTTACAGGCATTATTCAAGCTCTTGAAAAATATGCAGACAAATTAAAAGAAGTAGGCGTAAGGATATATGTAAGAAGAGGCGGACCTAACTATAAAAAAGGTTTAAAAGATATAAAAGAAGCAGCTGATAAATTAGGGCTTTATATAGAAGTTTACGGTCCGGAAACTCATGTGACCGAGATAGTTCGTATAGCATTGGAGGAGAAATAAAATGGGTGCACTATTTACAAAAGATACACAGGCAATATTTTGGAACAATAACAAAACTGCTATCCAAAGAATGCTTGATTATGATTATACCATAGACAGAGAAAAACCGTCAGTTGCAGCCATAGTTGCACCTACAAGCAACAATAAGTTTGAAAAATTTTTCTATGGCAACAATGAAATAATGATTCCTGTTTTTAAAAGCACTCCGGAGGCCGCAAAAGCTTTTCCAAATGCTGATGTTTTGCTAAATTTCGGCTCTTTTAGAACAGCTTACAATGTAACAATGGAAGCAATAGGCATAAAAGGACAGTTTAAAACTATTATGATTACGGCCGAAGGAATTCCTGAGAGAATGGCAAGATTTATGAATTATTCTGCAAGAACAGCCGGTATAACGGTAATAGGTCCTGCAACTGTCGGAGCTATAGCACCGGGAGCTTTTAAGATAGCGAATATCGGAGGAACGATAGAAAATATTATAAATTCCAAATTGCACCGTGCAGGCAGTTGTGGCTTGGTTACAAGAAGCGGTGGTCTTTTTAATGAAATGTCAAATATCATTTCTATTAATGCCGACGGAATAGCAGAAGGTGTTGCGATAGGCGGAGATAGATTTGTAGGTTCAACTTTTATAGATAATCTTTTAAGGATGCAAGATAACCCACAAGTTAAGTATATGATACTTTTGGGTGAAGTAGGCGGAACAGAAGAATACAAGGTAATTGAAGCGGTAAAATCAGGAAAAATTACAAAACCTATCATTGCGTGGTGTATAGGAACTATAGCGCAATACTTTAGCAGCGGAGTTCAGTTCGGACATGCAGGTGCAAGTGCAAATGCTGAGCGGGAAACTGCGATTGCAAAAAATGCGGCTATGAGAGAAGCAGGTTTTTATGTGCCTGAAAGTTTTAACGATCTTCCAAAGACTATCAATGCAGTTTACAATAAACTCAAAGATGACGGAATTATTTCTGAAATAGAAGAGCCGGTTGTAAAAACTTTTTCACAAAACAGAAGACCGAAGAATTTTATCTGTACTATCAGTGATGACAGAGGAGAAGAAGCCACTTATGCCGGATTTCCTATCAGTTCTGTCGCTACACCTGATACAGGTAAAACTATCGGAGATGTTATAGCACTTTTATGGTTTAAAAAACAGTATCCCAGATGGGCAAGTGATTTTATAGAAACGGTACTGAAAACTGTTGCAGATCATGGTCCGGCTGTCAGCGGCGCTCATAATGCAAAAGTTACCGCAAGAGCGGGAAAAAGTGTCGTAGAGGCTCTTGTTACCGGTCTTTTGACTATAGGCCCAAGATTTGGCGGAGCAATTGACGGGGCTGCTAAATACTTTAAGTATGCAAATGACAACAATATGACACCGGTAGAATTTTTAAATTATATGAAAAAAGAGGGTATTCCAATTCCGGGAATCGGTCACAGGATAAAATCTTTAAGAAATCCGGATAAGAGAGTAGAGGGACTTAAACAGTTTGCAAAAGAGTATTTTCCTGCAACTTCACTTCTTGATTATGCTCTTGAGGTTGAGCAACTTACAACAAGCAAAAAAGACAATCTCATACTAAATGTTGACGGAACTATCGGTATATTGATGGTTGATATGTGGAGAGCTTTAAACTACAGTGAAAAAGAGATAGATGAATTTATAAAAAGCGGAACATTAAATTCTTTCTTTATAGTAGGTAGAAGTATAGGTTTTATCGGTCATATACTTGATGAAAAAAGACTTGCCATGCCAATGTACAGGCATCCTATGGATGATATTCTTTATGATGTTGAAAAGGCGGAAGAGATATAAAAATTTATGATATAATAGTAGTGAATTTTTTCACTACTATTATAAGGAATAAAAAGTGCAAAAAGGTGGATTTTTATTTTTTCATATAAAAGATAAAAAAGATAAACTCATTAAGAATGCCTTTACAATGCTGGAATTGGTATTTGTCATAGTTGTTGTCGGCATATTAGTAGCACAAATGGCACCAAGGTTCACAAGAGACAACCTGCAAGAAGCTGCAGACCAAGTTATAAGTAGCTTAAGATATACAAAACACCTTGCGATGATAGATGATAAGTTTAACACAACTGATCCGATTTGGTTTAAGAGCAGGTGGCAATTAAAATTTTCAAAAAATAGCGGAAGCGATAATAAATGGTCATATACTGTTTTTTCAGATTGGAAAGGATATCACACAGGCAATCCTGATCGTGATGAGATAGCAAAAAATCCTTTAGATGATATTCGATACCTAACAGGAGGAACAAGCGGAACAGACTTAATAAAATATACTGATTCAAATGCAACAAAAGAATTAAATATTGGAAATGAGTATGGCATTGTCAATGTAAAATTTAGCGGAGGTTGTAGATCTAATGTTAAATATATAAGCTTTGATTATCTTGGTCGTCCATTTAATTCATTTCCTAACAATTTGCCATATGAGTTACCGTCATCAGGATATCATAAGCTTATTACATCAACTTGTAAAATAACATTATGTACGGATGTCGGATGTGGAGATAATATAACCATAGCTATAGAGCCACAAACAGGATATATTCATATTTTATAATTTTTTCCTTCTGTTTAACCTTCCTTTAAGCATCTTTGCTATATAATTTCGTCCTTGTTTGAGAGAACGAGCTTGAAAAAGAGGGCTTTTTAGTCATCATTTTCGTGTTATTTAAAAACATATTATTGTCGATCTTTGAGAATCAATCAAGCGTC